>JBOFMR010000214.1:0-53324 GCA_051658485.1 Phocaeicola sp.
CCTCTTCCCATTCCGAACAGAGAAGTTAAGCCTTGTCACGCCGATGGTACTGCAGATTGTGGGAGAGTAGGTAGCCGCCGTTTTTAGAGAAGTCCTCTGGTTCTAACAAGAACTGGGGGATTTTTTTTGCGTTTATACGAATGGGTTTTTGGAATTCAAGAAAGATTTTGATTGGTCGCAAAATGTTGAATTGTTTGGAAAAACCGAAAAATCGAGCTGTTTTCTGAAGGCATTAATTTTTATCGAACAGCAATATTATAGATTCTAAAAAAGGGCTCACCCTCAAAAGTTTTGATAGATAGCTTTTTATAAAGTTTGAAAAGTGTAGAATCCAGATGGCAGTAGCTGGTAAAGTCCGTAGTTCCTCTCTCACAGCCTGCATTTGCAGTAGTAAAGCTATATATTCACCTCCTCAGCTTACCGATAGATCGTAGTGATTAATCCTTTTTATCTTACTCTAAAGAGGAACCGTTTACTATCCATACCTCTTTCCTTTCACTCTCTGTACTCTATGATAGAAAGATTCTCAGATTCCCATTGGATTAGATTCGTATGATTATTCGGTATTGCCTCATTATTTTGATATCTGTATTAACTAATGCTGCTAGAGTTTAAAGAGTCTAAATAATAAAATAAAAATCAAATTATAATTATTAGAGTTGTTTAAAGAGTTGGAATACTCATTTAAAAGAACTATGTTTGTTTTATACACTTATTTTGTGTTAAAATATTGAAGATTATGAAGAGGTCTACAGGTATTAAACACCTAAAAGATAGTAATTTAATATGGGATCTTGCTATTGTAGGTGGGGGAGCTACTGGCTTAGGCTGTGCTATTGACGCTGCTTCATTGCATATTCATGGTTATCGCCCCAATCCTGATTTGAAAAATCATATGTATGTTTATGGTAGTGATGAACCTTTGGTTTTGGATCTAATTAAAAAGAATCCTGCTCTAGGAGAGAAGCTATTGCCCAAATATAGCTATACAGCAGCAGAAGTAGTATGGGCTGTTCGAGAAGAGATGGCCTAACGGTAGATGATCTCCTTGCTTGCCGAGTAAGAATACTCTTTATTGATGCAGAGGAGGCTATTAAAGTGGCACCTAAGGTGGCAAGATTAATTGCTTCAGAACGTAACTTGGGTGAAGAGTGGATAGAAGAACAAATTGAAATATTTACACGATTGCCAAAAATTACCTAGTGGTTATTTAACTTAAAAAAATAGAACTATGCGGAACCCTTTAAAACCAGCGGAACATAAACCGCTCATTGATGATGAAAAAATAGATAGCACATACAATCAAAAGAGGATACAAGTCTTTCTGGGAATCTTTATTGGGTATGCTGGCTACTATCTTGTGCGTAAAAATTTTACGTTAGCAATGCCTTATTTGGTAGAGAATGGATTTGACAAAGGCGATTTAGGTTTGGCTCTTTCAGCCAATGCGATTGCTTATGGAATCTCTAAATTTATTATGGGAGGGGTGTCAGATAGAAGTAATGCACGTTACTTTCTTCCTCTGGGACTTATCTTAGCTGCTCTAGCGACATTGTTTATGGGAAGTCATGTTGGTACTTCATCTATTATTGCAATGTTTCTTCTCCAATTTTTAGTGGGATGGTTTCAAGGAATGGGATGGCCTCCATGTGGGCGGGTAATGACTCACTGGTTCTCTATCAAAGAACGGGGAACAAAAATGTCTATTTGGAATGTTGCACACAATGTAGGTGGAGGGATGATTGGTCCTATGGCAGCTTATGGTATGCTTTGGTTTGGTACATGGCAGATTGGTACTTTTGTCTTTCCTGCAGTTGTGGCAATAGGAGTTGCACTCATCTCACTCTGTTTGGTAAGAGATACGCCACAATCGTGTGGGCTCCCTCCAATAGAGGAGTATCGGAAGGATTATCCTAAAAATTACGATAAGAGTTTTGAAAAGGAGCTTTCAAGTAAAGAGATCTTCTTTAAATATGTGTTGAATAATCGAATTCTATGGTACATTGCTTTTGCCAATGCCTTTGTTTATTTAGTTCGTTATGGTGTGTTGGACTGGGCACCTACCTATTTAAAGGATGTAAAAGGGTATGATGTCAAAGAAATTGGTTGGGCATATTCGCTCTATGAATGGGCTGCTATACCGGGTACTATCATTTGTGGTTGGTTGAGTGATAAAATATTCAAAGGACGTCGAGCTATTACAACCATTATCTATATGGCACTTGTCGCTATTTTTATCCTGATTTATTGGAAAAACAGAGATAGCGTAACATTGGATATTGTGGCTTTGATTGCTATCGGATTCTTAATCTATGGACCAGTGATGCTAATTGGTGTACAAGCACTTGACTTGGCTCCTAAAAAAGCAGCTGGAACAGCAGCAGGACTTACAGGCTTTTTTGGATACTTCTTTGGTACCGCTATATTGGCAAATATAGCTATGGGGAGAATTGTAGGACAATTTGGCTGGGATTGGGGCTTTATACTCCTTTTAGTAGCATGTGCCCTTTCAATATTTTTTGTTTCACTTACTTATAAGGAGGAACAATATTTATTAGCAAACAAATAGGAATGTGCTATAGATATTTCGATAAGTAATCAACAAGAGGTATTAGGTTATGAAGGGAGCTTAGATATTCTCTGTTATATATGTGGATAGTATTACATCCCGTTGCTCATAAATCAGACAGGATGCTTGTTGATAATTTTCAGGAACTATGCTTGTTTCAAAATATCGTATTGATGATTACTTATTATTGAAATGAAATGATCTTGAAATATTTGTTTTAGTTGAAAAATAAAAAAGAAAAGTATGTTGGGAAATATTTTATATTTGGGAGCTTTGATGCTTGCAACGTTTTCTTTCGATAGAGGGAATTCAGTGGATAGTATTAGTGACGAATTACGCAATGTAGAGATTGATACGCTATCTAGTGCTATGCTGCGGGTGAGAGACTACGTACCACCTTATGCTGTCATGGCTCATCGTGGGTCAACTTATTGGACACCCGAAGAGACTGAATCAGCTTATCGCTGGGCACGTGAAATCGGTGCTGACTATCTTGAGGCTGATTTGCAGATGACTAAAGATGGAGTGGTATTGGCTATGCACGATGATAAGTTGACACGTACGACCAATATTGAAAAAAAGTTTGGAACCGAAATACCAGCGACTCGCAAAGCCTACTATTTGTCACTTGGTTATAGTGAAGCGGAAGCTACTGCAAAGTATGAAGCTGACAAGGCTAATTTTAAGCCTTACTTGACCAACTTTTATACTTATGAAGAGTTGCTTACTCTCGATGCAGGTTCGTGGTTTAATGTAAGTAGTCCAGAACGAGCTCGTCCAGGGTACTCTTCTGTACCGCAATATGTCTCTTCACTAGAGGATTTGGTAGCCTATTCAAAAGGAAAGAAACTAAAACGAGATGCTAATAAGCAACGCGTATATCGAATTGTTGGAAAGACTGGAACAACGATAAAGGGTCCTTCTGGGGTATCGGATGTGGTAAAGTATGAATTTGAATATGTAGATGACGATGTCTTTAGTGGAAATTTACCCGGTATCTATATTGAATTTAAAGAGCCTCTCCTAAATCCTGAACACTTTGAGCAGATCGTTTATGATGAGTTAGATCGCTTGGGCATGAATATCATAACTCAACGAGCAAATGAAAATGAACCTTTTTACAAAGATGGAAAGGTTAATGTGGGAAATACAAATGGGAAAGTCATTCTGCAAACTTTTTCGAAAGAGAGTTTAAGTAGGGTTGCAACCTCTTTTAAAGGAGAAATTCCTACTTGTTTTTTACTTTGGAAAGAAGATGATCCAGCTGGCTATGATTCACCAATTGGTTATGCGGGTTATATTAATTTTGCAATTAAAAATAAAGCACATATTATGGGTCCATCCATTGCAGGTGCACCCAATAATTACGATGAGCTAAATCACCCTTGGCAAAATGAACTCATTATTAAAGCACGTCTTTTGAATCATCCCTACTCATTTGATACGGATGAGCAAATGAACTACTACTTTGGAGAGAATAGAACAGAGAGTCAAAAGGAAAGATTTACTCCTCCCTATTTCAATGGACTCTTTACCAATCGTAGTGATTTAACCATTAAATTTCTTGCTGATAAGAATCTTCGAGATAAAAAACTCTTTGTTAATATGCCTAAGCCAAATGAATTGCTTGATTTGTTAGGGTATTAAGTAGATAGCAGTAATTATTGTATTATCGTAGAGCGAACTAGATGTTTTTTTATATGCAGTAGGTAGTATGCTTTTAATTATTCATGAAACCATAGGATGTGATTCATCACCTTCAGAGTGGAGTACAAAACGATTGGTTTGATTCTTATTTGGTGCTTCACATAATTCTAAGTAGAAGTGTTATTTGTGAGATTAATTCTAATTTTATCACCTTGTTGGGATTAAATTGTTATGTATTTGAATCTTTATTTTGAAAATCAATACTTCAAGTGTTGAAAAACGAACGATTCTTTTTGTGGTTTCGAAAATATACTTACATTTGCATTATTAATAAAAAAACAACGAGTTTATGAACTTTCTATTTATTCAGATTTTACTATGTGGTATTATTCTTCTGCTGATACAAGCGGCAAGAAGTGAGTATTGTGCATAAAAATATGAGTAAATATATACACAAGCCTTTCTCACTTCTTGGTGCGAAAGGCTTTTTTTCTGATAAAAAAACAAAAAAATAGATATAAAATGAACCCTAATAAATTTATATATGAGTGACAGATTATTTATATTTGATACAACTCTACGAGATGGAGAGCAAGTTCCTGGTTGCCAGTTAAATACGGTGGAGAAGATTCAGGTTGCCAAGCAATTGGAATCTTTGGGAGTTGATGTGATTGAAGCAGGATTTCCAATCTCTAGTCCAGGTGATTTTAATTCGGTTATTGAAATATCAAAGGCGGTAACATGGCCTACTATTTGTGCGTTGACTCGTGCAGTAGAGAGAGATATTGATGTGGCTGCAGATGCTTTGAAATTTGCAAAGAATAAGAGAATTCATACCGGTATTGGTACTTCAGATTCCCACATTCGTTTTAAATTTAATTCCAATCGTGAAGAGATTATTGAACGTGCGGTAGCTGCTGTTAAATACGCTAAGCGGTATGTTGAAGATGTTGAATTTTATGCAGAAGATGCAGGCCGTACGGACAATGAATATTTGGCTCGTGTGGTAGAAGCAGTCATCAAAGCAGGTGCTACAGTTATTAATATCCCTGATACTACGGGATACTGTTTGCCTGACCAATACGGAGCAAAAATTAAATACCTGATGGAAAATGTGCGTAACGTAGATCGCGCTATTCTTTCTACGCACTGTCACAATGATTTGGGTATGGCTACTGCAAACACAATCAGTGGGGTTATGAATGGGGCTCGTCAGGTAGAGGTTACAATGAATGGTATTGGTGAGCGCGCTGGTAATACTTCATTGGAAGAGGTTGCTATGATTATTAAATGCCACAGTACGATAGATGTTCAAACCAATATCAATACTCAGAAAATTTACCCTACAAGTCGTATGATTTCTAGTTTGATGAATATGCCTGTACAACCCAATAAAGCAATTGTGGGACGTAATGCTTTTGCACACTCTTCGGGTATTCACCAAGATGGGGTTTTGAAGCATGTAGAGACTTACGAAATTATGAATCCAAAAGATGTAGGGATTGATGATAACGCAATTGTATTGACAGCGCGTAGTGGTCGTGCTGCATTGAAGCATCGTTTGCAGGTGTTAGGTGTGGAGTTAGAGCAAGAAAAGCTTGATCATGTATATGAGGAGTTCTTGAAACTTGCTGATAAGAAAAAAGATATAAGTGATGATGATATTTTGGTTTTAGCAGATGCTGATCGAAATACGAATAACTGCATCAAGTTGGATTACTTGCAAGTGACAAGTGGTGTTGGCGTTCGTGCTGTAGCTAGTGTGGGATTGAATATTTCAGGTGAGAAGTTTGAAGCTGCTGCCAGTGGAAATGGTCCTGTTGATGCTGCAATTAAGGCATTAAAGAAAATCATAGATAGACAAATGATCGTTAAGGAATTCACTATTCAAGCGATAAGTAAGGGAAGTGATGATATTGGTAAGGTGCATATGCAGGTAGAATATGACAATCAAATCTATTATGGATTTGGAGCAAATACAGATATCATTGCTGCTTCGGCTGAAGCCTATATTGATTGTATTAATAAATTTAAAAGATAATAAACGAGATATTGAATATGGCGAATACATTATTTGATAAAATTTGGGATGCTCACGTAGTACAAAATGTGCCAGAGGGTCCTACGCAACTTTACATAGATTGTTTGTATTGTCACGAGGTGACTAGTCCACAGGCTTTTGCAGGAATGCGTGAGCGTGGATTAAAATGCTTTCGTCCTGATCGCATCTACTGTATGCCCGACCACAATACACCTACTCACGATCAAGATAAACCAATTGAAGACCCTGTTTCTAAAAACCAGGTAGATACGTTGGCTAAGAATGCTTCCGATTTTGGAGTAGCACACTTTGGTATGCTTGATAAACGAAATGGAATTATACACGTTGTTGGTCCAGAACGTGGATTAACACTACCCGGGATGACGATTGTTTGTGGAGATTCACATACTTCTACGCACGGTGCCATGGGAGCAATTGCTTTTGGTATTGGTACTAGTGAGGTAGAGATGGTGATGGCTTCGCAATGTATTTTGCAATCTCGTCCATTGACAATGCGTATTACAGTAGATGGTGAACTAAAGAAAGGGGTAACAGCTAAAGATTTGGCTCTTTACATGATGGCCAAATTGACTACGAGTGGTGCTACAGGTTACTTCATTGAATATGCGGGTGAAACGGTGAGTAACTTAAGTATGGAGGGACGTCTAACTCTTTGTAATTTAAGCATAGAAATGGGTGCTCGTGGGGGAATGATTGCTCCAGACGAAGTTACTTTTGAATATATTAAAGGTAGAGAAAATGCGCCAGTTGGTGAAGAGTGGGAGAAATCGTTGGCTTACTGGAAGACATTAAAGAGTGATGAAGAGGCGACCTTTGATAAAGAGGTTCGTTACAATGCTGCTGATATTGAACCTATGATTACGTATGGTACCAATCCAGGTATGGGTATGGGTATTACTGAAACAATTCCTGTTGAGGATAGTGTTTCATTCCAAAAATCAATGGAGTATATGGGCTTCAAAGGTGGCGAGTCTCTATTGGGCAAAAAAATAGATTATGTATTCTTAGGTGCTTGTACAAATGGACGCATTGAAGATTTTCGTGCATTTACTGCAATGGTAGCAGGAAAACAAAAGGCTGAAAATGTCATAGCTTGGTTGGTTCCAGGTTCGTGGATGGTAGATGCGCAAATTCGTGAAGAGGGGCTTGACAAGGTGTTGGAAGCGGCAGGATTTGCCATCCGTCAACCTGGTTGTTCGGCTTGTTTGGCTATGAATGATGATAAAATTCCTGCAGGTAAGTATTCTGTATCTACTAGTAACCGTAACTTCGAGGGAAGACAAGGACCTGGTGCACGTACACTACTAGCCAGTCCATTGGTAGCTGCTGCAGCTGCTATTACAGGTGTAATCACCGATCCACGAAGTTTGATGTAATTCCTAAACCACACTCTTATGAAACAGAAATTTGACACAATAACAAGTACTTGTATTCCTCTTCCACTCGAAAATGTGGATACGGATCAAATTATCCCTGCTCGCTTTTTGAAAGCGACTACACGTGAAGAAAAATTCTTTGGTGATAACCTTTTTCGCGATTGGCGTTACCATCCAGATGGTTCATTGAATACTGAATTCGTTTTTAATGATCCCACTTATAGTGGAGAAATCTTGGTAGCAGGTAAGAATTTTGGATCAGGCTCTAGCCGCGAACATGCTGCATGGGCTATTGCGGGATATGGATTTAGAGTAGTCGTATCGAGCTTCTTTGCCGATATTCACAAAAATAATGAATTAAATAATTTCGTACTTCCAGTGGTAGTGACTGAAGAGTTCTTGAAAGAAATCTTTGAATCTATTGCAGCAAACCCAAAAACTGAGTTGGAAGTCAATCTTCCTGCACAGACCATCACAAATAAGGCGACAGGTAAAAGTGAATCTTTTGAGATTAATAGCTATAAAAAGCACTGCTTAATGAATGGTCTAGATGATATTGACTTTTTGGTAAGTCACAAAGAAAAGATCGAAGCATGGGAAGAAAAAGCGTCCAAGTAGAGATAATGGATACTACACTCCGCGATGGTGAACAGACCAGCGGAGTCTCTTTCGTCCCTCATGAAAAGTTGATGATAGCTCGACTTTTGGTAGAGGATGTAAAGGTAGACCGAATTGAGGTGGCATCAGCACGTGTGTCTGATGGAGAATTCGAGGCGGTGCGTATCATTAGTGATTGGGCGGCTCGTCACAACCTCTTGCACAAAATAGAGGTGCTAGGTTTTGTAGATGGAAAGAATTCGGTAGATTGGATTCATAACACAGGTTGTCGGGTGATGAACTTGTTGTGTAAAGGTTCTTACAAACACTGTACACAGCAATTGAAAAAAGAGCCTGAGCAACACATACGCGAAATCATTGAGGTGGTAAATTATGCCAACTCTCAAGGTCTTTCGGTCAATGTATACCTTGAGGATTGGAGCAGTGGTATGAAGGATAAACCTGAATATGTGTTTCAAATAGTAGATGCCTTGCAGGAAACATCAATTAAACGCTTTATGTTGCCCGATACATTGGGGATCTTAAATCCGTTGCAGGTGATTGAGTTTATGCGAAAGATGAAAAAGCGCTATCCTACGCTTCATTTTGACTTTCATGCACACAATGACTATGACCTCGCCGTGAGCAATGTGTTGGCGGCTGTATTGAGTGGGGTGGCTGGATTGCACACCACCATCAACGGCTTAGGAGAGCGAGCAGGAAATGCACCTCTTTCAAGTGTGCAAGCTATTCTAAAAGACCATTTTAGTGCCAATACAAATATTGATGAGAGTCGCTTAAATGATGTAAGTCGTGTGGTAGAGTCCTATTCGGGTATTACTATCCCTGCTAATCAACCCATCGTGGGCGAGAATGTCTTTACACAAGTAGCAGGTGTTCATGCTGATGGCGATAATAAGAATAACTTGTATTGCAATGAGCTATTGCCTGAACGTTTTGGACGTAAGCGTGAATATGCATTGGGAAAAACAAGTGGGAAAGCCAATATTCGGAAGAATCTAGAAGATTTGGGGCTGGAATTGGATGAAGAATCTATGCGTAAAGTTACAGAACGAATCATCGAATTGGGCGATAAGAAGGAACTGGTAACTCAAGAAGATCTTCCTTACATTGTTTCTGATGTGTTGAAACATGGTGTGTCAGACGATAAGGTGAAGCTGAAAAGTTACATTATGAATCTGGCTTACGGACTTCGACCCATGGCAGCACTGAAGATAGAAATTAATGGGGTAGAATATGAAAAAAGTTCAAGTGGAGATGGTCAGTATGATGCTTTTGTTCGTGCACTTCGCAAAGTTTATAAGGATACATTAGGGCGTAAATTCCCAATGCTTACCAACTATGCTGTGACTATTCCTACTGGTGGACGTACAGATGCATTTGTACAAACGGTTATCACTTGGAGCTTTGAAGGAAAAATCCTTCGGACTCGTGGTTTAGATGCCGACCAAACGGAGGCTGCTATCAAAGCGACACTTAAAATGCTTAATATATTAGAACCAGAGCTATAAGGTGGATTATCTATATAATTGTACTCGCTTCACGCGTTGTTGTTTTATTGCCTATCATTAGCGATAGGAGTACAGCTATAAGGAGGTGGTTTTTACTTTACAGTATAACTCTCTTTTGGGGTAGGTAAGTGAATACGATTAATTGATGCCATCAGTTTTTACTATCTGAGTGAGACTATTTTCAATCGGATAATAAGATGAATAGCTTAATTCTAGATATGAGTACTGAATATCGTGAATCTATTGAACTATAATCAATGGCATGAGCGGAAGGAAAATAGACAAAATAAATAAATAGAGAATAGAATATGGAAATGAAAATTGCTGTATTGGCCGGTGATGGTATCGGACCAGAGATTGCAGAACAAGGTGTAGCGGTAATGGATGCCGTTTGTCAAAAGTTTGGACATAAAGTAAGTTTTGAACACGCTATATGTGGTGCTGCTGCTATCGATGCAGTGGGAGATCCTTATCCCGAAGCTACGCATGAAGTGTGTAAAAACGCAGATGCTATCTTATTTGCTGCTATTGGTGATCCTAAATTTGATAACAATCCTACTGCAACAGTTCGTCCTGAACAAGGGTTATTAGCTATGCGCAAAAAATTGGGTTTGTTTGCCAATGTACGTCCTGTACAAACATTTAAATGTTTGATTCACAAATCACCTTTGCGTCCTGAATTGGTGGAGAAGGCTGATTTTGTATGTATTCGTGAACTTACAGGAGGTATGTACTTCGGTGAAAAATATCAAGACAATGACAAGGCGTATGACACCAATATGTATACACGCCCTGAAATTGAGCGTATATTGAAAGTGGCATACGAATATGCAATGATGCGTCGCAAGCACTTAACTGTGGTTGATAAAGCAAATGTATTGGCATCTTCTCGCTTGTGGAGACAAATAGCTCAAGAGATGGCACCTAGCTATCCTGAAGTGACTACAGACTATATGTATGTAGATAATGCAGCGATGCGGATGATTCAAGAACCAGCATTCTTCGATGTAATGGTAACTGAAAATACATTTGGAGATATCTTAACAGACGAAGGTTCAGTGATTAGTGGTTCTATGGGCTTGTTGCCTTCTGCTTCTACAGGCGAGGGTACTCCTGTTTTTGAACCAATTCATGGATCTTGGCCACAAGCTAAAGGATTGAATATTGCCAACCCATTGGCGCAAATTCTATCGGTAGCGATGCTGTTCGAATATTTTGGCTTGCAAGAAGAGGGTGATTTGGTTCGCCAAGCAGTCGATGCATCACTTGATGCTGAGGTGCGTACACCTGAGATTCAAGTAGAAGGTGGTGCTAAATATGGTACTAAAGAGGTAGGTGCTTGGATTGTTAATTACATTCAGGCAAAATAAGGTCATTGCCACAATAGACCGTTACTATTAAGTTGTTTTGGCTTTTCATGTTTTAGCAAAAGCATATAGTTTAGCTCTCCTATCGTTTCATAAATGATAGGAGAGCTATGTATAGATATACTCTTGAAAAGTAATTATTGCTGTCCGGTAAAAGAGAGGGAGTTATTATGTTGACTGATAATCAATGGATTGTTGATTCTTTTGAGAGGGGTTTTCCTTTCGCTAGCTAATGTTTTCTTGATAAACTCAATAGAGTAAACCTAATTTGAATCTTATTTACTCTCTAATGGATTCTATTATAGGAAAAACAAGCGATATGTATAAGATAGAGTGCATAAAATGGAGCATCCCCAGCCATTTTTCGAGAGCCTCGATACTCTTAAAATAGTCAATAGGCAATCACAAATCGGAGTGTGGAGCGTTTTTTGCACGATATTCTAAAGGCATTTAGTTTTATTGGAAAGCAATAAAACTAATATGATAGGAATTGGTTTGCATGTAAAAGTAGAATTGTATCAAACAGTAAAAAGAAGATGTATGAAAAAAGTTGTTTTTTGTTTTTTGATTTGCCTGTGTGCTATGTTGACCAATTTATATGCAGACTCTGCTTCCGTGGAGCAAACTGCTACAAAGAGTGTTTATTGTGAATACTGTGGTCATAAGTTTCCGAATGCGCGACTACTTTTGAACAGCACTTGTCCTCGCCACCCCAATGGCTCCAATAAGGGGAATCACAAACTGTATGAGGGTAGTGAAAAGAGTAAGTATACTTGTAAGTACTGTGGTAAAAGCTTTCATTCAATTCAAGCAATGATAGGAGGTAGCTGCTCGAAGCATCCGAGTGGATCTAATAAGGGCAATCATTCGCCTGCATTGTAATTATTGAAATTTCGAATAGCTATTTATTCTTTTCTACTGGGCGACAATCGGTAAAATTCAGTCCAAACTTGAGGTGAACGAACAAGGTTCTACTAAATGCATTAAGAGCTGTAAGTCTATAACTTACAGCTCTTAAATTATGCACGGGAGGAGAGGCTCGAACTCCCGACACCCGGTTTTGGAGACCGGTGCTCTACCAACTGAGCTACTCCCGTAATTGCATTGCAAAGGTACTCTTTTTTTTAAAAGAAACAAATCTAATCCTTGAAATAAGAGCACTTTTTTTTAAAAAAAACATTTATCTATTGAGATCTATCCTCTTCATAGAGTCTGTTCTGTGGCAGCTATTGGTCATCATTCTCTTGATTTCTAGCTTATAAGATTCTTAGGAAAGGCTCTTTTTTATTGAAATGAGTGCTAGAAATAAATCGTGAGCCTCTATCCACTGCCAGTGAGATATTCTATTTTTTTCATTAAAAAAGCTAGAAGGTGTAGAGTTAAGTCCACACCTTCTAGCTTTTTTTTATAAGTTTAGTTGCGTTTTCCCATATAAATCATAACGTAGTATATGAGTGTAGCTAGTGAACTTAATGCAGCAACAACGTAAGTATAAGCAGCAGAACGAAGTGCATCTTCTGCTCCCTTGTGGTTGTAAACATTCGTTATGCCTGCACTACTTAACCACACCAATGCACGGTGACTAGCATTAATTTCAACCGGTAGTGTGATGAAGCTGAATAGGGTTGTCATTGCAAACAAAACAATACCTGCTAATAGCAACTGTGGAAAAGAGTTTACCAATATGATACCTCCTAGCAATACCCAACTTAAAATAGAAGAGGAGAATTGTACAATTGGTACCAGTGCCGAACGCATTTTAAGAGGAGCATAAGCAGTAGCGTGTTGTACTGCATGTCCGCACTCATGTGCTGCTACTGCTGCAGCTGCAACGCTGTAGCTTCCGTAGACTGCTTCGCTTAGGTTTACTGTTTTGTTTGTGGGATTGTAATGATCTGTCAACATCCCTCCCGTACTAACAACTTGTACATCATATATACCGTTGTCTTGTAGCATTTTAATAGCTACATCTTTCCCTGTCATTCCATTGTCCAAAGGGATTTTGGAATATTTCTCAAACTTATTAGTTAAGTTTCTTTGAATAAAGAAGCTAACAATAGCGATTACAATAAATAATATCCAATACATAATTCCAATACGTTTTAATGATTATAAGTTAAATATACAGCTATTTTGCTGCAAAGAGCTTGCCAATGTCACTCTTTTAGAAAAAATTAATAATTGCTGACGAGTCAGGTGATTAAAAAGAAAATGATAAAAGAGCTTTTGAATGGCTCAATTTTCTGTTTGATTAATATTTAATAGCTTGATAATGTGAATGTAAGATGGATGAAAAGAATCTGGTTGATAACATCCAGTTGTGAATGCTCTATTTAGTTCATCTCTAACCTTTGGGTGAAAAAGTTCTTTCTCTCTAAACGAATAAGAATTAAATTACGAAATCGCTTAAGCTCGCTTAAATTGTAAAAAAAAGATTTTTTAGGATGTCGTTCTAATTGAATGATACTAACTGCTTAGGTGGGTCAAACGAAACGTTTTACAGTTAATCCTTCAGTAGAGTTGTGCTCATTTTAATTATCGACAACTTAAAAACGATGCACTCTTTTGAAGAGGTGCACTTCATTTAAGACTTAGCTACGTATCCCAATTGATTTATGATCATTTAGAATACGTAGCTAAGCACTGTTTATAGCAGACCAATCGAGACATCCCTAAAATGTACAGCGATTGTTGACTACTTAGGTTGAATAACTTAGAATAACTTAGCAGGATATTGACCTGCTTCAATTAATGCTGCAATCTTATCAACCACGCTTTGACGATCTTCTGGATAAGTGACACCAAACCATTTGCTTGTTGTATCAAGTACCTCAACTGTCGCAGTTTGGTTATTAATCAATTTATCGACCATCAAAGGAATGAAAAATTCGCTTTTTAGATTTTCCATATTTTTAGGATCACTCAAAAATACTTTGAAAAACTCTTCACTGTAAGCGAAGTAGTCAGGTGTAAAGCCCCAAAAATTCATACTAACAGGTGTATTGTCTCCAATGGTAATCCACTCTTCTTTTTCATCTTGATATTTGACTTCACCCTCCAAACGCTGTATTTTAGTGCGTTCTACTACTGAAGTTAGTAAATTGTTTTCAGTTGTGCTACACACACCACGTGAAACTGTTCCACTCTCACTCAATGTGTTTCCTACACGGAAGCCCACCATTGAGTAGATGTTTTTAGCATTTTCAGGTAGAGCCATAAGGAAGTTGCTCATCACTTGAAAAGAGTCACGACCATAAAAGTCATCGCAATTGATCACTGCGAATGGCTCGTTAATCACAGTTGCTCCCATCATAACTGCATGATTTGTTCCCCAAGGTTTAACACGTTCTTTGGGAGAAGTAAAACCTGCTGGAAGTGAGTTGATGGCTTGGAACACCAATTCGCAGGGGATATGTCCTTCGTATTTAGAGATGATTTTTTCGCGGAAATCCTTTTCAAACTCTTCACGGATAACGAATACTAGTTTACCAAAACCAGCATTAATTGCATCGTAAATCGAGTAATCCATTATTGTTTCGCCATTAGGGCCCAAACCATCCAATTGCTTTAAGCCACCATAACGGCTACCCATACCAGCTGCCAATAAAAATAAAGTAGGTTTCATAGACTGTTTTTTAATAAGATACACATTTTATACTGTCTGCAAAGTTAAAAAATATAACGACTGTATTGCAAAGAGAATAGACAAAAAGGGGAGGACTGGGTCAAATGTATGCTAAAAAGGATAGCCAATAGCAAAGTGTAAACCTAACCCATCTTTAAAGTTCGGTATGTTGTAGTATCCACTTTTACCCGTATCATAGGGTGCATGAAGTGCTACTCCTAAATCTAACCGGATTACTAAAAAGGTTAAATCATAGCGTATACCAGCTCCTGTTCCTAGAGCAATCGTATTTAATATTCCATCACCTTTAAATCTTGAGTTGGGTAAATCCTTATTTTCTTTCAGTAGCCAGACGTTTCCCGCATCTAAAAAGATAGCACCGTATAAGCTTCCTAGAATAGGAAAGCGGTATTCTACGTTTGCTTCTAATTTTAAATCACCCGTTTGGTCTATATAACCGTATGTATTTTTTTCATCAGGTCTATAGCTCCCTGGTCCTAAAGATCGAACCGTAAATGCACGTATACTATTGGCACCTCCTATATAGAATTGTTCATTGTAGGGAGCAATTGATTGATTTCCATAGGCAAAAAGTGCTCCTACCATAAACCTAGAGGCTAAATGCTGTTTCTCTGTTATTTTATGGAGGTGTCTTACCTCTGATGTGAACTTGAGAAATTGTGCATAGGGGTTGTTTAGTAATTTTTTATCACTCTCTTTTAGCCCCTTTCCAAAGGCTGCATAAATCAGTGAAGTGATGTTACCCGCTGAAGTTATAGAAGCTTGCCACCACAATTGATCTTTCTTATTTAGCGATGCATTGTCATAAGTAACTGTATAACCCATAGCTGGGATAAATTGGTCACCCAAACTTAAAGCCAACGATCTATTACTGTTCATAATTGAGTCAAAATCGGCTGTTGTAGTCTGCAATGTATTGAATGTTAGTCTAAAAGGGGTGAAAGAGTGTTTCCAATTTCGTTTGAATTGAAAATCATAGGTTATGTTTCCTCCAAATGAAAGCATTTTGAAGAAACGTGCCCTGTTTAGTTGTTCAACATACAATTTAAAGCTAGTCTGTGCAGGGAAGAAGGCTTTATTTTCGCGCGAACTGTTCCAAGGTAGCAATAGGCGAGGGTAGTCGAGTGAAGAAGAGAGGCCTAGCTCATAAGAGTTTAAAGTAGACTTCTTACTAGTTCCCCCTACTGCACGCGTTTGCCACTCATAAGAACCCTTTACTTGGAAAGAGAGTTTTGCAGCTGTTCTTAAAAAGTTTCTACGTGTTAGGCTAAATACAGCTCCTGGACCTATTTGATTCGTGCTTTTGTTTTTTACATTGAACTCCAATTCACCATCGTAAGGCAAATCAAACATTGCATTGATGTGCACATCAAGCGTGTCAGAGGTGGGCAAATTGTTTTGGGGCAAGTATCGAAACTCGGCATACTTAAATACGCCTAGTTTAGCCAATGACTCTTGTGAATAGTTTTGCAGGGCCTGTGAGTAATACATCCCTTCACGGTAATAGAGCCTTCTTCTCAAGGCATTTTCTCGTATACCGGGTTTTTTACCGTGATAATGAATAATCAAATCTTTGTAGGTAAGAGAATCTGTTGGCTCTTCTCCGTTGTATCCAGTTAGGTGTACAATGGTCTTTCCTATTCGATAGGTTTGATGTGCCTGTTCTGGCAAACCTCGTTTGGGTGTGATTTGCAACTGTACCGAACCAGGCTTTTGAATTGTATCTGCTCGGTAGGTTATAAATTCGGGGCGAAAGTAAAAATAGCCTCGATTACGGAAAAGTGTGCTTAATCGTTGTCGCTCTTCTTCTAATTTAGCGACGCTAAAATTATCACCTTTTTTTATAGTGCTTTTCTCATCTGTTCTTCGAATGAGTGTATCTGCTCGTTCAGGAAAGTTTATATAGCTGATTGAATCAAGAAAATAGGGCTCATTCATCTCTATTTTGTAATTCAATTTAACCTTTTTCTTATTCTTGAGTGTGTCGACAGAGTAGGATACTTTTCCATTAAAGAATCCATATTCACGCAGCAAGTTTGTACCAATCTTTACACGCGTGTCAGGATTGGCTGATGATAAATAGATGGGTGTAGCAGCTAATCGGCGGTAGAACCAATTACCAATTCCCTTTGTTTCGGCATATCGATACAAACCATTGTACATCCAAAGCCCATAGGGGATGGGAAATCTCAACGAGCTACTTCCTAGTAAGGAGTGATTGGGAGCATAAGCCAAGGCTGCTTCTACCTCTGCCAATGCCTTGCTTCCTGTTTCACTTTTATCAGGGTTTAGAATCTCTGTTTTCTTTATTCCCACATACAGTTGTTCACCTTCTGCTAAATGCTTTGTTGTAGAGCAAGAAGTCAAAAAGAGAATAATTGCTGCCAAGAGGTTTCGTTTGCTATATATAGCTTTCAATATCATTTTTTCTTTTGTTTGAAGATAAATAATTCATTCAACTTACTCATTTTTCGATGAAGAACCAAGCCGACACCCGTTTCTATGATTTCTCCCTCTAGGATACTTTCATAGTTTTTGCTATGAAATAGTTTTACGTTGCGCATACCGCTTTGATCTAGGCGATATTCTATGGCAATGTTATCAATAAAGCTATTTCCTTGATTGGCATTCTCACCACCTGTTGATACTGTTCCTCCAATGACAATTCGGAAGCGGTTGTTCCAAAAACGTTTAGCAAATTGAAAATTATAGTCAGTTCGTTTGCCTCCACTTGCTTCATCCCCTACAGTCTCCATACCTAGGTTGATGTCAAGAACCTTACCAGCGATATTGGAAATTTCACTTTGTAAGAAAGAGTTCAAGGCACTGTTCGTATTGAAGGAGCCTGATGAACCTCCTCCATCACCGATGTACATACCTGTAACCAGCATGGTTACAGCCATCTTCCCACGTTCTTCTGCACTCAACGAATTGAGTTTGTCTTGTAATACAGCATCTTCGGGTGTAGATAATACAAAGTTTAGTCCAGGATTTTCCAATTGTTGTGAGATGTGAACTCCTGTATTAAATGATACCATTCGACTTGGTTTTCCCTCCTCTGCAACTGATGCTCGTACCGATTCTGTAGCAGTAATATTCATCGTTGGGTTCATAGGGTTACCGGTCCATTCGACAAAACTTCCGTTTAGCACTTTAAAGCTTTTTAGTGGAATGACAGGTATTTGGTACTTCATATCCCCGCTAATAAGTGAATATCTTCCGTAAAGTAACATTTCACCACGTGGTGTATATTGGAAAGAGAGATTTCCTCCACCCTCCAGCGATACGTAGTTCGAGCCATCTGGCGTGAGAGAGACTTGAACTTGAGCCATTTGATCTATATTAATAGTCATAGCTATATCCATACCATTGATTGATACAATGTTTAATCCTTCCTTTTCGTAACTGATTGTATCGTTAAAGTTGACAAATTCTACCAAGTCATTCAGTCTGTCATTCACGGTAAGTGGTGCATCCTTCATAACATAGGTGATATTCGTTTTTCCCAACAAATTCATATTTCCTCGCATTACTAGCTCCTCTACAGTTCCTCGGATGGTGGTATGAATATCTACATAGACTTTACCAAATACCATAGCCCGTTTTGTCTTGGGTGCGTTTAGCAGTTCGTAGTTTGCCGCATTTAGATTTAAATCGACCTTTACCTGTTCGACATTGGTCAAATCTACTGTTCCGTCTATTGTAAATGGATTTTCTCCTTTGGTAAAGATCGAAAACTGATCAAAAACCAGTTTGCTATTATCCATCTTTATGGGACGGTTGTCAAACCTAAAGTTTGCAGAATAGTCAGGCATATAAATAGATGCAGAGTCAAGAGCCAAATCACCATTTAGTATAGGCTTCAATGGATCTCCTTTCGCTGTTAAAGTGCCATTAAGTGAACCACTTAATTCTGCTAATTGGTCAGGTATGAAAGGATTTGCTATGTTCATTGGGAATTTCTGAAGTTTAATTCCTGCATGAATACCTCCTTTTTCTCCTTTCTCAGGAAGGTAGATTCCTCCCCATTTAGCCACCTCTACTTCATCATGAATAATATACCCATCTATCGAATGTCCTTTACCCTCTCTTGGTAGATAAACAGCACTTAGTTCCCAATTACCCAAATTGCTGTTCTCGTATTTAAATTGATCCACCTGTATGTCTGCACTTAAGGTTTGATTACCTTCTGTCTCTACATAGTGTGCATTCACTCCAAGTATACCCTCTATGTTAGGCATATAGGGTATTATCCGGCGGAACTCTTTTAGGTCAATCTTATACAATCCCAATGATAGATCGTGGAGTGCTGTTGAATCTTCTTGTGAAGTAAATAGGTGAAGTCCAGATCCCTTTTCATCATACATTTGGATATTGCCTTCCATCCACCCCTTATTACTTAGGAAGAGGTAGTTATCTTGATTCAAATTGAAGGGTCGATACACAATTGTTGGTTCTTCTGGGAATAGTCCCACTCGAATGCCTTCTTTCTCTAAAAGAACATCAACTCCTAAGTAGACACCTTTCTCTTTGCGTGCATTGAGTTGTTGTAGTAAAATCTTAAATTGGTTGGCATCTAGTTCACCATCTAATTTTATTTCAAAGCCCTCTTGTTTGGGATTGGACTCACTAATTACATTGCTTGCTAATCGAATCACTTTCCCCTCTTGTGTGATATTCATCGAGATCGTATCCAGTGTCAAGCTATCCGTATGAAAACCTTTGACGGTTAAATTCCCCTTTAAACCATTTGCAGGTGATGTGCCTAAATGCACCTGCAGATTGTCATAGGCAAGTTGATTCGCAGATAGTATGTTATAGATTGGATTCTGTTTTCCTGATCTTAATTTGAACTCCATTGTAGGATACAGCTCCTTTAAGAGCTCTTGGTTGATCTGTTTTAGTTTCCACTGTTCTGTAGCTTTGGTTGTAAAACGATTTAATTGCGCTATAAATGGATCTATTCCTCCCAAGGCTTTGAATTTCAATTCCAAGTCACCTGATTGCATATAGGCAATGACTGAATCATTCTGTGTGTGGAATCTAGCATATAAATCTTTGGAAGTAACAGTTTGCTTATCTGTCGTGAAACGGTTATTAAGCAGTGCTGTCTTGACGGATAGACTATTCTTTAAGTCGCTCTCGACCTCTAATTTAAGTAGGTGTGCTGTGTTTAGATTGACCTGACTCAATCTGAGGGCGTCCCAATCGATCATTTTTGCATCTAGTAGCAGTTGAGCTGCTAGATGTTTTTGATTTAATGTTGCATCTATATTGGCTGTTACATCCAGTTCCCTGTTTTTAGCAGTTAAACGAGTTGTTATTTTCTCTTTCTCTTTGGCTACTGATAGTTGGACTCCAGAAAAATTGTAGGATGCATATCTAAACTCATCCATAACCGCATAAGCCTCTAGCTTTGTAGCAGGTGATAGTGGATCAAATCCAGACCCTTTTGCCTCTAAGTGAAGAGACAATGTATATAGAGAATCGTTTGGTAGGTATTGATTCAAATCAAACTTATTAACTGCCATCTCCACTTGGTAGGCAGTACTAGCCAAGTTGTATCCTGCAATTAAACGAGCTGCGTGTTTTAGCTTGAACTCATCTTTTAGCGAAAGAGAATCATTTCCTGCATAGATCAGTAGCGTATCCAATGCATTGTGAGTATTGGTATGTGGTTGAGCCAATATCAAATCAGTTAAGAGTTGATTTCCTTTGATTGAAAAGTTCCCATTCAAACGATTGCCCGATGGGATTTTTACTCCTGTTACTAGGCTCTCTATAAAGTGGAGATCCTCCGTTTCAGCTTCTAATTTGATAGCTCCTCCACGGAGTGTACTGTCTGTTAAATGCACCAACTCCCCCTTCATCGATAGATTGAAGGCAGTTGGCATTGTAGCTTGAAGATTGGTCAGCTTTAATTTTGTCAGTGTACCATCGATTCCTGCTCGTAAGCGAAAAGGTTCTGAGGGGTATTGTTGGATAAATTCATCCTCCATAATGCCACGCATAAAGAGTGATGCATCTGGCTTAGCTATATCAGCCATAATCCGTGCAGTAATCCAACCCTCTTTTCCACCTTCAAGTACTTCCCAATCAATGGACGCATCGGCTTCAAGATAGGATGAGGGTGTCTCTACTTTCAAAGCAGAGAGGCGTATAACCTTCTCATTTGAGTTTATTTTCCCCTTTGTTGAGGCGAGCTCAATGCCCGATTGTTCCCGCATGGATAGATTCAGAATCGTGGCATGTATATCTCGCTCTTTGTAGTAAAGAGAGTCTAGTTGAACCTGAATCTGTTTAATATGAAGATGAGAAGGGTCGAATTTTAGCTGTTTGTCTATCGGGTCAGCTTTAGGTAACTCCCCCTGATCCATTTTCACTTCCCCATCTTTAATAAGGAAACTTTGAAGTGAGTAGGCTGCTTGATGCAAGTCCACCAATCCACCCTTTAATTCAGCTTTTCCCAAATAGCTATTTAAAGAGAGTGAATCTTGTGGCATTTGCATGGCAAAAGCGACATTATCTAGCTCTATATTGTTTAAAAAAAGTTTCCAAAAAACGGTGTCACTTTTGGTCGTGTCAGCAGGGGTTGAATCGTTGAGACAAAGACTTATTTTACTATCTTTTAGTAATAATTTATTGATTGTTGCCTCCTCTTTTTCCAAAAGAACGCCTCTACTCAAAAGAAATAGCTCACCAATCTCCCCTGAAATCTGCATCCCTGGTATGAAATTAGCGCTGTTTGCCTTTACTCCATTGAGTGAAATTTCCTCTATTTCAACCCTCTTTTTTAATAAAGGAAGTAGCTCGATATTGGCTTGAAATCGTTTGAGTTGAAGCAGTGTATCCGCCTCTTCTGAAAAGGCCTCTACTTCAGTTACAACTAGGTTTAGGGGGAAGGAGAGGGCTATACGCCCTACTTTAATCTGCATTCCCAAGGATTGAGATGCATATTGCGCAGCTTTATCTACCAAGAAATTTTGAATTGGGGGTAGGTAAATAAAGATGGCTAGTAAAATGAACAATATGAAAGGTGAGGCAACTGTCCAAATTGCCCAGCGGATTTTTTTTCTATTCATTAATTAAACATTAGCACGGTTATTAGGTACAAATGTAAACAAATAAACTGGAACTATGGTTTGTCATTTTTCTCTTTTTAAGAGATGAAATCTTTAACTTTGCTTGGGAATAGGGTATTGAGATACTTTTTTCTTTCTTGCTCTTTTAGAGTTAAGGAGTCACTTTTTATAAAGAAAAAATTATCATGATTCGTTTTTAGAAAGTTGAGTTGAAGCTGTTTTTTCAGGTAGCTCTAACGACTCTTTACCCTCGGCTTCGTTGGACTCACCCGATAACCCCCGGGGGCTATGCATATAATTTCGTTAGCCTAAAGAGGAAGAACTTTACATCAATTACGACTCACCCCTAAAAGTTGTGGAATGGTATTCTTTTTGTTCATTTTGTCGTCCGTTTACCAATCCCTTTTATTAGTATGCTATTACCCTTTTAGAGAGCCTGAAACTCTCTTCTACTTAAAATAAAAGATCAAAAAAAAGCTTCAATCCTTCACATGCTCTAATTATCAACAGGTTATGGTGAAGAGGGCAGAAAATAGTCTTCACCAAATCTTCACTGAAGAAGCTTTATCGACCCAGTTTTGTTTGGAGCCAACTTTCTCGGGTGAGCCCTTCGCTTGCTACCTCTTGTTGTCTCTTTTGATTTTTGAAATAAAAAAAGAGAGGTAGTCATTCTATCAACAGAACGATCTACCTCTCTCTCTCTAATTATAACTATTGTTGCAACAGATAAGCTTTAAAGCTAGCAAACTCTTTGCTCATAGGTAAGCTTTGCTTGGTGCCTGCCATAAATGCTTGCAATTTAGCAGGAATAGCAACGGGCTCTCCAATGATTGCTTCCACGGTTTCAAGGAACTTGGCCGGATGTGCTGTTTCAAAGAAAAGGCCAATCTCGTCGGAACGTAGTCCCTCTTGCAAGGCTCTATAGCCACATGCGCCGTGAGGATCTAACAAATAACCACTCTCTTGATAGGTTTGTTTAACCGTCTCTTTTATCTGCTCATCATTGTAGGAAACACCATCTATCTCAGAGTAGATTGCAGTATGGCTGTGTTTGTATAGATCTAGAATACGAGCAAAATTACTAGGGTCGCCTACATCCATTGCATTGGCTATGGTACTTACTGAAGGGCGAGGATTGTAATTTCCTGTTTGTAGGTAGTTACAGACAATATCATTGAGATTATTGGCAGCTATAAAACGTTTGATAGGCAATCCCATTTGCTTACCTATTAGACCTGCTGTTAGATTTCCAAAGTTTCCACTAGGTACACAAACCACTAGATTGTCTGCTTTTTCTTGCTTCTTAAGCTGTGCATAGGCGTAGAAATAGTAGAATGCTTGGGGTAAGAAACGAGCTACATTGATGGAGTTGGCAGAGGTGAGCTGCATGTGTGCTTTCAACTCTTCATCCATGAATGCATTTTTGACCAAAGCTTGACAGTCGTCAAAGGTACCATCTACTTCAAGAGCAGTAATGTTTTGTCCTAAAGTAGTAAACTGCTTTTCTTGAATCTCGCTTACTTTTCCTTTGGGATACAATACATAGACGTGGATGCCAGGAACACCTAGGAATCCATTGGCAACGGCACTTCCTGTATCACCCGATGTAGCTACCAATACATTCACCTTTTCTTGACCCGCTTCGCGAATGAAGTAACCCAATAGGCGAGCCATGAAACGTCCGCCTACATCCTTAAATGCAAGTGTGGGTCCGTGAAATAATTCCAAGGAGTAGATGTTTCCTTGCACAGGAACCACGGGGGTGTCAAAGTTTAAGGTGTCATACACAATCTCTTTTAGAACATCGGCAGGAACATCTTCACCAAAGAAAGCATCAGCAACTGTGTAGGCAATCTCTTGAAAAGAACGCTCTTCAATGGTTTCAAAAAAAGAGGCAGGAAGTGATTTAATTGCCTTTGGCATATATAATCCTTTGTCATCTGCCAGCCCTTTAATTACTGCTTCTGACAAAGAGGCATGGGGGGCTTTTTGGTTGGTACTGTAATAAATCATATACTATATATCTTTTAGAATAGCTGTTTTATTTAGCTGCAGCCATAAATTCATTCATAAATTGGTCTTCTTTCATCCCTTTATAGATACCATTTTGGCACGCTTTTTCGTTGTAGCTTAAAACACTGTCAGGTGTAATGCCCGGGTAGTAAATAAGAAAAGGAACTGCTTCCGCTGTGTGCGTACGTAGTTCGCAAGGGGTAGGATGATCGGGAAGAACAGCAATTGCTACTGGCTCTTTCCACTCCTTTACTGTTTCGTAAATAGGGCCTATTACCCGCTTATCTAAATTTTCGATGGTACGAAGTTTAAGAGCAATATCTCCCTCGTGTCCAGCCTCATCACTTGCTTCTATGTGTAGATAGACAAAGTCATCTGTGCGAAGTGCTTCAAGTGCTGCTGCAACTTTGTTTTCGTAATTGGTGTTGTACAATCCTGTAGCACCCTCTACCTCGATACAACGTAAACCAGCATAGTGTCCAATTCCATGAATTAGATCAACCGCTGATATAACAGCTCCTCGTTTTATATTTGGGTATTTCTCAGTAAGAGGTTCCATTTGTGGAAGATAACCTGGGCTCCAAGGCCAAATACTATTGGCTGGGTCTTTTCCCTCTGCTATACGCTTTAAATTGACAGGGTGTGTAGCAAGCAACGCTTGTGAGCGGAGAATCAGTTCATTCAACAAGGTAGCTGTCTCTTGAGCAGCTGGGTTGGATGCTTTAATCAATAGAGGCTTAAAAGGTTTTAGTGGTACATCATGTGGTGGTGTACATTCCAAAGCTTTATGGCCACCTTTGATAACTAATAAGTGGCGGTACTGTATGCCCGTATGAAATTGCACCTGTTCGTTGCCTAGCTCTGTTTGCAAATAGCGGACTAGCTCCTCAGCCTCTTCGGTAGAGATGTGTCCAGCTGAGTGGTTCTTTATCAATCCATTCTCGATGCAAATCAGGTTGCAACGCATCGCCATATCACCTTTTTGTAGCTCGATTCCAATGCTGGCAGCCTCTAGTGGACCACGTCCTTCATATACTTTAGGTAAGTTATATCCCAATACGGAGAGGTTAGCCACCTCACTTCCTGGATGAAAGCCAGGTGCCACAGTCTCTAACGTTCCTGTGCGTCCCTCTTTAGCCAACATATCCATATAAGGTGTCTCTGCATATTCCAGCAAAGTTTTATTATCTAATGAGGCTACTGGCCAATCGGCCATGCCATCACCTAAAATTATAATTTGTTTCATAACATTTAAATATTAGCAATACTCATAATATCGGAAAATACACCAGCTGCTGTAACACTAGCTCCTGCACCATATCCTTGAATCATCATTGGATACTCTTTGTAACGTTCGGTAGTAAGTAGAATGATATTATTGCTACCTTCTAGGTTGTAGAATGGATGGCTTCTACCCACCTCTTGCAACGAAACACTTGCCTTACCATTCTCTAGTTTAGCTACAAAGCGCCAGCGCTTATCTTGTTTCTCTAGTTCAGCGCGACGCACTTCGAAATTAGCATCCAATGAAGGAACTTGTTCCCAGAAATCATCCAAGCTGCCATCAAAGAATGATGTGGGTACAAAGAGTTGTTTCTCTACATCCTCTTGTTCCAACTTGTATCCTGCTTCGCGTGCTAAAATAACCAATTTTCGGATTACATCCTTTCCGCTTAGGTCAATACGTGGGTCGGGTTCAGAGTAACGTTCCTCTTGAGCCATTTTAATGGTTCGGCTGAATGGCGTATCGGCACTAATTTTATTAAAGATGTAGTTTAGTGTTCCACTTAATACCGCTTCAATTTTCAATATTTTATCGCCACTGTTGGTTAAGTCATTAATCGTATTAATGATAGGAAGACCTGCCCCTACATTGGTTTCGAAGAGATATTTAACACCACGTTGACGAGCAATTTTCTTCAATTCACTATAAAGTGCATATTCCGAAGAGGCTGCAATCTTATTGGCAGCTACCACTGATATGTTGTTTTTCAAGAACTCTTTGTAAAGCGAGGCCACTTGTGCACTAGCTGTACAGTCTACAAATACAGAGTTGAATATATTCATCCCAATCACTTCATCGTGTGTTGAGTTTGCTGTAGTTGGAATCCCTTGAGTTTGTAAATCTTCGGCATAAGTTGCTAAATTGATTCCTTTGCGTGTAAAGAGTGATTTATCTCCTTCGATAATACCCACTACATTGAGTTTCAATCCTCGCTCTTTCATCAGTTTTTCACGTTGCGTACCAATCTGTTCAAGTAGACTTCCACCTACTGTACCAGTACCACAAATAAAGAGGTTGAGCACTTGGTATTCAGAGAGGAAGAAGGAGTCGTGAATTACATTGAGTGATTTGCGGAGTGATTTTGCTTCCACTACAAACGAAATATTAGTTTCAGAGGCTCCTTGTGCACACGCTATTACGCTGATTCCATTTCGTCCTAAAGTCCCAAATAGCTTTCCTGCGATACCTGGCGTATGTTTCATGTTCTCGCCTACTACGGCAATGGTTGCCAAGTTCATTTCGGCTACAACAGGACTTATCTCACCCATTTCAATCTCTTTGGCAAACTCATTGTTTAACACTTGGCAAGCCAACTCTGCATCTTCGTTGCGCACTCCAATGGAGGTGCTATTTTCTGATGAGGCTTGTGAAACCATAAATACGCTGATTCCATTTTGTGCCAATTCGCGAAAGATGCGATAGTTCACTCCAATAACGCCCACCATACCTAGTCCCGTAATGGTAATCAAGCTGGTGTTATTAATTGAAGAGATCCCTTTAATTGCTTTAGAGGAGGAACTTACTTTTTCAGTTATGATGGTTCCAACTGCGTCAGGGTTGAATGTATTCTTAATTAAAACTGGAATGTTTTTGTGACAGACAGGATAGATTGTTGGAGGATAGACCACTTTAGCACCAAAGTTACAAAGCTCCATCGCTTCTACATAACTTAGTTCATTAATTGTATATGCGCTGTTTATCACTCGTGGATCAGCTGTCATAAATCCATCTACATCGGTCCATATCTCCAATGTATTTGCATCAAGTGCTGCTGCTAGTATAGCTGCGGTGTAGTCAGAACCCCCACGTCCTAAGTTGGTTATTTCTCCCGTTGTTTCGTCAGTCGAAATAAAACCAGGTACTAATGATACTTTGGGAAGCTCTTTAAAAGTCTCTTGTATCAATTTATTGGTTAGCTCTGTATCCAGGATATGTCTTGAATATTTTTGGAGAGTCTTAATAAAGGTACGCGAATCAAACCATACTGCTCCTTCAATCAATTCTGCAACGATGATGGAAGAGAGGCGTTCGCCATAGCTTACAATGGTAGCCGATGTTTTTGTCGATAAGTCTTTGATCAGGTAGATACCTTGAAAGATGTCACTTAATTCTGTGAGAAGTGCATTGACTTTTTCTAGCAATTCATTACGTTGTGTACCTGCAGGTATGAGCGTATAGACCATTTCGTGGTGTCGGCTTACCATCTCTTGGTACTCCTTTTCATACGAGGCATCTCCTGCAGCTGCCATTTGAGAAGCATTGATAAGTTTATCTGTGATGCCGCCCAAAGCTGATACGACAACGATTACAGGCTCTTGAACAGCTTCTACTATTTTCTTAACATTTAAAATGCTGTTCACGGAACCTACGGATGTTCCGCCGAATTTCATTATTTTCATGCAATTAGATATTTAATCCCTAAGGGAAGATAGGGAGTGAGAATGATTAATAGATATATATTTATTTATTTACCTGTATCCACAGGTGTCTATTACGCAAAAATACAAGATAATTATACCCTTAAAGGGTATGTTATTTGTCGAAGCATAAGGTGTATAAGATCATCCAGATGCTAGCATAGTGACAAAAAACAGATTGTATAGGAGCATAATATTCGGTTCTTTTTTTTGAATAGAACCGGACAAATATACAAACTATCATATACATTCTATCACTGATAGCTGTTTTTTTGTGATAAAATAGCATGCAATTTAAAGAAAGAGTGCCCTTTCTTCTTTATTAATCCCTTAAGGAGGTGGTATTTTTTATCTCTTAAGGGATGACCTTTTTGGAGAAAACAGTTATTCTTTATAATTGGTGGAGAAATTTGGAACAATCGTTTTAATTGCATGTGTGGGGCTGGAAAGAGATTGCCCTCCTCCTTCTATCAATGTAGCTACGTTGTACATTTAATAAATCGATTTAGCCAATCAGACTTCCTCTTTTCGAATATTAAATATCTGTATTATGATGGAGGGTTTGTTCTCTAAAGCTACTCATTCATAATAGGAGTGTGTCACATTTGATAGGATAGATAACAAGAGGTATGATTGATAGATTAACCCATCAATCAATGGGGAAATAAGTTTAAGTGGAGTCAATGAGCAGCGAAAAAGGCCAATTACTAAGTGGTGCTTTTAGTGTTGCACAGTTGTACAACACTCGTTGTACAACTGTCAGACAGGCGTTGCACAACTGTACAACACCCGTCTGACGGCTGTGCAACACGAACTTTCTTGGGAAGTAGATCGAATCTTTTTTAGGAGTGTTGGTGAAAAGGAGCCACTCTTGTTGTGTGTGCAGGGAGCACTCTTTAAATTACTCCTTTATTTTGGCTCATTGTTCTTCTTACAGCCACTGTATGGATGCTTCTATCTTTGGTTGAAAGTGTATAAAGACCCACTGCTATTGCCTCTCTCTCTACATCATTTATCTCTGCGAGTGACTCTGTAATAGAGTGAACAAGTGAGAATCTTAAAGGTTTAGAGGAGATGGTTTGGATGGATATCTCTTCAATAGGGTGTGCAGGAGATCTCTCTGAGGCAAAGAGAAAGAGGGTTGTAGATTAAAAGGGAGGAGTTTATCAAGCAGGATAACTTATGTTTGATAAAATAAAAGAGTTCTATACCTACTTGTAATTACCCTTTGGTTTAAATGGAGAGGAATATACCTATATGAGGCGATTGTACTAAATTTTTAAAAGAGTCAATTTTGCAGAGTATTTTACCCCCGAAATGAAGAGTGGTGAAATGGGGGGAAAGATGTTGGTATTAAATGAATAAAAGAGATTGAAATGAGGCTATTTTTGCGAAGTTTGATGGGTTGGTTAGGGCTTGTTTTGTTAAGTACACAGATGATATTTGCTCAGAGTGATATGGGAACTGTTTTTGGAAAAGTCTTGACTGCTGATAAAGAGGTTGTTGAATATGCCACAGTTCAACTCAAAGGAACCTCGCATGGTACGGTTACACACAAGGGAGGGAAATATAGTTTGTCAGCTCCTGCGGGAAAATATATTTTGACTGTCTCTATGTTGGGGTATAAACCAATGGAACATCACATCTTTTTGAAGGCTAATGAATCGATTCAACAGAATGTGACGATCGAGTCGCAATCTGAATCGTTGGACGAGGTGGTGGTACTATCTAACGGAGTGAGCCGTATGAAGCGTTCGGCTTACAATGCCGTTGCTGTTGATACAAAGATACTCCATAACTCGACACAGAGCTTGAGTGAGGCATTGGCACAAGCGCCTGGCATGAAGATACGCGAATCGGGTGGAGTAGGATCGGATATGCAACTCACCATGGATGGGTTTACAGGCAAACATATTAAGGTATTTATTGATGGGGTGCCGCAAGAGGGGGTAGGAAACTCCTTCAGCCTCAATAATATTCCCGTGAATTATGCCGAACGTATTGAAGTCTATAAAGGAGTTGTCCCCGTAGAGTTTGGTACCGATGCCATTGGCGGAGTCATCAATGTGGTAACCCGAAAAAGTGAAAATCGTTGGTTCTTAGATGCCTCTTATTCGTATGGATCTTTCAATACGCACAAATCATACGTCAACTTTGGACAAAGCTTCAAAAATGGATTGACTTACGAAATCAACGCTTTTCAAAACTATTCAGACAATAACTACTACGTTGATACACCTGTAAAAGATTTTCAGACAGGGGCAATAAACAAGCGGCTGATAGAACGTGTAAAGCGTTTCCATGATACCTATCACAACGAAGTAGTTGTTGGGAAGGTAGGTGTGGTGAACAAGCCGTGGGCAGACCGAATGTTTTTCTCCCTTACCTATTCGCAATTCTATAAGGAGATTCAAACAGGGGTGCGGCAAGAGGTTGTCTTTGGAGGAAAATATCGGAAGGGAAACTCTTTTATGCCTTCGTTGGAGTATAGCAAACGTGACTTGCTACTAAAGGGCTTGGATCTCTTCCTAAATGCTAGCTACAACCAAAATAGAACTGAAAACGTGGACACCTCTGCTTACGAATTTAATTGGCGTGGTGAGAGTCGTTTGATGCGCCTTCCAGGGGAACAATCGTATCAACATACAGAATCGAGTAACAACAATTGGAATGCTACTGTAACAGCCAACTACCGTATAACAGCCCGACAGGTTCTTACACTGAATCATGTGATGAACTACTTTGAAAGAAATAATCGTTCGCTGTTGGGAGCTGGTTCTATGGCCAATGCGATCGATAAAGATACGCACAAAAACATAACGGGACTCTCTTATCGCTACATGGCCAATGAGCGTTGGAACCTCTCTCTCTTTGGTAAACATTATAGCCAAAAGATAGCTGGTCCTATGGCTACATCGGCTGCACAAGATGAGTATGTCCGTGTCACCAACTCCATTCGTGCAGTAGGCTATGGGGCTGCGGGAACCTACTTTATCCTTCCCAGCTTGCAAGCAAAACTTTCGTATGAAAAGGCTTATCGTTTACCTACTATCGATGAGATGTTTGGAGATGAAGATTTAGAGACAGGCGATTTGTCGCTGAAGCCTGAGAGTAGCGACAATATAAATTTGGCTCTTTCTTTTAATCATTCGTGGGGTAAACACAATCTATATGCAGAGGGAAGTTTTATCTATCGCAATACTCAAGATTATATACAACGTACAATTGTTGATTTGAGTGGAGGAAAATCGGGTGCTACCTATGTAAACCACGGAAAGGTAAAAAGTAAAGGTGGTAACTTGGCTATACATTATAACTACGGTCGTTGGTTGAGTGTAGGTGGTAATTTTACTCTAATGGATATTCGCGACAATGTACGTACAGTAGCTGGAAGTAATCAAGAGAGTCTTACTTACCAAGCACGTATGCCCAATGTACCTTATCAATTTGCCAACTCTTTCGCCTCTTTTTATCTGAATGACTTGGGGGCAAAGGGTAATAAACTGACCATTGGATATGACAACAACTATATGCATGCATTCCCACTTTACTCAGAAGCGCTGGGTAGTGAAAGCAGCTTTGTAGTGCCTACTCAGTTTGCACACAACCTCTCTTTAACTTATGCATTTTGTCAGAATCGTTACACCTTTTCATTAGAGTGCCAAAATGTTACTGATGAGAAACTCTACGATAACTTCACTTTGCAGAAAGCAGGTAGAGCCTTTTACGGAAAAGTGAGGGTGAACTTGGGAGAGGGTAGAGGAAAAGGTAATAAAAGGAAGCAATAACTGAAACGGTTATCGTTGTAGAAAAAGGTAAAACGGTCAATGAAGAGGTAGATTTGTAAATAAAAGGTTCGCTGTTGTAGAGCTGCTTTTTGGAACCTCTTTTGGAATTGGTTTGGAGTAAGTGAAAAGAATATATTGCGATCCGATAAGACTTCATGTCTGTAGAAAGTTGCTTGATGTCTCTATGATAGAATCCATTAAAAAGCAAATAAGCTTCAATTTAGGTATATTCTATTTAGTTTCTCAAAAAACATGAGCTAGCGAAAAGAAAAGCCCCTTGTAAAAAGAGTCTCAGCAATCCATAGGTCATCAGGTGATAGAATGATTCGCTCTCTTTCTTATCGGATAACAATAAAAAGAATACTATAAGTCGTAAAAAAAGAATAGAAATAAAAATGAAAAAAATGAATTGTTTTAAGCAAGGACTTTGTAGCCTATTGCTCACTGTTTTTGCAACCAGTTGTTCAAAAGAGAATGGTGCTTTAGGTGGGGATAAAGATGGCCCAATCACTGGATCGACATACGTTGTGTCAGCTACGGTGGGTGGGGCAAACTATCTATTAAGAAGTCATCAATTAAATAGCGGTGCTATTACTGTTGCAGGGAATGGATTAACTACCGAATTGGGTAGCTTTTGGGTCTACTACAAAGATAAATATCTCTACCGTTTGGTCTATAATCAAGGTAGTGCAGGTATCTCTTCCTCTTATCGTTTAAATGCAGCAGGGCGTGTAGAGGAACGTGACTATACTTATGAAATAAAGCGATTTACCTCAATGGGAATTTACGATGAGTTAATCATTACCTCATCCACAGGTAGCCTTGGTAATGAGTATGCTGATGAGAATGGTTATTTGCCCAAAGGATTTCTCTTCTCTTACCTCGATGTTGAGAATGAGAGTTATAGGACAAATAGCGAAGATATTCGTTCAGAGAACTATTTGGGGAATGGTGAGTTTGTGACCTTGGCAGGTTTTCAACAAGTAGGTAGCAAGATCTTCTCAGCACCTATTCCGATGGGATTGAGTCAGTATGGTGTTAAAGCCAATGAAGGATCTTATGTAATCTATCCGGAGTTAGTTAAAACAGAAGCGGGTGGTAGTGCGAGTAGTGCCTATCTAGAGGGGGAATTGCAATGGACACAATATCCCAATGAAGCTTGGGTGGCAATCTATGAAAACAGCAATTTTCAAACGCCAAAACTAATTAAAACAGACAAAATTAGTTACGCTTGCGGACGTAATAAGTCTCAATACTACCAAACAATTTGGGCAGCGGATAATGGAGATGTCTATGTGTTTTCACCTAGTTATGCGAAAGCGATGAGTGCTGAAGTGCAAAGAACAACTCTTCCTGCTGGGGTAGTACGTATAAAATCGGGTACGGAGGAGTTTGATACCGATTACTACTGCAACATTGAAGCACTAGCAGGTGGTCGCTCATTCTTGCGCTGCTGGCCCATTGGTGGTGAGAGTTTCTTGTTGTTGATGTATGATAGACCCCTCACGGAATCGGATTTTGTAGCCAATCAGTTGGCTATCTTTAAAGCTGACACCAAGCAATTTACCTATGTGACAGGTCTTCCCTCTACAGAGGTTCTTTCAGGATTTGTAAATAATCCCTACATGGAAGGGGGAAAGGTCTATATGCCTGTAACTACGACCGATGGAAATCAACCTACTATTTATGTAATAGATTCATCTACAGCCGTAGCTACTGCTGGACTTTCAGTGGCATCGGAAGCGGTAAGTGGTTTGGGTAAATTGACCATTTATTGATGGTTGTCTAAAATAGAACCGTTGTTATTTAAAAGAGCTTCATTCATCACCTGCTTAGGTATGAATGAAGCTCTTTTAAATGGTTGAAAGTTTTTTAGGGAAAGCTTTTTCAACCATACTCTATCTGAATGCTCTTTGTAGAGTTCTCTCTATTCGGTCAGTGGCTACTTCGTGGCAACCAACGCTCTCTATAAAGTTCTCTTTTTTATCTTGAGTTGCTTCTGAAGCTACTTTTTTGACAAATTTAAGAGCAGTTATTAAGCTCTATCTGAACGGAAGCAGTGGTGTTAGATAAACTCTACTACTCCTGTGTGAAGGTTAAAGAATGCACCTACAATCTTAATGTCGCCACGTTCTTCTAAATGTGCCAATATTTCACTCTCTTTACGAATGCGTGTCACCATGTTTTCTATATTCTTGTAAATCACTTTGTTCTCGAATTCACTTGTATGTGCTATCTCTCCTGAGCCAGAACAGCTCTTGATAGCCGGTTTAATTTTCTCTAGCATTTGGGTCATATTGCCTGCAGCAGCACCTTCGCACGCCGAGTGTACAGCACCACAGCACTCATGTCCCAATACCACAACGACCTTTGAACCTGCATGTTCGCAAGCATACTCCATACTTCCCAATATGTCTGGACTTACTACATTTCCTGCAATGCGGGTAACAAATAGATCGCCTAACCCTTTGTCGAAAATAAGTTCAACAGGTACGCGTGAGTCAATGCACGATAAAATAATCGCCAGAGGAGCTTGACCATCTTCGGCTGACTCAACCAATTGAGCCATTACATCGCGTGAACTGGGACTGTTAGAGATGAATCGTTGGTTACCTTCTTTTAAAATAGAGATGATGGAATCTGGGCTTAACGTTGCGACATCCTCTGAATGAAGTACGTGTATCTCTTTCACATCTTCTGCAACTTCTTTCTTAACAGTTGGCGTGCAGCTAGCCAACACAGCAGCAAATACCCAAGCTGCCATACACACTTTTCTCATTTCTTTCTAATCAATAATTTGTAAATGGAGGTGCAAAAGTATAAAAAAGTAAAAATAAACGAATTAAATCTATCTGTATTCTATTTTAGTCTCTGAATTAATGATTAAATTGTAAGAATAAATTGACTTTATCTTGCTGGATTGTAATAAAAAACTCTTTTTGATTCTTTTTTTGTAAGTAAATGGTTTTATTGGTCAATTTTGGTCTGATATTTTTGATTTTATTCTTTTTTTTATGTAGTGTTGTGCTCTATTTGGTCACTTTGTGGATAGAATGAGAATCATCAAGGCTATCGCATCGAAAATAAAACGAACTAAATAGTCAACCTCTTTTTGGCTCTAATTTGCTTCTGTTTTCACTCTATTTTGTGGATAAATAGAGTTTTACATGGTTGAAAGGCTCTCTCTAGCTAGAATGAGTTGCAAATTCAATGGCTCCAATAGGCTTTAGTAGAGCTGATAAAGTGTGAGTTGGCAGATGGAAATTCTCTCTTTTTATTTTTGTTTTAGTGTGTTCTTTTTTAAAAAAAAGTGTTATATTACAATAATTCGTTAAGTTTTGATTAACTTTACGCAGCTTTAGTTCCGTAGAGCAATAGTTCTTTGACAAGTTTTTGATTTTTCTTTGAGTTTGGATTGATACCGAACTTGGAAATAAATAGATTTACCATCATTTGGTTGTGCAATAGTATTTTAATCTCTTTAATGGAGAATGGTATCTGCTTATTATTTGAGTTTCTCTAGTGGACTACTTTTGCTATATTGACCGCTGTTAGTGAGAAGTTGAAGTGTGTATTTAGTTTATCTAGACCTCTTGCTTATCAGTGCGTTAGCCCCGTTGCTTGTTTTGCATCTCGGTATAGGAATTCGATTTGAAATCTAGCATGATAGAAGTCAAGTACATCTGCTGGATTTGCATGCGTATCAGTTGAAAATATAGTGCGTTGAATGATTTTTCCTTTATCTCCTATTTTTTCAACAATGATTAGTATCTCACGTTTTAGTGCAACAGAATTAACCACAGCACAGTAACAGGTTGTTTGCTTATCCTGAAAGGAAGTGAATTTATTGGAGTCTATGTTTTTGGTATCAATAGCGCCTTCATACTTTTTTGGTCTACCTCTTCCTTTTTTTAGTTCTCCATGGAATAGATAGCGTAAACTGGTATTATTAGGAAGTCTGCTAATCAGATGAAATCCTAGGGAGTTAACCTTCTCTACGAATGGATGTTTAGCAAAGTATGCATCAGTCACAATGATATTGCTGATTTCTAGCAGAGAATCTTTACGTTTCTCAATGACATAGGAATACCAATCCAATAAGGACTTTAATACTATTTTGAGTGTAGACACAGGTACTTTGAGCACAACTAGACCAAAAGCTACCCATATAAGGTGTTTTCTTGCCTGCCTTGGAAATGTAACTTGGATCGATTGCAATGGCTAGTGCTCCTGAAAAGGTATCTTTGACTAAGGCAGAGTTGAAAGTCATAAAGTCAAACTCGTTGGTAAATTGTTGCCTAAAGCGCTGTTCACCGTAAGAGCTATAACGGCCAAGTTGAAGGAAGTTGATACGACCTGGGATGAGTAAGAACAAAACAAACACTTCAAGGATAAAATCACGTCGCCATTTGTTTAAACGAATGCGGGACTTGTCTAGAATAGATGAAATGATATATAGGAATTGCGTATGAACCTGATTCTTTGTTACTATAAGAGTGAGTAGGATTACCCTTAAAGGTAATAATAATCAGGGAGTTATGCAAATAAACGAACGGTTATATTGTTGATAATCAAACAGATAAAATAAAATTTAACGAAGTATTGATATTACACGCGATTAAAAAAAGACACAAAATAAAATGAATGACTTAGTTCTGACCTCGTTGTTAAACCTTTTTGCTCTATTTGGTGCTTCCTCGCAGTTAGAGCGTGAAAGTGCAAAAGAAATTATCTATAACTATTTAGCTCGCTACTTTGGGGTTAAAAAATATGAAGATTATCTTTCACTTTACGACACATTAAGAGATGTTTATGAGATGTCTCCTGATTTGGATAAAGATCAAATCATAACTAAAATAATAGGTGCTTTACACAAAAAAATACATCTGGATGAGCAAGTTTTGCTCGCATTGCGTTTTATGGAGTTCTCTTCAAATAACAAGAAAGCCTATTTAGAGAATAAAGCACTTTTTCACTCTGTAGCCAAACTGTTCTCAGTCTCAGACGCTATGTTTTCCGATTTTTGCAAATATGTAGAGGGTGAGAAAAGTAAGAACATTGCTATTTTTCAACCAGAAGGATTGACTGGCTTCTTAAAAATACTTCGGATTAAAGAGATCAATAAAATGATACTCACTTACGAAGGGGAGGAGCAAATCTATATGAATGAGGTGCCTATGGTAAATGGTATCTTTGTGTTGTGGCAGCAAAGTGGAATCGTGAAATCGATGAAAATGGATACTGTTTACTATGATTATATCCATTCTCTATTTGAAAAGGATAAAGAATATGAACAGATACAGCTTTGTGGTAGAGATGTGAATTTCTGCTTTCCTAACAGCAACAATGGGTTACATAACTTCTCTTTTGACCTACAGTCTGGGCAGATAATAGCCATTATGGGTGGAAGTGGGGTTGGGAAGTCAACGCTACTTAGTATCTTGAATGGAACGTTAAAGCCGCAATCAGGCTCTATAACGTTGAATGGTGAATCGCTTTATGGTAATAGTCAAGCTGTAAAAGACCGGATTGGTTTTGTTCCGCAAGATGATTTGTTGATTGAAGAGTTGACAGTATACGACAATCTATTCTATACTGCCTGTTTCTGTTTTGACAAGATTTCCATCAAAGAGATTCATGAAAGAGTAAACCATTTATTAAGTGACTTGGATCTGCTCTATATCAAAGATCTTAAAGTGGGTTCACCGCTTAATAAAACCATCAGTGGAGGTCAGCGCAAACGATTGAATATTGCATTGGAATTGATAAGAGAACCTTCTGTTCTCTATCTGGACGAACCTACAAGTGGACTCTCTTCTGCAGACTCGGAAAAGGTGTTGAATCTTTTAAAGGCACAAACCTTTAAAGGCAAACTCATTGTAGTCAATATACATCAGCCTTCTTCGGATATTTATAAACTTTTTGACCGTCTTTGGTTATTAGATACGGGTGGGTATCCAGTATACGATGGGAACCCAATTGAGGCAATCTCTTATTTCAAAGAGTATGCTAATTATGCAGATGCTGAAAGTGCTACTTGCTTAACTTGTGGAAATGTAAATCCAGAGGTTGTTCTAAATATTATTGATGCTAAAGCTTTGAATAATAGTGGAGAGTTGACTTTGGGACGTAAGGTCTCCCCGCTAGAGTGGCACCAGTGGTATGTCGATAATAGACCGCAAATGAATGAACCTCAAAAGATTTCATTGGCACAAACTGAACAAAAAAAGCCAAATGTGTTTAAGCAGTTTGCAATCTATTTTAGACGGAATTTAAAGGCGAAACTATCTGACAAACAATTCTTGTTGATTAGTTTGCTTGAGGCGCCAGTGTTGGCTGCCATTCTATCTCTACTGACTCATTATGTTGGAGAAGAGGGATATTCCATTATGGATAATAAGAATTTACTTTCTTACTTTTTTATGGCTATTATTGTTTCCATCTTTATGGGAATGAGTATGGCTGCAGAGGATATATTTAAAGATCGCTCTCTATTGAAAAGAGAGAAGTTCTTGCGCTTAAATTATGGTAGTTATATTAGTTCTAAAATAACGTTTTGTGCAGGTTTATCCCTTGTTCAAACTCTCTTATTTATTCTTGTCGGGAACTCAATAGCTGGAATCCATGACTTGTTTTTGGTGTGGTGGCTTATTTTATTTTCGTCAGCTTTCTTATCTAATTTGATAGGGCTGCTCTTGTCACAAACATTGAATTCAATTGTCTCTATCTATGTAACTATCCCACTTTTATTGATTCCGCAAATTCTTTTATGTGGTTTAGTAGTTCCTTTTAGTGATTTGACTCAAAGCTCGAAAAGTAACAATGTACCGATTATTGGCGATGTAATTCCATCTCGATGGGCATATGAAGCCTTGGCTGTGACTGCATTTTCGGGGAATAAGTATAATAAAAAGTTTTTTGAGAATGAATCGAAACAGTATCAGTTGCAGTTTTGCCGTATAGCTTATATTGGGACGATGGATAAATCACTGGAGAAAGCTTTTAGGGCTTATAACAATAAAGACCCTCATTTCGATAAAGAGTTTCCTATGTTGCGAAATGAGATTCAGCAGCTGTCTGAGAGATGGAATTTAAGGCCTTTCCCGAATGTCTCTCAATTAAATCGGGATGAATTTAATGAATCTCTTTATGATGATCTTAACTGTTGGCTTGAGGAGTCTAATGAATCTCTTTATCAAAGAAGTTTGCGGTACAGTAATGCGTTAGATAGACAGAAAAAGGAGTATATTAAAGAATTTGGATTAAACTCTTTAATTCAGGAGAAGAAACAATATTACAATAAAAATCTGGAGACAGTCGTTTTAAACTTGGCTAATAGCTCAATGAGTGTGGTGCGGGAGGATGTGATTGTTCCTCAAGTAGGGGCGGCCTATCTAGAACCTATCAGTACAAATGGACGTGCGCCATTTTATAGCCATGTCAAGAAAATAGGGGATTGGCAAATACCTACGCTCTATTTTAACTTAGCTGTTCTTTGGTTTATGTCCCTTTTAGTAGGAGTTGCACTATTCTTTGATTTTCCTGGAAGACTTTTAAGGAAAGAATAATCGATTCAAAGCTCTAAATAATAGTAGTGTAAGTGTTCATTTTTAAAATAAATATCTATATTTGTCGTTAAAATAAAAAATTAAAGTCGTAACATAAAAAATTAGAAATGGAAAAAAGAGTAATTTTTGCTTCTGTCGCATTGGCAGCTCTCACTTTAGCTTCTTGTGGTGGTAATAAAAAGGCTGATTCAACTTCAGAAGAGCCAATCGTTTCAGAAGTTCAATTATCGGAAAAGATTAAAACTGACATTGTAGGATTGTGGGGTAATGTTCATGATAGTGGTAACACTGTTTTTGGGAATATTCAAGAATTGTCTGAAAAGGCAAAAAAGGTTGGAGCAACTTTTTATATGCCTCTTGCTATGGCAGATAAAGCTCAAACTCAAGAGCAAAAAGCTGCTTTGATAGGTTGTTATGTGGCTGACATGAACTGCAATCGCTTTGCTTATGCGAAGGAGAGTAAAGAAATAATGCCAGTTATAACTAAGCTTTGCGTAGATCTTAATATCAAGGATTACAGTACCTACAACTGGGAAGAAGGTGCTAAAATGAGTAAAGAAGAAGCTCTTAATTTGAAAACAGAAGAGTCGCTTAAAGTGTTCAAAGAGGCGCTTGAGAGCAATACTGCTGACAAGAGTGTAATGATTATGGTGTATACTTTGATGGAGACTTCACTAAATAGTATCGCTCTTTATGAAGCAAGAACAGGGAAGCCTGCTGATGAAATTCAAATAATAGAAGATTTGAAAGCAACCGATTCTTTCCGCAATGATGTACTTGATCTAGTTACTATTATGCTTCCTTATTATCCTTCGTTGGAACTATTGGCGCCTACGATTAATAAAATGAAAGCTATAAAAGAAGCAAAGACCGAAGAAGATTGGATGGGTGCTGTTCTTGAGTACTTTGCATTTATGAAGGAAACCCGTGCTAAATTAGAGACATCTTTGATGTAATATTTAGACTATTAAAATAATGAATCCCACTGATGATAATGCTTCGTCAGTGGGATTTGTTTTGTATGTGAGTCATAGGGGGGAATGGATGAGATGTTTCTAATTCTGCATATCTCAAGTTTTTTAATATTGCTATTCGATAGAGCTTAATGGTGTAATGACTTTTTAAGCAGACCCTAAGTAAAGATATTAACAATTATTGTCCACAAAGAATCGGATGAGCCCAGCTTATAGTGAAATGAATTATAGGTGGTAGGAGTTGTTTCTAAAAAGAAGTCCCCTGCAACCATTATAGTTGCAGGGGACTTTTAATATACTAAAGTAACTTATTACTTAGTCAAAGCAGTTTGAATATCAACCGCACAAGCTACTGTACAACCTACCATTGGGTTGTTACCAATACCTAAGAATCCCATCATCTCTACGTGAGCAGGAACAGATGAAGATCCAGCGAATTGAGCATCACCGTGCATACGACCCATAGTGTCAGTCATACCGTAAGAAGCAGGACCAGCAGCCATGTTGTCTGGGTGAAGTGTACGACCTGTACCACCACCTGAAGCTACTGAGAAGTAAGGCATACCAGCTTCGATACGCTCTTTCTTGTAAGTACCAGCAACTGGGTGTTGGAAACGAGTTGGGTTAGTAGAGTTACCAGTGATAGATACATCTACACCCTCTTTCCACATGATTTTCACACCTTCACGAACATCGTCAGCACCGTAGCATTTTACTTTTGCACGAGCACCGTCAGAATAAGCGATCTCTTTCACTACACTCACTTCGCCAGTAGCGTAGTCAAATGCAGTTTGTACATATGTAAAACCGTTGATACGTGAGATGATTTGTGCAGCATCTTTACCTAAACCGTTCAAGATGCAACGCAAAGGTTCTTTACGTACTTTGTCAGCCTTAGCAGCAATTTTGATAGCGCCTTCAGCAGCAGCGAAAGATTCGTGTCCTGCAAGGAAAGCAAAACATTTAGTCTCTTCGCGAAGCAACATCGCAGCTAGGTTACCGTGACCGATACCTACTTTACGATCTGCAGCTACAGAACCTGGGATACAAAATGCTTGCAAACCGATACCGATAGCTTCAGCAGCAGCAGCAGCAGTTGTACAACCTTTTTTGATAGCAATAGCAGTACCTACTACGTAAGCCCATTTTGCATTTTCAAAACAGATAGGTTGAGTCTCTTCACACGCCATATAAGGATCTAATCCATGAGCATCGCAGATAGCATTTGCTTCTTCGATATCTTTAATACCATACTCGTTCAAAGTGGCAAGGATTTGCACAATACGACGGTCTTGGCTTTCGAATTTTACTTCTCTAATCATAATCTTTTTCCTCCTTATATTATTCGTGACGTGGATCTAATTTTTTAACTGCACCATCTTCTTCTTTTACGCGTCCGTATGTGCCTGTAACTTTAGCCAAGGCTTCGTTAGCATCTGTACCTTTCTTGATTTCATCCATGAATTTACCCATGTGTACAAATTCGTAACCACAGATTTCATCATTCTTATCTAGATAGATATGTTTGATATAACCTTCAGCCATTTCAAGGTAACGAGGACCTTTAGCAAGTGTACCATAAAGAGTACCTACTTGGCTACGAAGACCTTTTCCTAAATCTTCCAAACCAGCACCGATAATCAAACCACCTTCAGAGAAAGCAGATTGTGTACGTCCGTAAACAATTTGAAGGAATAATTCGCGCATTGCTGTATTGATAGCATCGCAAACTAAGTCAGTATTCAACGCCTCAAGAATTGTTTTTCCAGGAAGGATTTCTGAAGCCATAGCTGCAGAGTGAGTCATACCTGAACAACCAATTGTTTCAATCAATGCTTCGTGGATGATGCCTTCCTTAACATTCAAAGTCAATTTACAAGCACCTTGTTGGGGAGCACACCAACCCACACCGTGTGTTAAACCAGATATATCTGTAATCTGTTTTGATCTTACCCATTTTCCTTCTTCTGGAATGGGAGCTGGTCCGTGATTAGGACCTTTTTTCACAACACACATGTGTTCTACTTCGTGTGAATAAGTCATATTCTTACGTTTTTAAATAATAAAATTAAGATTCGTAAACCACATGAAATGACTCCTAAAAATCATTTCGATTACAAAGTTACTCTTTTTCTTCCTTCTTTCCAATCTCTTAGCACCCTCTTTTTTATTATAAAATTATAAAATTGTATTGTTTTTCCTTTTATTGTAAAGTAGAGTTAGCAACAGAGTCCCTTTCTTGCGGGATATATTTCAGCAGATTTTTTTTCAGTTTAGGATATGGTGTTTATATTCGCATGAAATGCTATCTTTGTATGGGAATGTTAAATTAAAAAAGAATTGAAATGACAAAAATAGAGATTACAGAAGATCTTCTTCTTCAAGGTGCTGAGGCTGGTATGGATGATTTCATTCAAGTATTTATTGATAAGTATTTAGAGGTGATAGGTGGGGTAATTAATGTTGAAACCATGCCTATGCTTAATGGGTATCAACACGCTCTGTTGGGATATCATTTTTTTCGTCAAGAGGTAAATGAAGGAGGATTTATACAGCTTATTCAAAATGGATATGGCGCTTATACTTTTGATAACCCTTTTGCAAAGGCTATGCGCTTGTTTGGCATCAAAGATTTTTCAAAATTGATATATGATGCTAAAGAAATTTATGATAGACATAGAGCTGATTTAGAGAAAGAGTGTACTGAAGAGGAGTTTATGGCTATGTATGAACAGTATGAAGCTTTTGACGATTTGGAAGAGAAATTTATGGAGATGGAGGAGTTAGTGACAGCTAAAATAGCTGAATATGTAGATGAACACCTAGATGAATTTGCTGTAATCGTTAAAAAGTGAGGTATGAACTCTCCTAATATTTGTGTTTGGTTATTGGCTATACTCTTGTGTGGAGGAGTGAGTGGCTGTAAAAAAGAGAAAGATAAGGTTGTTTTATCTCAGGTTGTTGATGCTACTCGCTACAATGAGGAGAAGGAATTTTTATTGAGCTATGATGCAGAAGGACGTATCGTGCGATATGGAAATATGGAGTTCTCTTACAAGGGTAATAAAATAAACTTCCAGAAATTAGACTCTAACCTTTCTTATATTTTTAAGGATTATTCGGCTTCGGCTGTTGTCTTGAAAGGGAGGATTAAAGAGATAACTTCCAATTATAAAATGCAAATGGATGATAGTAGTGATTTTCAAGGAATCAATAAACGAACTACTTATGATTACGATGGAGATACACTGTTGATAACTTCTCACTATCGGAGCTCCTCTACAGGCAGATTGCTTAAGGCTGTACAGAGGAAGTGTATACTTGATAATGAAAAAAGAGTAGTAGAGATGGATAGTTCAACAGATGGGATGAATGATACTTTGTCTTTATGTTCCAACTTTTTTGATTACCAAGACAATATTCAGTATGATGCAAGCTTAAATTTAAGTGCCTATTCCCTAGGAGTGAAAGAGCCCGATGAGTTTTTCTTTTTCTTATTTAATCTAGGTGAAGTTGTTAATCCCACAGCTCTTCCCAATGATATAACTTATAATATTAATAACGGTAGTAGCTTGTATCAGGTAGTAGCACACTATCAATTTCAAGGAGATACTCCCTCTCGGGTGGAGTTGCTACGCAATGAGCAGCAACTCCTCCTTCGGTTTGATTTTCAATACCTTCCTTAAAGGAGTGTATCCAATAATAAATAGATATCCTCTGTTGAGAAGTTATGGGCATACAGCAGGGTACTATCAGCCATGAATGTGGCGATAAAACTATTTCTATCCTTACTCTTTTCTTCTGCTTTCTTGTAGCAGGCTATGGCACGTTCTACCTCTTTGTGGGCATAATAGGCATGTCCACTATTTAACCAATCTTGTAGGGTTGCTTTTTCTGCTTGCACCACTTTGTTTAGTTGCTTAATAGCATCTTCATATTTGCCTAGCATAAAATAACACCACCCAATGGCACGCTGAGCTTGTATTGAACTCTTCTCATAATATTCAATCTTGAAGAAAGAGGGAAGAGCTTCTTGGTACAATTGTAACTCTATTAAGCAGAATCCTATTTGTAACGTTATCAATAGATTGTCTGGTTCTACTTTTTCAACTTTACGATAGTAGCTAAGGGCTTTTGTAAATAGTCCCTCTTTGCGATAGCATTGAGCTAAGTTCTTATTCACCCAAAGACTATCTGGCTCAATTAAATCAGCTTGCAAATAGTATTCAATTGCTTTTTTATACTCTTTTTGTTTTTGGTAGGCATATGCTGCTTTTTGCCACAATTCTGCTTCTGTAAAGCAGAATTTGACAATCTGCTCATACAGTGTGGCAGCCTCTTTGGGGTAGTTGTTTTTTAGGAAATAATCGGCTATTTCTTTTAATTCCTTTTGCTCTGTAAATGCTTTGCTCAACGAGTTACACTCCCACAAATGGAAAGGATTATCAAAAATATTCGGCTCCTCCGAATGATTTCTCCAAAGTTTAAAGAATCGATAAAGGTCGTGAATATATTGTCTACTGAGATCCTCTTCATGTAGCTCTGGGTTAATTAATTTTTGAAACAATTCACTGCCTTCTTCAGGTAGTTGGTTTTGGTGAAGCTCTTGCGCAATCATTTTATTTTTCTCTTTGCTGAAATCAGAGAGTGAAAAATAGAAAGAGTATTTATCGGAATTACAGAATCCAGGAGAGTTTAGAATAATCTTGAATATATTGAATTCCTTCTCTTGCTCCTGATAATCAAAGACCTTTAAATCTAGTAAATTGGCATCAAATGGAAAGAACCAATGTGCCATCGTGCGAAAGAAAGGATAGTATTTGAGCTGTGAAAAGCTATTCATATACAAATCAGCTCCTGAAAGTTGTAAATCACCAAGCTCTTTGATATGCTTTTCAACTTTAGAGTCCCCAAAGAAGTTTGTCCAATTGGGATTGTTTTCATCTAAATCTTCAATCTCCTCAAAATGATTCTTTTGTTTTTTTACTACCTTCTGTATATTGGGAATAATCTCGTCACGCATCTTTTGATCTATCTTTTGCGTTTCACGAGTTAGTAATAATTGCATTTGGATAATATGGATCGCATTTTTGAATTCAGTATTGCTAATCAACTCTTCGATAAGTTGCATCGCTTTGGGATCTTGAGAAATGTGTGTGTCGTGATAGAGAGCGGTAATGGCAATGCCAATAAGTGCTCGTTGCTTACTGATTAGATGTTTACACGTGTAGGTGTTGCATAGAAATGAAAATTTTCGAATGTCATAGGTTCTAATTATACTCATCGTAACTGCACTAACCAACAGAGCTAAATCATTGTTCGAGAGTTGATCAGATTGAAGAAATAGAGACATTTCCTCAGTATCGACATCGCTCCAAGTGGATAAAACCCATACTTTTTCAAACAGCTCGACCAAGATTTCACTATGTGTCTGAGCCGAAGTGGTTTCTTCTTTGGTCGTGTGATCCGCCTCTATTTTGTTTTGGTATTCCAATAGCATCAAGAGGTTTGTCAAACTTTTTCCAGGATGTTTTATTTTTCTTCTAACAGTTTCGTAGTAGCAACTTTTATCTGTTTGTATGGCATGAGCTGTGTGCAATCTATTCTTTAGACCATAGGCTTTCCGAATCAGATTTTGGTATAACTCTTTTCTGTTGGGGTCTTTTACACCTTGTTTCATATATTGAAGCATATAGTTGTAGGCTGTTTGAACCTCTTCTATATCATTGCGTAGTTGCCAATCTTGCATAACAACAGCAAGTGCATCTAACTCTGTTAATGCCTCTTTTAATCGGTTGGAGTCTAAAAGTTTAGTAATATTACTTAGGTCAATCATTTTTCATATGTATTAGTCTTTTCTTTTATCTAGTAATAAGAGAAAATTACTTAGTACAAAGCAAATATTGCTTTGGCTAGGAACAATCCCATTGTCGAAAATAACTCATTTATATTTTGGCTGTTACTTAGTTGCAAACTTACATTTTTTATTCTATTTATCAAATAACTTCTATCCGCTCATATTGGATATTATGTTTTAATTTATTGCTGTTTGATAAAAATGAGAATGAATTATTATATTATCTGCTTACCATACGGTCTGCTGAAACTTTTTAGTAGACTAGTAAATTATCAAAAAAGTGTTAATTTATTTGTTCTAATAAGCAACCTATATTAGGGATTAAATTCATTCGTCGAACATTGAAATAACTGTAATTTATTTCGTTTGTTTTTTGGTAATCAGCTTGTTATATTTGCATGTTGATTTACTACCTTTTAGTGTTAATTATATAAAAAATTCAAAAAGAAACGTGTATTTCTTCTGTGATAATAGATATATAGATTAATTTTGTAAAAACTAAAATGTTTTTGATTTGTGGGGATTCTTGTCGTGATTAAATTAATCCCCTCATTTTATATTAAGACTCTATTTTATATTCAATAGCAAAATGATTTTGTTTTTTTGTATTCGCTTTTTTTTTATTAATTAAAAACTAATTTATGATGAAAACTATTAAATTATTATCAATTGGATTTTTAGGCGCTCTTGCAATGAGTAGTTGTGCTAAAGAGGATCCAAAACAAGAGTTTGCCGTAACGTTTTTAGCTGAAGGAGCTGAAGGAAGTGGTCATGTAAATCCAGCAGGAAGACAGGTTGGTGAAGAGGGGACAAATGTTGTTTCTGTTGCAACAAAAGATGATGATTACCTATTTGACGGTTGGTATGATAAAGCAGATCCCAAAGAAAAACTTAGTACGGGTGGTGATATTACTGTTTCAGGAGAGACTTTGACAGTTAAATTTACGGAAAGAACTTCAAATAAGACTTATTTGGCTAAGTTTACTGATAAGCTTTACAAGGTTACTTTTTCAGTTGATGGAACTGGTAAGGTAACTCCTGAGGCTGACAGCACATCGATTGGCAATTATGTGCATTCAAAGGCAGATCCAGGCACTGGCTATGGGCTTGAAGGTTGGTTCTGTAATGATCAAGAAATTACAGAAACCACTACAACAGCCGAGGCTTATGTTTCCGTAGATGGCTTAACATTGAGTGTGAAAGCTTCAGAAGCTGCAGTCACTAATACATATACGGCTAAGTTTAAAAAGAGTAACACTGTTGTATTTGAATCTTCTTTATCACAAGGAGGCGAACCTGATTTGAAAACAGGTAGTGCTATAGAGGGCAAATATATATCTTCGACTTTTGTGGTAACCAAAGGTTATACATTTGACGTTTGGTGTGATAGTAAGGGTGGTGTAATAAAAAGTACGACTGAAGGTGACGAGGCATATGTTTCTAATGGTGGTCTTACATTGAATGTAAAGTCTTCGTCTGATGTAGCGGGTGCTAAATATACGGCTAAGGTTGGAAAAGGTGCTCCTCGTATTTATGTTTCGGGATCTGGTGCTACTGCAACTCTTGAATTAACATACGACCCAAAAGTTACAGGAGACTTCTTCCAATGGGGGTCTGTTATTGCTTGGAAAGGTACGGGAACTCCTGGCGTTGCGCCAACTACTGCAGATGTTTTGTTCAACCCTAGCAATCAGGTAATTCAAAAATGGGATTCTGATGGGATCGCTGATGTAGATTTCCCAACACAATCTTCAGACAATATCAAATTGGGCAAGGGAGATCCATGTCGTTTGGTTGGCTTGACTCAACAAGAGATTAAAGCTGGCACAAAGGTAGACAATGGGCTATGGCGCTTACCAACACATGAAGAGAATCTTGAGTTTATATCGATTGAGACTCAGTCTGCTTGGACGACTCTTTCAGATGTTTACGGCTATTACTTTGGAGAGGGTGCAAAGGATGGAGGTACTGGTGGTGATTTCATGCCGGCTGTTGGTACTCGCAAATATGAAACTGGTGCTATCGATTTTCAGGGCTCACTCGGGCAGTATTGGTCAAGTACACCAGGGAATGTTGATGATCCCAACTACGGGTTCTGCCTTTATTTTAGTAAAGACGGCGTGGCTCCTGATACCAGAACTTACCGTTCGTATGGACAACCTGTTCGCTGCATTCCACAATAGAGAGAGATAAAGCTAGTAAGTCTATTCGATTCGACTTTTATCTGACGTCGTAATATTGCTTGTAAGGAGAAAATAAGGCGGACAAAATTTAGAATCGAATAAATAGGCTTACAAAAATAAAAGCTGTTTTGAATATCACAAAATAGGTGATACTCAAAACAGCTTTATTTTTCTTTGGAAAATCCCACAACTCTTTCCTTTGGTAAAGGTCGAAAAGAGTCTTAAAAGAGAGCGTAACTCATCATCGGATTCTTAGTAATTCTTACTCCTTTAGCCCCAATTTTTCCTTTAAAAAAGAGCCTGTGTAGGATGCCTTGCATGCAGCTACTTGGTGCGGTGTACCTTCTGATACTAAGTATCCTCCTTGGTCTCCTCCCTCAGGGCCTAAGTCTATGATGTGGTCGGCACATTTTATTACATCTATGTTATGCTCAATAATAACAACTGTATGTCCCCTTTCAATGAGGGCAGTGAAGGCCTCCATTAGTTTCTTGATGTCGTGAAAGTGAAGTCCCGTAGTTGGCTCGTCAAAGATAAATAGAGTGGGTAATGCCTTTTCAATACTAAGGAAGTAGGCTAGCTTAACTCGTTGACTCTCACCACCTGACAATGTGGAAGAGGCTTGCCCCAATTTGATATATCCCAATCCCACCTCTTGCAGTGGTAGTAACTTTTTAATTACTTTTTTCTGCTTGTGTGTTTGAAAGAACTCTATAGCTTGATTGATGGTCATCTCTAGTAGCTCATGTATATTTTTTTCAGCAAATAGAATTTCGAGTGTGTCGCTTTTAAAACGTTTGCCGTGGCACGATTCACACTCTAATACGAGGTCTGCCATAAATTGCATCTCGATGGTTACCGTTCCATCTCCCTTACACTCTTCACAACGCCCGCCATCTGTGTTAAAAGAAAAGTGTCCAGCTGTGTAACCCATCTGTTTAGCTAGGGGTTGGTCAGCATAGAGTTTCCGTATCTCATCGTATGCTTTTAGGTAGGTAGCAGGATTGCTTCTTGATGACTTTCCAATTGGATTTTGGTCAACAAACTCAACCTCCTTAATAGCCTTCCAGTCCCCCTCTAGTGCAAGAAACTCACCAGGTCGTTCGCTTGTCTCACTATACTCACGCTTCAGTGCTTTAAAGAAAATATCACGTACCAAAGTACTCTTTCCCGACCCACTAACTCCTGTAACAACCGTCATCACATTGAGTGGGAAACGGACATCAATTCCTTTTAGGTTGTTTTGGCGTGCCCCTTTTATTTCGATAAAGTGGGTCCATGGTCGGTAACTATGTGGAAGGGGTATCTCTTCTTCTCCCAGTAGATAACGTACAGTATAACTGTTTGTTCCTTTCTGCAAGTTGCTCATGTTTCCCTCATATACCACTTCACCTCCTAAACGTCCAGCATGAGGACCAATGTCGATAATGTAATCGGCTGCGCGGATTATCTCTTCATCGTGTTCTACCACAACGACTGTATTACCCAAAGCTTGTAGTTGGCGCAATACCTTGATTAGCTTATCTGTATCTCGGCTGTGTAGCCCAATGCTGGGCTCATCTAAGATATAGAGTGACCCTACTAAGCTACTACCTAGTGATGTTGCTAAGTTTATGCGTTGGCTCTCACCACCCGAAAGTGAGTTGCTTAGGCGATTAAGAGTAAGATATCCCAATCCCACATCGAGTAAAAAGCTGATTCGACTTTTTAATTCAATTAAGATGCGTGTGGCAATGGCTGTTTCGTGTTCGGTCAGTTCTAGTTTATCAAAGAAGCGTTTTAATTCGTGGATAGGTAGTACTACGAGTTGCGAGATGGAGTATCCACCCACTTTAACATAATTGGCAACCGGTTTCAATCGGGTACCTTTACAAGTAGGGCAATCCGTTTTGCCTCTGTATCGAGCCAACATCACTCGGTATTGAATTTTGTATTGATTCTCTTTGAGCATCGTAAAGAAAGAGTCTATGCACGCACGTTCACGAGGCCCGTGCCACAAGAAGTCTCTCTCTTCTTCAGTTAGTTGATAGTAGGGGGTGAAAATGGGGAACTCATGATCCGCTGCTTCTCGCATAAATTCAGTTTGCCATTCACTCATTTTCTCTCCTCTCCAGCACATTACGGCCCCATCGTATACGCTTAAGGTACGGTTGGGAACAACCAACTGTTCGTCTATCCCCATCACCTTCCCAAATCCTTCACACTCAGGGCAGGCACCTACGGGTGAATTGAAAGAGAACATTTGGTCTGTTGGCTCTTCAAAGTTCATCCCATCCGCCTCAAATTGGGTGCTAAAGGTAAAGAGCTTTGTCTCTTCATTGGCAAGATAGAAGCGCAGCAAGCAACTTCCTCCTCCTTCATACATTGCAGTTTCTGCTGAATCAATCAATCGGCTGATAGCCTCTTGTTCACTACTACTGCTCATACGATCGATGAGTAGGTAAAGTTGGTCAGAAGGGTTTGGTTGGTAATCTTCAATGCGCACCATCTCCCCATTTACCTCTAGTCGGGTAAAGCCCTGTTTCAGATAGCTTTCCAATTGTTGCTCTACGGTGCGGTCATTGCGCAGTACAAAAGGTGCAAGAACTGTATAACGAGTGCCTTTCTCAAAGGAGACCATTGTATTGGCAATGTCCTCTACACTGTGTTTCTTAACCAATTGGCCACTGATGGGAGAGTAGGTTTGTCCGATACGAGCAAAGAGTAGGCGCAGATATTCGTAAATTTCAGTTGATGTGCCTACGGTTGATCGTGGATTCCGACTGCTCACTTTTTGCTCGATAGCAATAGCAGGTGGTATGCCTTTAATAAAATCACATTCGGGTTTGCTCATACGCCCTAAAAATTGGCGAGCGTAACTCGAAAGTGACTCTACATATCTTCGTTGACCCTCTGCGTAGAGGGTGTCAAAAGCGAGTGATGATTTTCCTGAACCTGATAGACCTGTAATAACAACGAGTTTATTACGTGGTATATCAACGTTGATATTTTTAAGGTTGTTCACCCTAGCTCCTTGGATAGATATGTAGTTGCTTTCTGACATCGTGTATAGAATTTTAAGAGACTAATACGAAGCACCCACGGTGTCGCATGTAGCATCGTTGATACGAGTATGCAAATGTAAATCATAATTTTTTAGATTCTCATAGTTGGGATATAAAAAAAGTGGAAATTCCCCTTTCGATTGATGTTTGATTAAAACGAAAGCACCTGAATTTTAATGTTACCTCTTTCAACCTCTTTCCGGTAGATGCTTTTGATGTTTTGAACAGATAATTGCCTATGTAATAGTTTTCTCTTTTTAGGTTTGAGGGGGATAATACCTAACTCTATAGCAGGCAAAGATGTGATTTGTTATGAATTGAGTAATATGGCTTGTCATATTCTTCTCTTGTAGCAGCTCTAATTGAAGAACTCTCTTCGTGTTTTTAATTGTGCTACTCCATAAGTCAAGTTTTTTATGTAAATTTGCCAAACTTTAGATGATGTATAATCGTTTGAAGAACCAGATACAATTAAAAAAAAGAAAAGATGAGAATGAAAATATTATTGCTATGGATGGTTTGCTGTCTCTCTTTCCTAGTAAATGCCCAAACATTTGTACCTAAACGTGAGTTTCGAGGAGCGTGGATTCAGTGTGTGAATGGGCAATTTCAGGGACTGTCGACTCTCCAAATGCAGCAGATGCTTATTGGTCAACTTGATAAGTTAGAGCAAGCAGGAATCAATGCGATTATTTTTCAGGTGCGTGCCGAATGTGATGCACTCTATGAATCTTCGTATGAACCTTGGAGTCGCTTTCTAACAGGTACACAAGGGAAAGCTCCATCGCCCTCTTGGGACCCCATGCAATTTATGATAGACGAGTGTCACAAACGAGGTATGGAGTTTCATGCTTGGATAAACCCTTATCGTGCGCGTACAAAAGGAACCAATCTTTTATCTCCTCAACACCCTTATTATAAGAATCCAGAGCGATTTATAACCTACAATGGTCAGCTTTATTGTGACCCCGGACTACCCGAAAACCGTCACTACATCTTGTCTATTGTACAAGATATTGTGAATCGATACGATATTGATGCCATTCATATGGATGATTACTTTTATCCCTATCCTAATCCAGGCGAGGAGTTTCCAGACGATGTGAGCTTTGCGCAGTATGGTAGAGGGTATGCCAATAAAGCAGATTGGAGACGCGAGAATGTGAATGTGTTGATTAAAGAGCTGCACGAAACAATTCGCAGTTGCAAACCTTGGGTGAAGTTTGGTATCTCTCCCTTTGGTATTTATCGAAATGCAAAGACAGCAAGTAACGGAAGTGAAACCAATGGATTGCAGAATTATGATGATCTTTATGCCGACGTATTGCTTTGGGTAAACGAAGGTTGGATAGATTATAATATTCCACAGATATATTGGGAGATAGGTCATCCTGCTGCCGACTATGATACTTTGGTACGTTGGTGGGCACGACACGCTTCAGCTCGCCCACTTTATATTGGGCAAGATGTTGTACGTACCGTTACTAAAGCAGATTTAAATAGGCCTCAAGCGCATCAGCTACCTGCCAAGATGAAGTTACAACGCTCGTTCCCTGCCATTCAGGGCAGTTGTCAGTGGTATGCATCAGCTGTGGTTGAGAATCAAGGGGGATATCATGATCTATTAGCGAAGGAGTATCATCGTTACTTTGCTTTGCCGCCCACTTCGCCCTTTATGGATAACCATCCTCCTCACAAGGTACGTAAATTAAAAGAGGTGTGGACATCCGATGGATTGATTCTTTTCTGGCAAGTGAAAACGGCAAAGAAAGAGATGGATAAAGCGGTGCAATATGTGGTTTATCGTTTTGAGAACAAGGAGAAAATCAACCTGTCTGATGCTACTAAAATTATTGCCATAACGCGTGATAACTGCTATAAACTACCCTATATAGATGGTAAAACGAAATATCAGTATGTTGTTACGGCTCTAGACCGACTTCATAATGAATCAAAGCCAGTAAAGAAACGAGTGAAATTGTAAGATTCGTTTTACCTGCTAGCCATGCAGAGTAGTGAATTGGCCTCTCTCTTTATCTGTAGCTATCCGCTCCTTTGAGTCGATTCTGACTCTTTTACAAGGAAGTGTGATGGTGGGTTAGAAGAGCGCTTCTCAGCTAAAGAGAGAATAACGGCTCACCCGATAAACCCTGGGGACTACGCATATAGTTTCGTTAGCCTAAAGAGGAAGAACTTCACATCAATTACTCCTCTTAAGCTTGCCCTAAAAGCTTTGATTTTAGCATTAAATGATTCTGCAAATGCATTGGTTGCTCTGTTAATGAAGAAGTTTAATACCTCCTCACTATTCTCATAA
>JBOFMR010000215.1:0-37234 GCA_051658485.1 Phocaeicola sp.
AGAAGAGTACACTCGACAAGAGCGATATGGGAATTGTGAGCACCACAATCAGGGCAGAACGCCTATCACCCAAGAAGAGCAACACCATTAATCCCGTTAATAAGGCTCCAATCAAGGCTTCAAGAAGTAGATTCTTTACTGCACTAATTACATAGACCGATTGATCAAATTCGAAGGAGATAGTGACATCATCGGGCAGGTTGCTTTGAATCAAAGGGAGCTTCTTTTTTAGCTCGCGTACAACATCCCAAGTCGATGCATTACCCGATTTGGCTACATTGATATAGACCGATCGATTGTCACCTATTAAGGCATAACCTGTGGCAACATCGGCTCCATCTTTTATTTGTGCTACATCGCGCAAGAAGAGAGTTTCTACTCCCCCCTTTACCAAAGGTATCTTCTCGAAATCGGCAATGCTCTTTAGGTTATTGTTAGTGGGTGTAATTAGGCTCTTCTCACCACTTAAGAGGTTACCCGAAGGGGCAGTCAGGTTGTTGCGGCTAATGGCCTCTACAATCTGTTCGGGCGAAAGGTGATGTACACGCAAAGCCTCGGGGTCTACATTCACCTCGATGGTACGGGGACTACCTCCAAAAGGGGGAGCCGTAGTTATGCCAGGCACCGAGATTAAGAAGGGACGTGCCGTAAAGTTAGCTATATCTTGCAACTGGTCATTGCTCTTTGTGGGGCTGTGAAAAACCACCTGTCCCACCGGCTGTGAAGAGGCATCGAAGCGGATGATAAAGGGATCTGGTGTCCCCGGTGGCAAGAAGATTTGCGAACGGTTGGAAAGGGCACTTAACTCAGCTATGGCTTGCCCCATATCGGTCTCAGGATAGAAGGTTACCTTCATCAAGGTAAGCCCTTGGCTATTCTTAGTCTCGATGTTTTTGATGCCGCTAGTAAAGAGCATCATGTTGGTATACATCTTGGTAAAGTAGCCCTCCATCTGCTCGGGCGTATAGCCGTTGAAGGAGTGTGCTACATAAACTACTGGTAGGTTCATCTCGGGAAGGATGTCGATGCGGACATCTTTGGTTATTTTGATGCCAAAGAGCACTAAACCAACCACCAATACCAGGGTAGCGATGGGCTTGTGCAGGGCTATTTTTAATAAATTCATATGGGTTTCAATGTTTGTTCTATTCTTGATTACTTAGCTCTATTACCTTACAATTAGCCTCCTGTATCGATCGTTCCTATTACTCGTTAGGTAAAGGTTGATTCGTTACGGACTCGTTTTCCATTCATAAGATGGCTCTATTTCTCCTCTTTTTGCATGCTGAATCGTTAGAGGCTTACTTCTCATCTCCTATACCAATGACTCCTTGCCATCAGTTTATTCATCGCCTGAGAGCCATTCTTTAAACTAGCTTTCCGACTTAGGTTAAATGGAAGCCATAAATTCTTACTCAATTTGTTGCAAGAGAGGCTCAATCTCTCCACTGCTAGCTACCTGCATAAGATAGGCATGCCACAGATTTACTTGAATGACGGCACACTCCGATTCGGCACGGGCTAAGTTGTAGATGGAGGAGATTAAATCGTCTATCACTGCCAGTCCGTTGCCGTAGAGATTCTCGTACTGTTGGTACGATTGGGTGGCAGCATCTACCTGCTTCAATACCGCTTGGTACTGTTGCTCAGTAAGCATCCGTTTTTGTGTAGCATGTCGGTAAGACTCGGTCAGTTGGCGGCTGGCGAGTGAACGCTGTTGGATCAATGCCTCGGTGCGTTTCCTCTCTGCACGACTTAAAGAGCGGTTCTTAAACAACGAGGTGACGCTCCAACTAAGGTTTACCCCCACTAAGTAGTTGCTTCTATCTATACCCACTCCATCCAAATAGGAGGAAGATAGGTTCTTCCTATCTTGCGCATAGTTGTACTTAAAGCCTGAACCACGTGCTGCTACCGAACCTACTACATTTAGCTTAGGCAATCCATCAGCTTTGTAGAACTTCGTTTGAATACGGCTCTCTTCAATAGCTGCATCTTGGGAACGCAGAGCGGGATGCTCTACTATTACAGATTGCAGAGTCGATTCTTTTTGCGTGGAATTACCTCCAGAAGCACCCCCCTCAGTATCCTTACTAAACTCCCGATCCTCTCCTGCATTTATGTTCGGTATATGCCCCTCTTCCTTTTGATAGAGTGCTGCAACTAGCAGGCTTTCCATGGGGCGCTTTGTCGTCAGCAACCCATCGGTACGAAAGGATTGATACTCCACTCCCATCCGAAGGACCAACTCTTTGAGCGCCCATACATGCTGATCTTCTGCCTTCAGTAGAGCTATTTGGGTATTGGCCAATTCAGCCTCAGCGGTCGATAGTTCTACGCCAGGACGAATGCCACTCTCTACCAATGCATTCACCGTAGAGACAAGTACCTCAGCTCGTCCGACATTTGCTACTTGTACCCGTACAATCTCTTCAATGGCTACCAAGTCAAAGTAGGCTGAGGCTATCTTTATTTGGTGTTCGAATAGTGCTTGATCCAATTCCGCTTGCGAACGTTCTATGCGGTTCTTTGTCAAATTCACCCGACTGCTACGTGCACCAAACGAATAGATATTCCAATTAAGATTGGCCGTATAGAGTGAACTAAATGCAGCCTCCCAGTTCTGTGCAGCTTGCGGTGCCCCCATCGAGATAGTACCTTCACCAAATCCATACTGTGGACCATGAAGCGCATTGGCAGTACCATAAAATTGTTGCGCCGAGAGTGTTACTTCAGGTAGATAAAGCGTTTGGCTACTTTTATATTCGGCTTGGGCTGCCTCTACTTGAAGTGCCTTTGCCTGGATGGTTTCGTAGTTGGCTACCCCCAGCTGCAACGCTTCGCTCAAAGAGATCTTTCGTTGTGAAACAGTCACGCTCTCTTCTGAAGCATGATGCAACAGCGCTGCACGACTTTCTGGTAAATCGTATGAGAGAGTTTGATTGGAGGAAGGGTTTGATAGAGTCACATCTAGATTACGAGAATGATGTGACGGAGCTACATCCACCGGTGCGCTAACTTGTGCCGTTACTTTCCCTATCAGCATCAGCCCTATGGCAGATACAAACCAGTGCAACGGGCTTCTATATCTTTTCATTTTATTTCCTTTTGGATTTGAATAATCTAAAATTTCAACACGGCTCATCTACTCCTCTTTTTCAGAAACAACGTTCCTTTATCGATAAATCTTCTTGATGCTAAAAGGGCTAGTAACGACTCTTAAACAGAATGAAGAGATCATTTAAACGTTGAACAGTTCAAAGTAACCAGCCCATTCAGTAGGAAGATTTATGAAACAAAAGAGACAACATCTGATAAAAGTTTGGACGTAGTGATGAGCTCTACACGCTAGTACACGCATAGAGAAAACGTAGATAAGTGGGTAGCAAGCAGTTCGCTTGATCCCATAGAAGCTCCCTCTAAAGATATCTCCTCTTAGCAACTGGATGCAAGAAGTAGAGAGCAAAACGAATCAGGGCTACTGCGTAAGACTTATCATTTTAGATGAATCAAATTAGGAAAGTAGCGTGACGCAACAGGATATCGCGTCCCGTCAGGGGAATGAGTAGATAGGGAGGTGCCTTGCCACAGAGCAAGTGTGCCACATCTTGTTGAGGCAGCAAATCATGAATAACTACAGATGCAAAAAGGGTTACAGCCTCCCAATTTAACGAGAAAGAGTGGGCATAGGGCTGCAAAGAGAGAAAATCGTCTGCAGCCACATCAACGACCGTAAGTTGACGCATGGGGCACCCCTCCTCTTGCAGGGAATCCACACGCAGCTGATCACCTGCTGTATGCTCTTTATGCTGAGGTGCTCTATCGCTTTCTAGCCTATTAGTCAGATGGTTGGTCGCACACGCTCTAGCCTGAGATGCAGCATGCTCTATATATTGGTTTATACCTTGGTCTACTGTATGGTCGGCATCCTTAGTTTGAGATTCTTCCTTACTATACACAGAGAAATTATCAATCTCTCTAGGTACGGGTCCATTCCGTTTGCTACTTCCCCCACAAGCAGATGCAATGGCAGAAGGATCTTGATTGAGGTAGAGAGCGACAAAGTTATCTCCACAAAAGTGCACAACTAGCTTGGGCTGCACCGCTACAAGCAGCACAACCATTCCCAAAACTATAGTTGCTATTCGCTTCATCATCTCTTTTTTCTTTTTATTCTATAATTCTCCTTGTATGAACTTTTTCTTCCGTCAGAAGTATCTATCTTCTTAAACCTTATCCAGCGGTTTTCTACGTTTATCAGACAGCTGTTTGTAGAATGTAGGCGTTAGTCCCGTCACCTTCTTAAATTGGTTGCTTAGGTGCGCTGTGCTAGAGTAGTTCAGTCGATGCGCTATTTCACTTAGCGAAAGATCGTCATACACCAAGAGCTCTTTTACACGCTCTATCTTTTGGGCAATGTAATACTTCTCGATAGTTATTCCCTCGGCTTCCGAAAAAAGTGCAGAGAGCGACGCATACTCTTGATTCACCTGTTGCGCCACATAGTCAGACAGATTGACCTTTAAAGCCCCTTCCGAACGATGTACCAACTCACGAAGAGTATTTTTTATCTGCTCAATCAGCTTAGAGCATCGATTGTCTATCACCTCAAACCCGACCGCCTCAAGGCTCTCTGTCAAACTCCTTAATTGGGCAGCAGTAGGCGTCTCTGGTAGGATTACCTCACCCAATTTGATTTGTTCTATCTCAATCTCTAATTGCTTGAAAATAGAGCGGACCACCATTGTGCATCGATCGCACACCATATTCTTGATGTATATTGTTTCCATTGCTCTTTGCTCTCTTTTTGGTTTGAACCAGCTACCTGCTTACTCCTCCAAAAGTTGCTTGCTTCTCAGCCCATCCAACTCTCCAGGTAACTCGTTATAAGAAGACTCTTTCTCGTAAAATTCACATGACAAAAGTAGTAATAAGAGAGCAGAAATGGTTACACAATTACCCCGATGTTTTACATAATTACCACAGAAGTAATTGAACGCATCATTCTTACATCTATCCATTTGTTTATCTACCAGTTATGGTTATCTTTGCAAAATAAACAAGGAGGTTGGTATGAGTAATTACATTCGTTTTGATTGGGCTATGAAGCGATTGCTTCGTAACAAAGCTAGTTTTGTGGTGTTAGAGGGTTTTTTGACTACATTACTCGAAGAGAACATCAAGATTGAAAGGCTACTAGAGAGCGAAGGCAACAAGGAGGATGAACGAGATAAGTTCAACCGCGTAGACTTGTTGGCTGAAAACAGCCGTGGGGAGCTGATTATTGTAGAGATTCAAAACAACCGTGAGTTGGACTATTTCCACCGTATGCTCTATGGTACAAGCAAGGCGATTACAGAATACATTGTCGAAGGACAGGCCTATGGAGTTATCCGAAAGGTATATAGCGTGAACATTGTCTACTTCGATTTAGGACAAGGCAATGATTATGTATACAAAGGAAAAACGGAGTTTATTGGGCTGCATAACCATGAGATATTGAAACTATCTGCCTCGCAACGTAAACAGTTCATGAAAGAGAGTGTAGGCGACTTATACCCCGAATACTACGTGCTAAGGGTAGATGGATTTGACGACATCGCTCACAGCCCACTTGACGAGTGGATTTCATTCCTTAAAACAGGAGATATTCCAGATACTGCAACCGCCTCTGGTCTAGCAGAGGCACGCGAAATACTTCGACGTGATAAACTAACTAGACAAGAATTGGCTGATTATAACCGAGACATGGAGGCTTTGCGCTATCAAAAAAGTGTGATTACAACGGGCTATATAGAGGGCAAAGATGATGGCTTTAAAGAGGGCGTGGAAGAAGGACGTGAATTAGGACGAGAAGAGGGAAGAGAATTAGGAAGAGAAGAAGGGAGAGAGAGGGGAAGAGAAGAGGGTATTCAAGAAGGCAAGTACACTACTGCACGCAACCTAATAGCCCTAGGGATAGATACCGACACCATCGCGAAAGCAACCGGACTTACAACAGACGAGATAACCCTCTTAAAGCAATAGCTACCTACTTCCGACCTAACTTTCCCCGAATACGCAAACTATTCACCACTACGCTTACACTGCTCAGCGCCATAGCTGCCCCAGCTAACATAGGCGATAGCATCACCCCTAGCAATGGATAGAGAGCACCAGCAGCCACAGGCACCCCAATAAGGTTATAGACAAAGGCCCAAAAGAGATTTTGACGCAACGTACGGATGGTTGTTCGAGAGATTAGGATGGACTCCTCTACTTTGCGCAAATCGGATCCAACCAATGTGATAGCTGCCACCTCCATTGCCACATCACTCCCACTACCCATCGCTATGCTTAAATCGGCTTGGGCCAATGCAGCGCTATCGTTAATACCATCGCCTACCATTGCTACTCGCCTACCCTCTCCCTGCAAAGCTTGGATGTGAGCCAATTTATCGCTTGGTAACAGTTCTGCTTTAAACTCCTTAATACCTACTTCAGCCGCTATGTATGCAGCCGTTTGTTGATTATCACCCGTGAGCATCTGCACAGTTATACCTCTTCTCTGCAACTGTTGGATAGCCTCGATGGAGCTCTCCTTGATGCGGTCAGTTACGGTAAAGGTAGCTATCAACTTGTCGGTTGTTCCAAAGAGCACTACACTCCCCAACCCGAAAGATAGATGAGTGGTGTCAATACCAAACTGAAGAGCCAATGCAGGGCTTCCTACAAAGTAGGCGGTACCGTTGTGGCGAGCAGTTATGCCTAACCCCGTTTTATTCTCTATCGCATCGAGTTGAAGAACTTTCGATGCAGCAAGGTGAGTAGCACCGCTTCCACCCAAACGATCACCGCTGCTTTGCACTACCGATAAACCCGTTGTCTGAATTGCTCCACGACTCCCACTGCTGCGTTGGGTCCTTCCCTGTTCACTCTTCTGCCCCGTTGTATAAACGAAAGGAGTAGCTGCTCCCCCATTAGCATGGGCTGAGAAGAGTTCGATATTCCTTTTAGGAAGTGGGCTGCTAATGGGCGAAAACCCTTGAGGAGCCATTTGATTCACCCACTTCGATAACTCCTTTACCACCGCTTGTGCCACAGGATGAGTCGATCGACTCTCCAAGCTATAGAGTATCTCTTTCAATAGAGGCGTTTCGTCGTACCAGATTGCTTCAGATAGAGCCGGCTTTCCCTCGGTTATGGTACCCGTTTTATCGAGCACTACCACCTCAATCTTCTTAGCCACCTCTAGACTTTGTGCATCTTTGATTAAGATACCTCGTTTGGCTGCTGCACCAATGCCTACCATTATAGCTGTGGGTGTAGCCAATCCCAAGGCACAGGGACAAGCTATGACAAGGACCGTTACAAAGGCGTGAATGCCATGAGTGAATCCATTAGTGGAATCCAACCAGACCCAAGCGAGAAATGCCACCCAAGCGACCACCAATATAATGGGTACAAAAAACGAAGCGATTCGATCCACCAACTTCTGTACCGGTGGCTTGCTACTTTGTGCCTCCTCTACCAATGCGATGATGTGCGAAAGAAGTGTTTCGCTTCCCACCTTAGTCGCTTTGAATCGAAAACTTCCCTCCCCATTGAGAGTTCCTGCATAGACCGAGCTGCCACTCTCTTTTAGCAGAGGCATCGACTCACCACTCAACATACTCTCATCCAAGTATGACTCACCATCAATCACTGTTCCATCTACTGCCACCTTCTCACCAGCACGCACAACCACAACATCTCCCGGTTGCACACGCGCTATATCGACCACCTGTTGCACACCCTCTTGCTCAATCAAAGCTGTTTGAGATTGTAGCCCGATGAGGCTTTGAATAGCTGTAGCCGTACGGTTCTTCGCCCGCTGCTCCAGCAAGCGACCGATAAGAATAAAGGCAACAATCATACCAGCTGCCTCAAAGTAAAGGTGGGGTGTAATGCCACGCGAATACCAAAATGAAGGAAAGAGCAGATTAGCCAACGAATAGAGATAGGCAACCGATGTACTAAGAGCTACAAGAGTATCCATCGTTACAGTACGCTGCTTCAATTGGGCAAAGGTGCGTATAAAAAAGCCTCGCCCAAAGTAGAAGAGTACCACCCCTGCAAGTAGAGCCGAGACCTCTCCTGCTCCCGGTGTCGACATAAAAAACATACCCAGCACAAAGAGTGGTAGTGAAAGCAATGTAGCCCCAATAGTTTCACTTCTTAACAGCTTGTAAGCTGCTTGCTTACGCTCTTCACGCCCCTCTTTTGTCGTCCCATCATCTCGTTTCTCACCAGCAGTTGGATGGTTACTACAACTTCGATCCAACTCTTCATTAGCCGTTTCGATCACCAACGTATAACCCGCCTTAGCTATGACATCAGCCAATCGTTGAGGCTCCACAGTTTCATTACAGACAATCGATAGTTGGGCAACCAGTAAATTGACCTTTGCTGAGGTTACCCCAGGATAGTTTTGCAACACCTTCTCTGCTCTAGCAGCACACGATGCACAGTGCAACCCCTCAATGGGGAAGTTATATTTTTTCATTTTCATCCTACAAATCACGTTTTATATTCCACCTGCAAAGATGGGACTATTTACCCTTCAACTCCTTACATCATTCCTCCTTTTTGTTACATCATTTCAAACCATTGCTGTCCGATAAAACTTAATGCCTTTAGAATATCGCTTGATTTTCCTACATTATAGAATCTATTAGAAAACAAGGTTGCGGACTTATGGTAAACCCTCAAAGTTGGATAACTAATTATTTACTTATATCTGCATAAGCTCGCCATAACACTTGACTCATTCCGTTTCATTTCAGTTCACCCCTTTTAACTACTCTTCCCGCACACTTCCCCGGTTATCTTTTTGTTTATCTATTAGTTATGATTATATTTGCAGAATTTTAGTAAGGGAATTTACAGAAATAATTACATCCACTTTCATTGGAGCATGAAGCGTTTGCCTCGTAATGAAGGGCTGTTTTGTTGTTCTAGAAAGATCTCTAACTACATTACTTGGAAAAAGCATTAAGATTGAAAGGGTGTTATAGAACGAAGACAATTCAGAAGAAGTAAAATGAATATAAATCAAAAGAAGAGCGTTTTTATGGCTAAAAGAGTCACAGGGAAAGTGAAGAGAGAAACCATGAATAGAATGAAACAAAACATTCGAACTACCATCCTACTAATCACCTTTATTTTCATTAGCTTGGGTAGCATAGCAGCAAAGGGGAATTTGACCGATATTAAACCGGGCATGAATCAAGAAGAGGTATTAAAACTTTTGGGGAAACCCAAGTTGAAGAGTTTTAATGAGAATGGAGAGTTTTGGGAATATCGCAAAACCATTTCATCAGAGAATGGCGAAGCAATCCGTGTAATCGCTACCATCACATTTAAGGAGGGTCTTGTAACCGAACTACACAGCGAGGAGCAAGAGCCCAATGAAGATCAAGCAAACCAAGCTGCCTCTACGGCACAAGCCATCAGTGCCACAGCTTCACTGTTGCAAGAGATTGTACATGCCACCTCAAGTGGAGGTCGACCACACAGCCGAGCCATGAATGAAGATAGATTCAACCAATTCTATGCAAACGTAAAAGATCGGACCTTCGACAGTGATAAAAAGAGAGAGATTGCGTCAGGATCAGTCAACAATCTATTTACCTGTTACCAATGTGCACGATTGGCCAAATTACTTACCTTCGACAGTGATAAGATGGCGGTGGTTGAAATGTTGGCTGGCAAAATTATAGACAAAGAGAATAGCCGTAGCATTGAAGAGTGTTTCACCTTTGAATCAGACAAAAAGAAGGTGCGTCAAGCATTAATGTCCGCTACAACTCCCACACACTCTTCAGGGTCAAGAGGAGAAAGAGGAATGAATGAAGATCAATTTAATCTCTTTTTATCCAATATTAAAGACACCTCTTTCGATAGTGAGAAGCTCAAGGTGCTAGGGAAAGGCGTCGCAAACAATAAGTTCACCTGCAACCAAGCAAGCCGGTTAATCACCCTATTCTCTTTTGACAGCGACAAGATGAAAGCGGTCAACAGCCTAGCAGGACATATATTGGACAAAGAGAACAGCCGACAAATTGAATCCTGCTTTACCTTTGACTCAGACAAGAGAAAAGTACGCGAAGCACTAGGCGTCAATTAAAAATCAATCTGTATAACCCCTACTACACCTGGGAAGGTAGATTCTAAGGGGAAGAGAAAAGGAGTTATTGGACAACAGAGTTTAGAAGGTACGGAGTTTTGTAACACCATCAATAACTAGAGGAAACGAATAGGAAATAGACCCTAGTATCGAGCTCGTAAAAGAATTGAACACCTTACCTTCCCATGAAATATTAAACAATAATAAAAGCTTGTTACTTATTGCATTCGCAACAAGAATTCAAGTACATTTACCTCAAAATTAAACGAAAATGAAGATCTATCTAATAGCAATCGCCACGATTCTATTTGCATCGTGCAGCAATACAACCACGAGGGGTAATCTAGTTGGCAATTGGATCGAAGTTATGCCTATGAGCTTGGATGTAGTTGAGGGGATGACATTAAGCAAGAATGGAGTGGCCTCCTCCATTGGCATGGAAACGCTGAAATACGAAAGCTGGAGTGAAAATGGAGAGGAACTCATCTTGTGTGGGAAAAGCATTGGAAACGGGGTGACAAGTGAGTTTTGTGACACCTTAACAATATGCTCTATCACTGCCGATTCGTTGGTGCTTGAGAAGTTTGGTAGATACAAAATCAACTATCATAGAGTAGCATCGCTTAATGAGCTCAAACCATTCGATATAAAAGATTCCCTCTCCCCCGTTGCTCACACCACCGAGATAGAGACAAGGGTCTTTAAAGGAGTACTCCCCAACCAATCGTGCATCGAGCTAAAGCATACTCTCACGCTATACAACTACAAAAACTGTGGCGACGGGGTTTACAAGCTAACCACCACCTTTCTCTCTAGCAACCAGGAGAGTGATTCAAGCAACAGCTACGGGCGATTGTATACACTCAAAGGTGATAAAAAAGACCCAAATGCTATACTCTATCAGTTAATTTCATTCGAGAGCAAGGAGGTTTTAAATTTTTCGTATAAGAAAGATTCATTGATTCTGCTAAATAGCGATTTTGCATATCCTGCACACCCAACGGTCCTTAAGATCGAAAAATAGAATAGATTCCGATGCGAATTGGCAATGCCACCCTTTTGGGGTGGCATTGCTTTTATTCTACGTATTAAGCTATACAAATGTAAGCCCTCAGTAAGCTCCGTCTATTTTTAGTAAGTTTCGCTACTTATCTTTGTGCCTAAAACAACAATCATGGTCTTTTGGAATCTAGCTTATCAAGCAACTCTATGAGCAATACACTTATTCAGGTGTTAGCATCCTCTATATTTTGCTCTATTCTATACCAAAAACTGCACGTAGGAAAAGATGGTTCTATTTCTTTAAGTGTGGTTCTATAAATATAGCAAAATAGGATAAGCTAAGATTTCTATTGCTTAAGAATAGTAATCTCCTCAACGCTTACTCAAAACTATTTGATACTTTAAAGTCGGCTTCCAAAAGAAAACAAATTAAATAACAAAGATAATTGAACCTTAGAACAAAGTGATTTAGATTTGTGTTTTGTTATTTTGCATCATCAATTTATAACAATAAAATTCAGTAAATATGAGCAAGCAAATTCAAAGCAATTTTGACAAGTTATTTATCGGTGGTGAATGGTTGTTCCCAGAAAATTTCAAAACACGTAAAATACAAAACCCTCACGATTTAACGATTGTTGGAACAGTCCCATTGGCATCAAAAGCTGATGTAGACAAAGCCGTTGCAGTTGCCAAACAATCTTTCGATAAAAAAGTATGGTGGGGGAAATCTGTTGATGAAAGATTAACTGTTCTAAGAAAATTTCAAAGCCTACTTAATGAGTATGCACAAAGTATTGCTGAAATGATTACGTTGGAAAACGGTTCAAGCATCAACTTTAATAAAACATTGCAAGAACAAGTCATTCCTATTATAAACAATAGTATTTTTGAAGAGGCTGAACAGTTTGATTGGGAAATTGAACGTGACAATTGGGATGGTTCTAAAGTATTAGTAGTACGTGAACCCGTTGGCGTGGTTGCAGCTATAGTACCTTGGAATGCACCACAACAATCTGCACTTGGCAAAGTTATTCCTGCATTGGTAGCAGGTAACTCAGTTATTTTAAAACCAACACCTGAAACAGCAATTGATGCAATGGCTTTAGGTGATATTTTCAATGAAGCGGGTTTACCCAAAGGCGTTTTAAGTATTTTACCAGCAGACCGTGACGTTTCTGCATATTTAACAACTGCTCCTGCTGTAGACAAAATTGCCTTTACTGGTTCGACAGGTGCAGGAATTGCGATTGCTCAAACAGCGGGTGCTCAAATGAAACGTTTTACATTAGAACTCGGTGGTAAGTCAGCAGGAATTATATTAGATGATGCTACACCCGAACAAATCGTTTCTACACTATTAATGCGTTCTTTGTTCAATAATGGACAGGCTTGTATAGGATTAACTCGCTTACTAATCCCTCAACAGCGCTATGACGAAATCACTTCTATCCTTGCACATGCAATGAGCCAGATAAAATTAGGAGATCCAATGAACCCTTCAAATTATATTGGGCCACTTTTTCACGAAGCACAATATAATCGTGTTCGTAATTACATACAAATCGGATTGGATGAAGGTGCCACAATTGCTATAGGCGGATTGGATAAACCAGAAGGAGAAGAATATGAAAAAGGCTGGTATGTAAAACCTACACTTTTCATAAATGTAAATAACAAGATGCGAATTGCCAGAGAAGAGATATTCGGACCTGTTTTGGTTGCAATTCCTTACAATACCATTGAAGAAGCTATTGAAATTGCAAATGACAGTGACTTCGGATTAAATGGCGGAATAATAAGCTCTAATCGCGAAAAGAGTCTAGAAATTGCAAAGCAAATCAGAACAGGTGGTATTAGTCTGAATACTTACAGCCCCGATTTAAGATCTCCATTTGGTGGATTTAAGAAAAGTGGTGTTGGCAGAGAAATGGGTAAATACGCCTTGGAAGGATTTACTGAATTGAAAACTATTGTATATTAATATAATTATAATTGAAAGATATGATTCAAAATACATTTAATTGGTACAGCGGTGAAATTTTCGAAGCAAAATTCATTCTGGGGTTTGGTCTCTTTTTAGCTCTTGTAGCTGTTTTATTTTACTACATAGGGAAAACACCTGCATCGAAAGCAATTGTAATACCCTTCTTGACTTTAGCAGTGGTAATTGTGTTCATAGGTTCCTATATGTTCTATTCTAATTCACAAAAAATGGAAACCCTGCAAGCACAACACGATATAAATCCAATCCAATTTCAGCAAGATGAAATAAAGCGTGTTGAAGATTTTCAGTATTTATACCCGATGTCCATCGCCATAAGTTTAGTTAGCTTTTTAGTAGCTTCAGGATTACTTTACTTTGTAAAAAACATTCATTTCCAAGCTATTGCAATAACATTAATTTTTTTCGGAGCTACATTTGCCGTTATTGATTACTTTTCAAAGGAAAGAGCAACAATCTATTATGAACAATTAAAATTAAACATTAATGATGTTAGAGAATAGAGTTAGAATGAACATTATGTTTTCTTGCATTGGAGAAGTAAAGTCTGATTACGATCCTTTTATTACAGAACATGCTGTTTCATTTATTATTAATGGGACTATGGAGATAACAGAAGGTGATAAAACAATGACTTTTTCAGAAGGAAATATCGTTTTCATCTCTAAAAATCAAATCATCAAGATAAAGAAAGTTCCAAACCAAAAACCATTTATAGCACTTAGTATCATTTTGCCTAAAGAGGTTTTGTATAAATTCGCAAAAAAACACCATGTTGAGCCCAAAGGGGTTTACATCGGAAATGCTAACTTTATGATACCCAACAATTACTTTTTGGAAGGTTATCTAAGTTCGATGGTTCCGTACTTTGAAAATCCAGATGCTTTAACAGACAATTTAGCTCAATATAAGGCACTTGAACTGATAGAGATTCTAAAACAAGACACAAGGATGCAGAACATTCTGTTTACTTTTGCTGCTGATTTCAAATTGGATTTGAATGCCTATATGAACAAATACTTTATGCACAACCTTCCATTAAAACAATTTGCAACGTTGACTGGAAGAAGTTTATCTTCCTTTAAAAGAGATTTTCAAGAAACGTTTCAGACCACTCCTAATAAATGGTTAATTAAAAAAAGATTGGACTTGGCGTATCATCTCATATCAAATAAAGGAAAAAAACCTTCTGAAGCATACATTGACGCAGGTTTTGTTAACTTTTCTCATTTTTCAAAATCATTCAAAGAAGAGTTTGGTATAAATCCATCAGAGATATAAGAAAACGGCTAATAACAGGCGCTTCTGGAGTAAGGTGGGAATTACTACAGACAAAGTTAAGCTATAAATGATATAACTTTCGTTATATTGCAATACACCAACTCGGAGGTACGCAACGGATTCTTAAGCTGTTTACTGCCCGATTATGCACACGTAGATAGCCTAACGGGCAATGGATTCATGATGCAATTCTTGAAGGATTTAATGAATCAAGATATCGAGGGGTGCTTACAACGCATGCAAACCTTCTTTGCCGAAATCCCCTACACGCTAGAGAACAAAAGCGAGAAGCACTACCAAACCATCTTCTACTTGCTATTCAAATTGATGGGCCAGTTTATAGAGGCCGAGGTATATACCGCTACCGGTCGCATAGATGCCATGCTACAGCTAAAGGAGGGTATCTACCTCTTTGAATTTAAAGTCGATCAATCGGCTCAAGTGGCGTTGGAACAGATCGAGGCAAAAAACTATGCCATGAAGTACCAACTCAATGGACGACCCATTTACAAGATTGGGGTAAACTTCTCATCCAAAGAGCGCACCATTACCGAGTGGATTATAAAGGGGGAGTAAAAAGAAAAGTTTTAAGGAAGCTGACAAGAGTTAGCACATAAAGAAGCAACTAAATTAGATGAAAATATCAATACCACTTCATATACTTTGAATTTTCAAATTAGTTTCAATTGGTTAGTGGTACTAACCAATTGGGGGTTCTACAAAATTGAGTTTCATGTAGATATTAGCCTTAACGTGTACACGATTTCGCCATTTCGTGTACATATTACCTCGTTTTTACACAGCCTCTATAGATTCACTACTTTCCAACAATCTTTTTGGCATCTTCACTTTTACAGTTCTATCGGGAGATGTTGCTTTAAATCTTTTAGTTTGACCAACATAAATGCCATTTTTCGATTACCCCACTCGGCTTTAGGTAGCTCTTTCATGTCGAATACCAAATCTCTTAGCTGTTCGTCTGTCTGTTGAGGCTTTTTTATCCGTATCATAAAGTAAGCTGGCCTGCTTGGATTTCCAGGGTAGGGATTTCCTTTCTCACCTTGTTTTAACCTATCGGCACTCCATACGTCATGTTTTGATCTTACTATTTGGCACAACTCTCCAGCCGTATGCTCTCCGCTTGTGTGCAACAATAGGTACTTTGCCTTCATCCATGGTGAATCTGCAATCTTATCAAGTGGAATATTATACCAACAGTTTTCAAATGACCATTGGCGCTTTTCGTTATTGCCTGCTACTGCCACCATCACAAGATCATCGGATTGCATAGCCATTTTCTCTTCTTCACTCACATAAGCTAACGTACGTTGAGGTTTAGCTTTTGCTACATGTTTTTCCGAGGTTGTTTTAGACATTAAAATATCCTTGAGATGCTCTTTGAGTAGGGTTCCCTCTTTGGTTGAATCTTTGCATGGTAATAAAGGGAAAGCACCTATATTTACTGACTCCACACTTTTACTGTAGTAGCGGTTGTTTATGCTTTCATCTTCGCCACGTCCAGGAAAAAGAATGTACCCACCAATAACCTCTTTTGAATCGTATGAATTATCTTGTTTGCTATAATATATGGCATCTCGGTATCGGTGCATCTGATTGATAGCATCTGTTGGCGGATAATCTCCTCCTTTAAATAGCTCTCCCTCTTCTGCATCCTGTTTCTCAAAATCTCTATCTAATCTCTTGTCATTTATTACCCGGTATTTTGCATCGTAGAGGTAAGTCAATACTACCTCGCCCGACTCCTTGCGTATATTCAATACAATATCTGGGCGTTGCTCTGTAGTCGCTGTATGTATTCCCATTCCATACGCTTTATCTCCACTCTTGCGATTAAAGGTATGTTGGTAGTGCAAAGCTACAATAGCACCCGTATGTGCTACCAATTGTGCTTTGTGCGCTTCACTATCTTCTTGTTTAGGGGCTGGGTAGCGGTATTCCACCACATGTTCTAACGAAGAGTTAGTAAAAGGATTTAGCAGTGTACCTTTGGGTTCAGTCACTAATTGTTCATAATCAGGTGTATCTTTAGTGATACCCATCACCTCGGCCACCATTCTCTTCATTTTAATAAAGCACCACAATTCATAGATTTCCCATATCTGTAGCGTACCTATAGCCGCTGCCCCATTGTATAGATCAATTCCCCTCTTTAATTTGAGCCAATTCTTGTATATTTGTTGGTATCCATTTCGGTTGTGTAATACAAGGCTCTCTTGTTTTAACCCCTCAAACCGGCCTATATTTTTAAAGAAAGGGTGCTTCACTAGCTTTTGTAGGGTATCTTTGTACCCCACCCACACCTTGCGGTGACGTTCCGATAACTCTTCATTTTTGCTATCAAGTACAGTACTAATTATAGTAGTCAATCGTTTACCAATTGTTAGTAGCGTATGTTTTACAAAACGATTCTCCCTAGTATCGTGCGTACTAGTCGTTTCGTTGTAACCAAAATAGTACTCCTCTAGTTTACCTTCTCTTTTAACTTCAGCATAGCGCTCTTCCATGGCAGCAGTCCAATGTTTTATCTGCTCTGCTTTGCGCGATGTGCGGTAGTTCTGTACTTCTGAATGTGGATTTTGCATGACCCTACCTACATTCTTTACATACTCCTCTACCATACCCTGGAAAGCTTGCATCCAGGTAGCATCGTTGTTTACTCGCCCTCTACTAAACTGTTGTATGGTGATACTAAGGTAGCGGTATATTACATCTTGATACTCCTCATTTACCTCACGTAGCAGTGATTTGTAGTCATTCTTTGTATCAAGTTTAGGCGATACCACCTCGAATGTTACAAACGACTCTTTTCGTTTTCCCTCTTTTTGGTAGCTAAACTCTAAACGAAACAGACCAGGTTCATTTAGAAAGTCCACTTCTCCTGTCAATGAAAGTTCACCCCCCTTTTGGGTATCCCCATCTAAGAAAAAGCAATCTTCCACATCCTTCCGCACGTGTCGAATCTCGGGCGCACTGTTTGCATCTATGTCGTGAAACAATACCCTTACTTGGTATCTGCAAGTTTCAAAAATGACGGGCCACAATTTATCCCACTCTTTTTCCTCTGAGAAGTTTTCTCCTAATCCTTTATCAGGGTTATAAAGATGCAAACTACACTCGTCGTGTGCACTGTATCTGCAATAACTCTCAGGAGCGCTTACCTCCTCGTTGGTGTAACGAGTATAGTTTATGCGTCCTTTGAATCGTTCCCACGAGTAGCTGATGTCTTGTGTACGCACCATTACTTCGTAGTCAGAATGCTTAAACCTTAGTACTTCTGTTTGCATATTCTTTGGGGCTTACACTATATTATGGCCAGAAACGAGTAAATTCTTGGTTCTCAAGACGCTCAATCATCTCTTCTATCTTCTCTTTAGCTGTTTGTTGGTGCGCTGCATCTTCTTCCTGATTAAAGCTTGGAGCTAGTTCTCTCAACCATTCTAAACGATTGTTACAAGCTACGCCGTTAACCATTACTGAATTCTTTAGATTAAACATCTCACTATCTCCCTCTATGCGTGGCAGAATTTTCATCAGCAGAATAGCGTCAATAGCTCTGTTTACAATCTCCTCAAACGCTTCACCCTCTTTCTGTTTGTCAAGCATTACCCCTACCATAATCGTTAACTCGTTTAATACACGGTAACTCACCTCAAAAGGTGTTCCTTTAAGGGCCTTGTTTATTTCCTCAAGTTTTGTGGGGAGTAGTTCTACTATTTGAGCTTCATCTGTAGGGTGTGCTTCAAGTACTTCGTCAGCAGTAACATAGTTTTGTCGAAAGGCTCTTTGCCATTCCTGTTGCTTTTCATCATCAAGGTATTCCAAATCTTTGCTACCTCCAAACATATCTCTTAGGTTACCACCATTCATCTCTATGGTCATGGCTCGGTCAATCACTTTGCGTGAAAACTGATGCGTTGTGTCATCCATGTTTACCGTACCAATTATAATTACATTGTGGGGTAAAGTTAGCCCTTCGGTAGTTAGCTCTTTTTTATTACCTACTTCGCTCTTAATACCTTCTGTTTTATCTAGGCTACAGAGTTTCATGTAAATTTCTCGATCAGTAAAGTGTTGGTTATAATCACTTCCTGTTAGTTTGCCTAGCTGTTCAAAGTGTTGTGCTTCAACAATTACACCTGTTTTAATGGCTCTACCGTCAATGGTATTTACACTTTTTCTAGTTTCCAATACACTTAAAACCTCTGCAAAATATTGTTCAACAGGGGCCAAATTCATTTCATCTAAACAGACAAAGAAAGGTACCTCAGGATACATCTTTGCCTTTACAAGAAACTGCACAAACTTCTTAAACTGATACCCTCCACTTAGGTTGCTATAGTATCCCAATAGCTCCGTAGAGTCGTGCCAATTGGGTTTTACCTCTATCATGCAGTAGTTACCAGGAGTTGTTTTGTCGTTATCTTGCAGATAGGTAGGGCAGCTTTTAAAGGCTAGTTCGCGTACAATTCGGCTCTTTCCTGTACCTGATATTCCTGCAAGAAGCAGGAATGGTTTGGTACGGATGGCTGTAAGGTATTGCATTAATTTGTCTGTATCATCAGTTGATAAGTTATATTTTATTGGGCTATTAATAGGAGATACTTTGAAAAAATCCTTTAATTCTAGAAATGCTTTATACTTAGCTAATGCTCCAGAATATTGGTTTTTCCCTTTTTTGTTAAACTCTTGCTCTTTAACCTCTTCAATCCACTTGGAAATGATAGAGGGATCTGTAATGCTATAAATATCCTCGATTTCTAGATATTCAAGAATACGTTTGAAATCAGAATAATTAGATTTAGAATTAGGGTATGTAATTGCTAAAAAGTTAGAATACAGCTCTTTGTTGTTGTTTGTTTCCATAGTGGTATTTGTCTACACCAATAATTACTTTGATACAATTAAACGGAGTATCTATTAACTCCTTTATATCAACTTTTGATTTTTATGCGATTCCTTCTACTCTTAACTATTCAGCCAATCATTTGTTCGTAATCTGCTTGTCTGCTAAAATAATCCGAATGTTATTAAGGTAGTTTTGGGTCATACGTTATTTCTATCCCATAATGCACAAAAGTAATCATATTCTGCTAATAATCACATTTGACTCTACAGCAATTACATAGTCAAACACCTATAAAACATAATTAAGTAGATAGTCGATTCACTTTGAGAAAAGCTATGGCACTTTATTTGTTAGATTATTCATCATGGAATAGATCCGATATTCTGGAAGACTTGATTTTACTCGCTAACCATTCGAATTAACTATTTTGTAAAGCTTACTGGTTCTCATACTGTTGTTCCATAATGAGTGTGGAGCATTATCGTATGCTCAAGAAGTAAAAAATGACACGATTCAAATATCCACTGAGCAGTGGGAATACATGTCGCTCTACGTTAGCAATAGTATTGGCACATATACCCGCTACCCTTTGTTCAATAAAAGCGTAGGCCCACTTGTGGAAATTAGAGACCTTGGCTGATTTGAAACCTACTACCTCATCTACCAACCCTTGCATATAATTGGCCAGTAATCTGTTGTAGGTAAAGATGGCAACATTGGTTTGCGAAAAGAGGCTGGGGTAGTTTTCAATTAAGTACTTCACCCGATAGACCGCAACGGTTGTTTTTCCACTTCCTGCCACTCCCTTTATCAGCACAGCTCCTTTGGGAGATAGTTCCAGCACTTTTTGCTGTTCGGGCTGCAACTGTAACACAGATTGTTTCGTTTTCTTCATGATAATAGCTTAGTTACAGAATCATCCAAGCAAATGAATAATCGTCGTTGTTAATCTCTCCTCTTTTGTATAGCTGGCTTATGTGCACTGTAAAGCTCTCTGCTGTTTGTGCACTCTCCAGAAGAGGTTGTAACAGATCTTTGTATACATCTTCGTATCCCTGCTGTTGGATGCAGCTCAACTGCTCTAGCAACGAAGGGGCTATCTCCTTGGGCAGTTCTCTCTTTATTACTTTGTAGGCAGCAATCAGGTAGCAAGCCAAGGCATCGGAGGTCACAAAAAAGAGCGTTCTGTTTTCCAAGGTAAACTTACCACTCTTAAAACCCTTAACCGAGGGCTCCTCTTTCCAGTTTATCAAGTGTGGATTGGTGGTGAAGGGCTCTAACTCTTTGTGGCTTAAAAGATGGAGTTTCTCTCGCTTCAAGTCGTAGGCAAAGCAGGCCGAATCACCAAAGGTGGTCCAATGTACTTTTTGAGAACTACCCTTCCAAATCGCTGCAAGCGTGGAGTAGCTCCCTTCGTCATAGAATTTATTCTGCACAAAGTTGTTGCTTTGCGCCAATTGGCTCTGTTTTGCTAGAAAGAATGGATTCCATATAGCCTCTAGCCAACTACATAAATGGGAAAAGCTCTTCAAGGGTTTGTTGGGCAAATGGTCAATAAGATATTGAGACCATTCGTCAGCAAAGATGCCACACCCTCCAGCCCCATCGCAAACAGCTATTATCTGTTTTTCAGCGATAGAGATGGAGCTATCCTCTACCAAACCGTTCTCGGATAGTTTTCCGATGGTTCTGTTGCCACAACTATTCATCGTCTGCACTCATTGTGGTTTGTGTCCCTATGTTTAAGATGTGAACAAACTCCGCTTTGGTATTAAGCCCCATGGCTCTATAAGAGGGTTGTTTCTTTTTGGTCAGCACCTCTATCTGCTTATTGAAGATGGCAGGTAATTCGCTCGACATGGCGAACAACATTTGAGAATAGCTACTATCGCCTACCTCCGAAATCTCAGTAGGAAAGGCAATAGATTGATTTTCGTCACTATCGCTAAGGTGGATGTTAAACAGCAATACATTTCCATCTATCGTTTGTAGAGCTTTGATTTTGTCAGCCACTTCAATCATCTCTTCGTTAGAGGCATCGGTTTGTGCCCCGTCGGTGATGTTAATCACTATTGGCGGAAAACAGTCGTCTCCTTTATGGTCTTCGCACCACTTTTCTAACAAATCGTATGCTCTGTTAAAGGCATCGTGCATGGGGGTTAATCCCTCTGCCATTGGCTCTAACCAATAGGGAACATTTTTCTCAAAGGTATGCTCTGTACCACGGATGGAAAGTACACTCGTTAGCTTCTTTATTTTTGCAATATCTTTAAGCTCTTCAGGAGAGAGCCACTCTTTGTTGGGGTACAACAGCGTTGCAGTGTAATCGTCCTGTCCATACCCTATCAGTGATATGTCAAAATAGCGGCGTATTTCATTTGATTTGGTACATCTGTTTATTATTTCCTCCAACGTGCTATTGATGGCATTTGCCACAGCTTCTGATTTAGCCATTCGTTCATTGCCAAAATCGACCCAATTATCCATTGATCCCGACTGGTCGATTAAGAAGAGAAAGAACGATGGGTGTGTTCTGTCTACGCGTGCAGTGTAAAGCTGCATTTTTTCCATTTGGTATTTTATATTTTCCATGGTGTTTCTGTGCTAGATTTCTTTTATTCTTGATTCTTCGATGTACATCTTGATTAATAGTTCTTTTAATTTCTTTGCTCCTTTGGGGATTTTGATTGATTGTAAACTATCACAACGAGAGAAGGCCTCATCTCCAATCTTAGTAACTGAAGCAGGGAGTGTAATTGAATCTAAACTATAACAACCAAAGAAAGCACTATTTCCAATCGTAGTAACTGAATCAGGGAGTGTAATTGATCCTAAACCACTACAAAATGAAAAAGTATTATCTCCAATCGTAGTAACTGAATCAGGGATTGTAATTGATTTCAATCCACTACAATCATAAAAAGCACGATCTCCAATCGTAGTAACTGAAGCAGGGAGTGTAATTGATTCTAAACCACTACAACCAGAAAAAGAACCAGCTCCAATCGTAGTAACCGAAGCAGGGAGTGTAATTAATTTTAAACCACTACAACCAGAAAAAGCTCCATCTCCAATCGTAGCAACTGAAGCAGGGAGTGTAATTAATTTTAAACCACTACAACCAGAAAAAGCACCAGCTCCAATCGTAGCAACTGAAGCAGGGAGTGTAATTGAGTCTAAACTACTACAAAATGAAAAAGCGTCATTTCCAATCGTAGTAACCGAAGCAGGGAGTGTAATTAATTCTAAACCACTACAACCAGAAAAAGTTCTATCTCCAATCGTAGTAACCGAAGCAGGGAGTGTAATTGATTCTAAACCACTACAACCAGAAAAAGAACCAGCTCCAATCGTAGTAACCGAAGCAGGGAGTGTAATTGATTCTAAACCACTACAACCAGAAAAAGAACCAGCTCCAATCGTAGTAACTGAATTGGGGATGCTAAATTGCTTTATTGAATAGTGCTTATTATTCAATAAACAAATTATACGATTATTCTTTAAATCATATAGAGCTCCATCCCTAAACAAAAAGTTTAAGCCACTGACATAAATTGATTCTAAACCACTACAATCAGAAAAAGTACTATCTCCAATCGTAGTAACTGAAGCAGGGAGTGTAATTGATTCTAAACCACGACAATCAGAAAAAGCACCAGCTCCAATCGTAGTAACTGAAGCAGGAAGTGTAATTGAGTGTAAACCACTACAACCAGAAAAAGCACCAGCTCCAATCGTAGTAACTGAAGCAGGAAGTGTAATTGAGTGTAAACCACGACAAAATGAAAAAGCGCTATTTCCAATCGTAGTAACTGAAGCAGAGAGTGTAATTGAGTGTAAACCACTACAACCAGAAAAAGCTCCATCTCCAATCGCAGTAACTGAATCAGGGAGTGTAATTGATCCTAAACCACGACAACGAGAAAAAGCACCAGCTCCAATCGTAGTAACTAAAGCAGGGATGCTAATTGATTTCAATCCACCACAATCAGAAAAAGCACTATCTCCAATCGCAGTAACTGAATCAGGGAGTGTAATTGATCCTAAACCACGACAAAATGAAAAAGCACTATCTCCAATCGTAGTAACTGAAGCAGGGAGTGTAATTGATTCTAAACTACTACAAAATGAAAAAGCGTCATTTCCAATCGCAGTAACTGAGGCAGGGAGTGTAATTGATTCTAAACCAAGACAACGAAAAAAAGCACGATCTCCAATCATAGTAACTGAAGCAGGGAGTGTAATTGATTCTAAACCACTACAACAAAAAAAAGCGTCAATTCCAATCGTAGTAACTGAAGCAGGGAGTATAATTGATTCTAAACCACTACAATCAGAAAAAGCACCATCTCCAATCGTAGTAACTGAAGCAGGGAGTGCAATTGATTCTAAACCATCACAATAAGAAAAAGCGTCATTACATACTACCTCAGTACCATCAAGTATATAATATTTTCTACTTAACTCTTCAGGTGCCTTTAGCAATTTACGCCTATCCGCACTATACTTTACATTATGGATATCAAACCACGCACCATCACCATCTTCTTCCTTAGTCGATAACTCCCTATAGACATAAGCTGTACTACGCAACACCTCAGGAAGTGATTTTAACTCAATAACAGTTTGACTCAAAGAATATTGAAGCAATCCAAAACGAGCATTGATAACCTCATCCCCTTGCTGCTTGATAAAAAAAGGAATATGCTTGCAGGTCAATAAAGAGACATAATCGTCCCTTCTAAACAAAAGAGCATCACCATCTATACCCGAATCGTATAGAGCAGGTGATTTAGCCAAACAATGAAGTGACAGCGACAATACAAGTATTGGGAAATCGTCTAGGTGAGGGCCGAAATCTTTAGAACTTCGCTTGGGGTGACGATACTCGGCTGTTCCTAGTTCGGGAGAAGATTTCCCTTTAAGTGCTGGAACATACATCCCATCGTAATCTACCAACTTTAAGTCGCCCGAAGGAGTTACAATGATATTGTCTGGCTTAATGTCACAATGGGCCAGCTCGCTCTCCATCAACCACAAACCCATTGCATCAAACTTACGGGCTAGAGCATCGATAGCTGCTTGGTTATTGGCTTTGCAAAGCTCTGCTACGTAGATACTCATCATAGAGCCCTCTGCCCAGTCCATCAGTAGAACGGGGTAGGTCTGATTGTTAATCCATATCTCATCTTCCAGATAGTCGTAGTTGCAAAGGTAGGCACTGGTATGACTCTTTAGGTAACTCGATACGATATCGAAGTGCTCTTTGCGGTTGGGTTGGTGTTTAAGGAAACACTTTAAGGCATAGTACCTTTTTTTGCTAGGGTCAAACATCTTAAATACAACAGCAGGGCCACCAGCAGCAAAGAGTGGTGAACCCTGTTTGTCGGTAACAGCTTCTAAGTGCTTTAACTTATCGAATGAAGCTGGAATAGTGACGGATGTTTTATAATCGGTAATTAAGGGGTATTGCATAATTTAGGAAATAAGATATGGCTTTAGTTTAACGAATAGAGTCTATCAGTTGGCCTTCTGAGTGCTACTGGCTACCTTTATGTATAGTGATCAAACGGCCTACTAAAATGGAAGATTCAACTGATCGAACCGTTAAACTGTGGCAATTTATGGAAAATCTTTTAGATGACAATGACCATAAACGAAAAACCGTCTTTATACTTACATTGCTGCGCTACGTTTTTATCTCTTCTTGCTCGTCTCACAACTCAAATTGTTTTGACTGATTAATACCCCAAAACTATTAGTCCATATATAATCACAAAGAGGATTGCAGCCAATGATGCAGTAAGGATAAAGGTTTTACCTATTGCTAAAGCTGCTAACCAATAAACGAGGTTTGTGCGTGTTATGATTGCACCTAGCTATGACAACTATAGTTATGATTGATATTTCACTCCATCTTTTCATCGTCTGCTCTGTTTAACTAATTATGAGAGCGTTGCAAAGCATACCACTTCCTAATTATCTGGCTACTAGTTATCTTTACCTATTCCTAGACAATATATTCACAATGATAATCCTGGAAATGTATATGGCCGTGAGGGAAATTGGTATAAAATGATTAACATTAGATCTAAATAGGTCCAATAATCTGCTAAATATTAGCCTATCAAGAAAAAGATTCTTTTAATCAGCAGAGGGGTGGGCTCTTTCATTTCCTTTTCGAATCCTGTTATATTGAAGTGAATCCTTCTAGCAGAATTAAAGCATAAGTTTCACCACTGCTTCCTCTAATCAAGTGTGATAGAAGTGGTGAAACTTAGAAAAAGCATCGAGCACTCTCTGAAATTATGGATTTGTTTATATTCTGTAAATCCATTAAATCCACATTCTCAAATTTTTATTTACCACTACTGCGACTAGCTACTATACCCTCTTTAATAACAATTCATAGATTCCCGTTTTTGCTTTTCTATCTAACAGCATAACGACTTTTAATGATGAAGACCAAAACATAATGGTTAACTTTGCTCCACTATTTAAGATTACAGATGTATGATAACAAGATGGATTTTTTTGATCTTGGTCTAAAACGGCAGTAGCTCCATCTACAACTATTTTATATTGACGCTGATATTTTGTTACGAACACATAGCTTCCTAATAGTTCATTCTTTTTCGTTAGCATCCTTTGACTTTCGGATGGAGAAGGATTACCTTTATCCATAGTAACAGCTGCGTTGACTACTTGGTACTTCTCCGTTATTTGAGAAAATAGAGTTGATGCAGTGAACAGAACCATTATAAGAATTATACTTTTCCTCATATTATATTATATTTTTTTATTTCACATATCTACTTCCTAAACGTACCTTTCCGGCTTCACCAGTTCAAGAAATATCATAATTGCCTTTTTCAAATCACCGTATGACTTTTTCATAAAACACATTTAACCCGTTGTTGCGGTTGAATGTATGTAGCTATTAAAGTTGTACGAAGTTCTGCTCTAGCACTCTCCTCCCTCATGAGTTCAAATAGCTCTTTATCAATCTCTGCATAGCGAAAGTTTTCACATATTTTGTTAACTGAATATGGGTTGCTTTTTTTCAACTCTTCGATTCTCTCTTCACCCCCATCAAAAGGGATAAGTCGCCAAAAGGGTTCTGAATGGAGGTGAAAAAATGGAGTACCGATAACAGGATTGAAGGCAACAGCCCTTCCCACATATCTATTCCAATTGCCTTTGAAATGTTGCTTTAACCTCTCTGATAACTTAACCCGATTGGTAGTTATAACACCATATTCCACCAGATCAATAACACTAAGCAACAGTATTGCTTTATGCGGTGCTGGCACTCCCCTCTGCTTTGCAGTACGCAATGAGGCGAATAGTTCTATGTAGTTCTTCGTATCTGACATCATATCATTTTTATCTTAATATTTGCTTAGTCGAAAAAGCTGGTACTCTTTCTAGTTGTGTGTCTCTCTACCCTCAATGCTTGTGCGAATTGAGAACAGCAAAAGAGACAATTAGAGGTGGCAAAGGGGTACAACTCTATCCCCTTCCCCCCTATTGATTTAGCGTCACTTTTATACCTAAATGAAGAATATTCGAAATCTTCTCTATAAACAGTTTCTTCATCGGATTATTGCTGTGCGTTATTAGCAACCATCCATCACCTAAGTCCTTTTGGCTTTTGCCATATTTAGCATCTCTACGATTGGAGATTACAGGTACTTTGCAGAGCTTAAGGTTATGTTCTTCTACCACCTGACGAACTTTGGCTACACCTATCTTCTTAACTACCTTTACCAAAGTCTCTGTAGCTTTCTTTTCGGCAATAATAGTACCATCGGGAAAGAATACCATCATGTCTCTTGCAGGTCCACGCTGTATGCTATCATCAGCATTACCATGGCTACCCTGTTCGCGGTGTATCACTTCAGGGTCAACCACGATCTCTTTAGCATCTGGCATATCTGCCGTAAAGTTACGCTTACGGCTAAGGTGCACACTGAGTGGTTGACCAGGGATATAATCCACTATTAAAACCAATTCACGCTGCACAGGCTGCAAAGCAGGCTCTATACTTTTGGTCAATATCGGAAGAATCTCTTTCTTTATGATTTCCTCCTCAATCTCATTTGCCTTCTTTTCAAGCTCATCAGTTATAGGAAGTCCCTCCTTTCGAAGGGTTTCCATGGCTTTGTATAAGTCGTCTAATCGGCTCATTATATAATCTATTTTAGTAGTTATACCTATTTTCTATAGCTCTCATATATACGTATATAAAAGTTCTATTCTAGTCTCTATGTGGAAGAGATATCATGTACATAAAAAGGCATTTTAGTCTACACGAGAAATTACTCTAATGCACGACTTACTGATTTCATTAGAACTTTCTTTGGCAATTCGGCATGGTTCAATAATAGGTTAATAACCCTACATTGATACAATAATTGTCTTTATGTATCTATTCTTTATGCAGTAAACCTGCATTCACTCTTTTATCTAAATATCTGGAAGTTTTCCTACGTTCAGCCACCATATCTAGCTCTATAAACTATGTTTTAGTGTATGGATGCAAGAACAGATTATTCGAAAGCTCATGCTTGTATTGTTTGTCAAATAGTGGGCGCAATACATTCTTATCTATCACAAGAAGTGCGTTTTTTTGTATATTGATTAGAAGACAAATATACAAAATTATAACATCAATAAAATGATTTACGCATATATTAGAGTAAGTACTGACAAACAAACAGTAGAGAACCAACGATTTGAAATTAATAACTTCTGCGAAAGACAGAATATAAAAATTGGTCTATGGATTGAAGAAACTATTAGTGGTACCAAAGAGGTAGAGAAACGTCAACTAGGAAGATTATTAAAGAAGTTACAAAAAGATGATATTCTGATTTGCTCAGACTGGTATTGCTAACTTTGCATGGACAGTTGGTTAAGCTAAAAAGTTTATCTTTGTACAGTTATGGCAAAAGAAAGAATCGTTTACGACAAGTCGTTCAAAGAGAATGCTGTCAAGCTTAGTTATGAACGCAAGAGTATTGCTGAGTTAGCTCGTGAATTGGGTATTAGTAGCTATCTTATCTACCGTTGGCGCAAGGAGTTTGAATCCTTTGGTGGTGGTAGCTTTCCTGGGAATGGTATTGCTAAAATGACTCCTGAAGAAAAAGAGGTTGCTAGATGGAGTATAAGTGAGGGAATGAGCACGCAGGAAACTACTATAAAAGCCTTTAATATGGCTGTTAGAAATAGAAAACCTACAGCATAAATTATTTTCCACTCAGACCGAGGAGTACAGTATGCTAGTACACCCTTTAGGAACCTAGTAGCATCATACGGATGTAGGCAGAGTATGTCGCGAAAGGGGAACTGCTGGGAAAATGCAGTGGCAGAAAGCTTCTTTAAGAGTCTAAAGACAGAAATGATTTATGGCTATAAGAAGCAATCAAAAGAGAAGATGAGAACAGAACTATTCGAGTACATCAAAATATGGTATAATAAGAGAAGAAGACATTCTTACCTTAAGAATTTGAATATAGATGAGTTCTGGAATCAATTAAATGATAAAAATATCAAATTATTAAATGTCGCTTAATTAAATGTCCACCAAAAGTTGGCAAGTCCAAAGTCCACCTCTTGAAATAGAGAAAACTTTGAATGAGCTATTTTTATGGGACAAAAACTGTACTTTATCGGGGGCTTACGTAAAATCACTCCTTTGCTCAAGCCTAACTATGAGGTTGGAAAAGAGCCTTCTCTTGGCCAAGTTGCCGAAGAGAAAGCTCCTTATAGTGGAAGGACTGACTAGAAAATCTTTATCTCGATTATAGGATAATCATCCACTAGAATGAATTATGGTCGTTGGAAATAGCCCATAATTTAATGTTTGCTCAGTGAAAATTATTATCTGAATGTGAGTAGAAACAACAAACGGGTATATTACAACACTTAATCCCAATACCCTTTGATATAAAAAAGAAATGATTCAATTCTATCTCCATTTGTAAATACAGACATACCAAAAGTTGGAAAGTTAATATTGTTATCTTCCTTTGATTGAATAGAATCATTTAATACTACAGTTAATTTTGAAAATGTCATAGCTACAATATTTTCTCCTTTAAAATCAACCTCAACATTATTAAAGACTTCAACTGCTTCTACTTTATTCTCTGTATTGTAAAAAACATGGAAATCAGTATAATCGTCTGTTGTATTTTTACTGTAACGATTCTTTTTAAACTCCTTAAAATTAGGATAATTATTTCTTACTGAATCTCGATTCTCTCCAAATTTTATCTTTCCCAATGATTCATAGGGAGTAAATTTCATTTTGTCCATAACTAATCGTTTTTATATTTTACCTTCTTCTTCCAATCTATCAACATACTTAAGCATCTGTGAAATAGCATCATTATACTTTTCTCCAAATTTATCATGCAAATCATCTATATCCATTTGCAATGCTTCACGGAATTTCCCTTCCTCTATTAATTTATGTTGTTCTGCCCGGTACTCTTTAGCATCGCGTGAACTACCGCAGCTAGCTGTCTTCTGGTGATCCTCATAGTCCATTGCTATAGCAGGTCCATCTTGTCTTTCTAAATTCGATGAGGAATCAGCTGGCATATGGTGTACTTCACGTGCTGGTTGATCTTTCCAACCCCATCCTTCACTTTTAATCTGTCCATAACTACCTCCGGAATCCCTTTTTTCGCAAAGTTCCTCATAAGTAGTAGATTGTTGTTCGGCTTCAAAGGTATGTGTATTTGTACTATCTACTGCTTCAGTCGACTCTGGATGAATATCACCAGGGTATTCGTCAAAGAAAACATTGGCATCATTAGGAATATCTAGAGATACCTCATTCTCTCCTAAAGATGGCAAATCATCAACACCATTTACATCATTTAAATCTGACATTTGTATTTCTGCATCAGAAAGTGTTGAAGCTTCATTCATATCTGCTGATGTCGTTATTTCACTAATTGTATCTACTGAATTTACAGCTTCCGCTGAGCTTATCGCTTCTGCTGCTTCTGAGACTTGAGCAACAACCGCTATATCATCTATTATAAAGGCCATATATTAGTAAATTTTAAATGTTTCTTTCCATTGTTCATAATAGTCAGGTCTCATTTTCTTTGAATAACCTTGCTCGATAAAGAATAATGTTGCTCTATCAACATCACCACTAATCTTATCTTTTAGAAGCTCGTCAAAACATCGTCTGTATTTAGCGATGTCTTTTATTGAGACAATCTGTCCTTTAAGTTTAATTACATCACCATCAATATCGAGATATTTAAAAACGATTTCCATTAATTGCGAAAAGTTCTTTCGTTCCCATATTGATAGTTTTTTTGTTTCTCGCAATTCTGTCATTAAACTCAAAAGGCTAATCCTCACAGATGAAGGCATTGTGTCATGGTTCATAAATTCAGAAACCTTCTCAAATTCAAAATCTTTATTTGTTAGTTTTGCCAAAAGGAAATCTATGATCTCTACACGTGCAATCCTATCCTCTGTTTTAGGCATTGGATATGTTGACGTATAAATAATACCTTTATTATACTTGTATTCGTCAATTTTACACTGCACAGCTATTTCCCAATTATTTTGATAGACAATAGCTTCTCCAACATTCAGTTTTGCTATTTGGTTTATTTGGTCATCAGTTAGAGCTATAGACTTTCCTGCTATTTGCCTGTCCATATTTTCTGGCAATGACATGACTATTTTTGTATTTGTATTACGAATTGCAGAACTATCAAGAAGCGCAGGAGATTGATCAACAATAATAAAACCTTCTCCGTAAGTTCTCATTTCTGCAATGCTATTTGATATCATTTCTACAGATTTTCCTACTAAGTTTGAACTTTCCTGATTTTGCTCTGATGACGTCTTCTTTAATAGGTTATGAGCTTCCTCTAATACTGTAACATGCTTTAGAGGTTTATTCATGCCACCTTCTGACATTCTAAACTCATTCAGCTTCATTACAAGAAATCCCATCAAAAGAGACTTTGTTTCTGTAGAACCGATTCTGCTTAGATCTATGATAATATTTTCATTAAATAGCTCTTCATCTTCAATCGGCTCACCAGAGAGCATAAGACCAATTATACCCACATTGAGATCACTAAGTCTAGTTTCAAGTGCCCCTTTATAATCACCTTTTGTCTCGTTTGAGTATTCAGAATTATTAATATAATCTTTAAGACACACGAGGATGTCGTCAATAGTTGGAAATATTGGTCGATTATTTTGACTATACTTGTTTTCAGATAATAATAAATCCCAACCACATTTCTTGTATGCTGTTATTATTGATTTCTTTAATACTGATGGCATAGCTGCATACATAGGCCAGCATGCGTTAAAAATCTCAACCAATCGATCTACATGTTCAAGTATATCAATCGATTTATATGGAAAAGCAAAAGGATTTATCTGTAACAATTTACCACATTTGGGAGAATTGCTATATACGGTAACATCAGAACTATTACCAAAGACGTGCTTGTATTCTCCTTTAGCCGGTTCCACAACCATAAACTTAATTCCTTGCTGTTTGAGTTGTGATAAAATTAAATACATTGTATTTGATTTCCCACTACCAGTTGAGCCAGTAACAAACATGTGTTTAGTCAATTCAGACAAACAAAGATTGACTGACAATTTAAATTCTTCACCTAGATGTAAAATTTTCCCCAATTCTATCGCTTCAGAATTGTCAATCTGATGATGTTTTACAACCTCATGACCGAATGGGACTTCTTCTCTAACTAAAATTCCTGGCACGCTTCTTTGAGGCAAAGACATATGTATTGCTAATTCTTTACTACTAACTAGCGATCCTGATGTTGCTTTAATACCATTAGGTAAAATAAATAATGGATGTTGAGAGGCCAATAGATATTTTGAGATCTCTTTGATTTGGCTATATTCTCTACTCCAATTGTTTATAGAGAATACTTGTGAATTCGATTCGTCGCCAACAATACAGCCTTTATACAAACTGGCTAAAGCTGTAGCTGTAGTTATATCTTCAGAAATAAAATATGTAGCCATTGACCAAAGTCCAAATGGTTGAGCGTTTTGCAAACGCTCTATCTCATTATCTAAAATATCTTGATAATGACGTAACTTTCTATCTCTAAGCGTAATTTGTTGAGAAAAACCATTTTGCCGGTCTGAGTGCCATCCTTGGCCTTTCTGTGTACCTATAGCATCTGAATTAGTTGTAGATTCCTGATTAGATCGAGCTTCATTCTCACTTTTGGTAACCGTCTCTGTTGTTGATTCTTGCATGGATCTACTAATACTTTCTGAATAATTATCAGAATGAGAGAATACTATTGCATTAGACGTGTCAGCTGTTCCTTCTGTTTCTGTTTCTGTTAAAGAACTTCCATTTGTTCGTGAATCTGCATTTGAGACTGATGTTCCTTTTGTTATTGTATTTGAAAGAGAAAATCCAACGGTCTTTGTGAATGTCTCTGATGTAGTTTGGTTTATACCTTTGGTCTCGTTCTGAGAAAAAGACAACTGAATTTCACCCATTGGAGTTAATGCAGAATGTAAATTCTCATAATTTGACAGGATGGATGCACATTCCTTGTTCTTAATTTTTTCAGCAATAAAATATACACAAAATTTTAGACCTGTTGAAGAATCAATTAGCTTCTCTAAACCTTGAATAAAATGATTCTTTTTATCATCCTTTATTAAGGATGCTACACCAGAAACACAAGAAATAGCAATATCACCAATCATTGCATTTTTCATTTCTGAAACTACATCATGACTTACCTCTGAAGAAACCCCAGGGAAAAGACCCTTTAATCCTCTTTGAAGAATATCGGCTGAAATATTATTATAACTATTTTCATCAGCATCAGTTGTTCCAATAAAAATTTCCACCGCAGATTTGTTTAAGTCATTATAGCCTCTTCTTAGCATAAAGCACACATTTCTAGCGGATGAATGAATTGCATTATAAAGCTTAGATAATTTATCTACAAAAAACTCATCCTTTTCATAAACGATTTCGTTTATCTTAATCCAGCGCATATTGGGTACTGATTTTGCCTGGCATTGTTCAATTTTACATTCAGATAGATTCTCTAAATATGATTTTGTTATGATTGAGTCAAATGATTTTAGCGCAATAGCTAAATCATCTTTAACTAGTTTTTTTGTTATATTGCTATCAGAGTTTTTTGACTTCTCGGATTTAAATAGTTCGGGATTTGACTCTATATCTATGGGCAATTTCTTATCAGGTGATTTTAATACTGCCTCTTGGTTTTTAAGGGCCATCTCTTCCAGATTATCTAATATAGCTTTATTCTTAGTATTTCGCCGTACTGCCATAATTAAAATGTGTTTAAAATTGAATCAGAATATTTTTCAACTGTTTCAGTCCATTTTGAAACTGCAGAGATTAGGCAGTCAATAAGCTGCTGTTTATAATTATCTTGTTCTTTGCGAATCCTAGATATTTCGCATTCAATATCTTTACGCTTTGTATTTTTCTTCACTTGAACCGTTTTATATAAAACAGCAAGTAAGATAAGCTCAGCTGTTATAGCAGCAATAGGATTGGCTAATACCCACCAACCCCTAGCATAAGCTGTTCCAACAATGGCTGTCCCTGATACACCAATAGCTATAGCTTTTTTATTCATCTGTGATGAATACTTCTCAAATGAGTCTAATCTATCCTGGGGAAACGTAGGTAATTTAGTATTCAATGGGGTTTTGCTAACCCAGATTCTAATAAGTTTTAAATATCCAGACTCAATATCTGTGAATTTTATTTTTCGATGGATATCGGAATTCTTGTTTTCTTCTTTCCAAAAATCACTTATTTGATAAGAGTAGGATTGAACAAAGATTTCTGCCATTTCCTTAATAGTGTCAAATGTATCGGAAATAGAATTTTCATCTATAGCCTTTAGTAGAGAATTACATTTATCAGTAATATCACTTTCTATTTTCTTATAATCAATTTTGGGCTTATTCATACTTAATAGGTTGATATCGAGTTTAAGTAATTATTTAAAACAGAAATCTCACTTAGAATAGTTTTCTCATGTCCTTTTAATTCTTGATCTGAAGAAACTTTATACCTAGACATAAGTTCATCAAGGTGTTTTTTTTGACTCTTTAAACTTAATTTCAAGGAGTTAGAAACTAATGCAACATAACTGTCGACTTCATGCTGGATCTCAGCTTTAAATTTATTAGACTCTGTACGGATATGGCGACAAGACATCGTTCTAAAAGCCTCAAGTTTCTTTGTTTGATTGATTTCTGCTACATTCTCAGTGTATTCTTCATAATCATCACAACAAGACCCTGGTATTCTTCTAGTCATTGTTTTGGCATTGAGCTCTGTTGCTTTATCCGTGGATTCTCTTTCCATTTCGTCAAAATCAGGTCGATTAAAGAAAACTTTACTTTGGCCAACTTGAATATATTTGCTAAATACAAGTTTTATTTCGAGAAATAAACTCTTCTTTTTTTCATCAGCCAAATCATATAAATTTGCTGCTTCACGCCGTATGTCCTTATATGAAGCATCATCAGCTTCAATCTCATTTTTGATTTTGCTCTCAATGAAATCAAACCTAGCTTTTACAGCTTCTTTATCAAATTTTCGATAAATCTCCCCAAGAGTTTCATTAATTTCCAGTTCTGTTCTTGATAAAAGTTCTATTTGACCCTGCATCTCCTTAATTCCTTTTTGAAGCAGGGTCACGTCGTTTTTTCTATAATCGACACTTTGATTTATATCATCACGAATAGTATGAATTAAATCATTAAAAGCATTGGTCTTCTCAGATTTGACAAAAGTATTTATTATTAAACGTAAAGGTCCAAAATTTGACCACCCTTGAACCATAGCTAACATCGTCTCATTGTTGACATTCTTGTCTTCGTCTTCAAGCGTATCACGGATGTCTTTTAATAATGAACGACAACTTTTCCATATAGAAGGAGTCCAAGAGCCATCTGGAACCTCCTTTGATGTCATCATAGAGACTATGTCTTTATGATTATCACGTACATAACGGTATAAAACCTCCATAAGACTATCAACAGCAATTAAACGATTGTTTTTAATATTAAACTCATCAACAAACAAAGCCTTTGCTTTTTTCATGTATTCTTCTTCGTTATCTTGAAATTTCTCATCTGATGCATTTGTTACAACGAAGAATAATCTTTTTTTTGCTTCATCTGATAATGGTGTGTATATATCTTTAACGAAATCGTTAATGCTTTTATCTTCAATATTATCACTTCCTTTATGTAATATTATAATTGCATCTACATTGTTCCCTCCGAATTCATTTTTAGCAGTTAAAAACTCTGTGGTTTCTACATCTATTCCACCAACAGCTTCTACACCAGGTGTATCTACAATGCGCCAGCCTTGACAATCTTCAGGAAGAGGGTATTTTATAGTAACCTCTGTTGCTATTTTACTCTTTGGATGAGAATTGATATATTTCTCTAGTATTATCTTATCTATTTTTCGACGAGATGTTTCCTCCATCCCTTTAATGATTTCGGCTTTGCAAATCTTATCTTTTCTCCACCCCTTAACTATTAGTTTATTTATATCATTAACAGGTAAAGAGCTGTATTCCGTTTCAATCGCAACCAATTTCTCTAGTTTACCTGAAACCTCACTTTTAATAGTTTCTTTATGACCATCTCCAAAGCTAACCTCAATAGACTTTTCAGCTGAGTGTTCTATTTTTGTAAGAACGCATGTGGTTTGAAAATGACCTGTAGGCAATAGGTCTCTACACCCTAATAAAGCATTAATAAAAGTTGATTTACCTGCACTCATTTTTCCGACAATAGCCAAAGTAAAGTGACCATTTATAAATGGAGAAGCTTTACGTTTTATTGTGCGATAGAAACCTCCTTCTTCTTTCCTAGTTGAAGGTAATTTTTCGTATTCTTCTATTGCTTTAATTACCTTTTGGCGATAATTAATGAATTCGTTTGAGGATACATTATTCGTAGTAACAAGTAAATCTTGTTCTTTCCTTGCTGTTGTATTAACCTTAACAACAGTTTTTGATGTGGATGAAGAAGAAATTGGTTGTTTATTACCGCAGAGCACTTTGTACTCTCTATAGTTTTTTTTGTTGTGCCCTTTCATTCTATGTGTTTTTATTTAGAAGTTAATCATATTAAATTTTGGCTTCTCAGATTTATTATTTTGTATCAACAATAGCAACTGCATGTGATAACTACTAGTAATCTTGATTTTGCAAAGATACATTAATTTCCTAAAAGCAAGGAACAAATATTACTTCTTTACACTTATCAGGTATTGAATAGTTTATTGTAGTCCATTTATTTACATATAATTCTCCATTTATTAGAAGCCCATTGAACTTTGCTATTCAAATATGGCATGAAAGGCGATGGTCATCCATCTGTAGATTTTTCTGTATCAATGAGTTTGCTAGAAACTCCTTCACTATATTAGTATGGTCAAATATAACCTGCTTGATTAGAGTACGAATAAAGAGATGTTCTTCCTCTGGAATCGTAATCTTGTTAGATTTCATCCAACCTTTTAACGCAGCCATACTCTTTGGAGCTCACAACGAAAGCATCCATTGATAATCTTCCGCAGCTATTAGTTGTCAAGTACAGCGTAATAGGTGCATTCGGACAATCTTAGCACTATTATAGGCTTTGCGAAATGCTTCTCCCGAATGTTTTTTGTTCTCAAAGTAACAGCCCACCCTATCATCAGGTTTGTACTGAAAAACGATTACGGAATCAAATAACAATACAAAAAAGAAAGAACCAAAACGGCACAACGATTATAATCGTTGTGCCGTTTTGGTATCAAGTTACCGAGTTTCGAGGTAACCTCCTTTCCCAACCACTTGTCCAACTTGGCAAGGGC
>JBOFMR010000216.1:0-2324 GCA_051658485.1 Phocaeicola sp.
TTCTGAGGAGTTGGAGTACACCTCCTCTTCATTTCTTACCTCTATCCGCTATTTGGAGGATGAGTTTTTTGTCGATAGCAACAATACGAGTGACGAAGAGTTTCCCGTTCTTTTGATGGATTGGGTGGATGGTGTTACATTGGATACCTACATTCGCACGCATCTTCACGATAGCCATGCGATTTCTATTTTGTCTTACCAATTTGGTCGATTGGCCTCTTGGTTGTTGTCTCAACCCTTTGCGCATGGCGATTTAAAGCCCGACAATATTTTGGTAAAGCCTGATGGCACACTCTGCTTGGTCGATTACGACGGTATGTTTGTTCCTGCCATGCAAGGTAGTGAAAGCCCCGAGTTGGGTACTCCCGATTTCCGTCACCCTCTGCGTACGGTGCAACAGTTTAACGAGCATATTGACGACTTCTCTTTGGCTAGTATGGCTTTATCTTTGAAGGCACTCTCTTTAGAACCTTCTTTGCTAGGTAGTACAGGTGCTAGTGAGGGTTTGCTCTTTTTCGACAAAGATTACCGTGATTTAGGCAGTAGTGTTATGTTACAGCGGATTATTGGTTTGCTTGCGGATGCAGAGTTAGCTACACTTTACTCTCTTTTCATCTTGGCTTTTGCCAAGCAGGAGCTCTCTGCCGTTTCTCATCGCCTTTTTTTGCTGGATAGACCAACTGGATTGGGTAAAAAACGTGTTGGTGCTCGTAAATCGAATGCTGCTAACAAAGCTACTTCTGCCTCTACCTCTGCCTCTGAGAACTTAACTTTCACTGTAATGGGTCTCTCTTTTGAACTGATTCGTGTGGAGGGTGGTACGTTCCAAATGGGTGCTACTCCCGAACAAGGTGATGATGCTTATGATGATGAGATACCTGTTCACTCGGTTACTCTCTCTTCGTATGCTCTGGGTAAGTATCCGGTTACCCAAGCTTTGTGGGAGGCTGTAATGGGTGATAATCCGAGTTATGATAAGCAGGGTGGTAACTATCCTGTAGAGTATGTTAGTTGGAACGATTGTCAAGCGTTTATAAAGAAGCTAAACTCACTTACAGGCAAAACCTTCTCTCTACCTACGGAGGCTCAATGGGAGTTTGCTGCTCGGGGCGGTGTGAAGAGTCAAGGTTTCAAGTATGCTGGTAGTCATAATTTGGATGAAGTAGGTTGGTATCTTGATAACTCTGGTGATGAAATTCATCCGGTTGGTGAGAAGAGGCCGAATGAATTGGGCCTCTTTGATATGAGTGGCCATGTTTGGGAGTGGTGTTTGGATTGGTATGGTGATTATAGTAGTGCTAGTCTAACAAATCCTGCAGGTCCTAGTAGTGGCGACTACCGTGTATTGCGTGGTGGTAGCTACTGGTCCAATGCGAGGTGCTGTCAGTCGTCTAACCGTTTCATCGACAATGTTGACTTCCGTTGCAATAACTTCGGTCTCCGGCTGGCTATTCTCTCCTAAGTTACTAATAGACCTCCTGCTGTCCTAAGCTAAAAGAGAAAAAAGGATTCACGGTAGGCTGCAGGTAGCGTAATGGAGTGGCTTGTTCATTTCTTTTGTCTTGATACAAAAGAAACAGAACCAAAGAAAAAATCAAGTCTGCACGAGAGGGGCTACTCCAAGCCTCCTTTTTGCTAAAGGAAAGGAACTCGCACTTCGTGCTCAAACAGCCTTTCCTTTTTTACGCAAAAAGCAATCTTTCCGTTTAACGCTCCTCTCATGAGGACAATCTTTACTTGTTTTTTATCTAACTCTTTAAATTCGCATCTTTTTTGTCTAATCTTATCATACTGAACAGTCATTTGAGCTGTAATATGTTATAAAAACAGTTGCGGATGGTAGGTGAATATTACTCCTTTTCAGGCAGGGTGCTTGGGGTTTAGCTATTGCCTACCTTATTGAGAGGAAGGGAGTCGATTTTCTTTGAATCTTAATTTTACTTTTGTTTTCTTCGATTGAAAATGAAAGTAAGCCCTCGGCAAACTCCGTATTGTGATATACAATAAATCCTTGAGATGTACTTGTTTTCCATCTCAAGGATTTTACTGTTTTAAAGAATGTCGTGGATTTCCATGATTTCATGGATGTGATGGATTTCAGAGAATCCTTGCTGCCTTCAAGTTATTAGGCAGTAGTTCAGCTAGATCTTTTGTGTAGTCCACATCATAATCATGTACATGATCTAAAAATAAATCATCCAGCTTCGGAAGTCTACTCCAGCGGCTTTACAGCACCCCATTAGACTGTAAATGATTGCTGTGCTTTCTGCACTATCATCCGTCTGACAAAATAGATAATTCTTGCGTCCTATGGCTACGGGTCT
>JBOFMR010000217.1:0-1017 GCA_051658485.1 Phocaeicola sp.
AACACCCTAGCACGGATGAACTGCTGTATAGGTCGTTCATCCGTGTTTAAGAGTGAGTTTTTTTATATTCTCAAATGAAGTTGTTTTCCCTTTTTTATCTCATTAAGGTTCTTGAGCTACACAGCGAACGCTGTAGGCAATTCCATTACCTGCAGTATATGCTGCAGTTGCATAATTCGCGTAAAAGTTTAAATATGGAATATTATTACCATTTCTGGTAGAGGAAATATAAAAGCCTTTAACTATGTCTCCAGTAGGGTGTTGGCGTCTTCCTACTTCTGGTAGAAAAAAAGTTTCATCACCCTTGGTAAATTCCATCCCAGTAACCAAACCGTAGGGAGAATTAATACCCTCGTAACCTATTTGAGTATAATCTTTGCATAATGTAGTGTGCTCGTCCGAGGTAGGTAAGCGCCATTGCTTGTTGTCAATGATCACTCCTTCACGGCCCTCTTGGATGGCTGCTAGATCCAAACCTACCAATCGGCAAGGGTCTCCCAAGCCTTTCTGTACATTCTCTAACGTATGAAATGCTGCATCTACACTAACAGCAGGCTCAAGAATGGTTTCCCAACTGTTAATAGTTTCAGGATTTATGTTGTAAGGAATGTCTCTATCGAACTCAAAAGATATACTATTGTACTCCTCAGCTAAATTGCGGTTACAGCCCTTCCCTGAGTAGATGCCAACAACAGAACCAAATTTAAAAAAGAGACCGCCATCTCTTGGATTGGTGGTGAAGGCATATTTCTTTTCTTTGTCATCCCAAGTAATACGGGGGGCAGTTTTTAAGCTTCCTAAACCACCCCAAGTATAGGGTACATCACCTTCATTGCCTGCTTTGGTAAATAGATAACAACTCTCTGTCTTTTTTGGGTCATTACTAAATGTATAATTCCACAGTGCAGGGAGTTTGGATTCTTTAATGTTTTCAGGTGATAGTTCTGTGCCTGTATATCTAAATGCGTTATTGAAAAAAACAGAAAATCCATTGTTGAATCGTGTAGTCATGTCACT
>JBOFMR010000218.1:0-1595 GCA_051658485.1 Phocaeicola sp.
TCAAGAGAAAAAAGATAAACAAGCGAGGTGTAGAGATAGAGTACGTAAGAAGCAGTTCAGACCTAAACACAGCAGAGATGACAACTGCAATCGAGCGTTTTAGAAATTGGTCGGCATCAGAGGGATGTTATCTACCTTCGCCAAATGAGAATGGATTCTTGCTACACGTTAGGCAAGAGATTGAACGAAACAAAAACTTTTTATAATTATGAACGAAAAAATTAACTTAGCAGAGTTGCTAGAAGGATGCGAGGGAGAAACTTTTTATAGTACAGTTCACGGAAAGGTAAAGCTTAGCGTTATAGTCAAATGCTCTACTTATACAATCCATACTATATCAAAACATGGTGGTGAGTCTTTTACAAGTTTCGGCGAACTGAATAATGGCGAAGGAGAGTGTGTGTTATTCCCCTCTAAAGACCAACGAGATTGGAACAAGTGGAAAGCTGAAAGAGCATCGAAAATGGAGTATCAATTTAAGCCTTTTGAAAAAGTGCTTGTTAGGGATTATGAAGAGGATAGATGGGAGTGTTCATTCTATTCTCACAAAGCAGGGTGTGATTTAGATGGACATATATGTGTCGGTTCAAGTTGGAACTATTGCATACCATATGAAGGGAACGAGCATCTAGCGGGTACAACAGACGACGTATGAAGAAGCAAAGCGAAAAGAGCAAATTAGACTATATATTTTCTTTGTTCATTCGAATGAGAGATAGCAAGGCGAGCGGTTTTAAATCGTTCGTCTGCATATCTTGCGGAAAGGTAAGGCCATTCAGAGATGGCGACAACGGACATTACATAAGTAGAGTCCATACAGCAACGAGGTTCAATGAAATGAACTGCAATATGCAATGTATCGAATGTAATAGATTCAACGATGGAGAGCCTGAAAAATACAGGATAGCACTTGTAAACAAATACGGAGAAGAAGCTGTTAAAGAATTGGAGTCGCTTAAAAATACAACCGTAAAATATTCAGAGTATGAATATAAAGAGCTTACTTTGAAATATAAACGATTAATCAAACAGATGGAAGAATAGACTTATGAAAAACGATGAACATAAGATACAAAGAGCGTGCGTAAAGTGGTTCAATTTGAAGTTTAAGAACTTTAAAGGACTGCTTTTCGCTGTTCCCAATGGTGGGAGCCGACACAAGTTAGAAGCGGTTAAACTAAAATTAGAGGGTGTTGTAGCAGGTACAGCAGATTTAATCTTCTTAAAAGCAAATAGATTTTATGGAGCGTTATGTATAGAGATGAAAACTGAAATAGGCAGACAATCCGACAAACAAAAGGAATGGCAGAGAGTAGCTGAAAGCAACGGAAACAAGTACGTAATTTGCCGATCGCTTGATGAGTTTATCTTTATCGTTGAAAATTATATCAAAGACATTGAATAAAGTTTCCAATTAATTTGCTAGATTAAAAATAATAACTAACTTTGTAGCATCAAAAACCAATAGTATGAAATCAATTACTTTTCACGAGGAATGGCTAGACCTTATAGATGACAAGCCTATTCCGATTCAGACAGAGATTTTCCAATCAATTTTGTCGTATGCTTTAAAAGGAGTTGAGCTTGACATTTCA
>JBOFMR010000219.1:0-7143 GCA_051658485.1 Phocaeicola sp.
TAGAGGCAGCTCTTGACTTACCTGCATAGGCACTAAAGTTTACTAAAGTAGGATCTACAAATCCTGATTGGTTGTGACTTAGCACATCGTGCTTGGTACAGCTGCTGGCAGCTAATGCCAAAGCAACAACGGGAAGAAGAAATTTTTTACTCATTAATTTTTTTTTGTCATGTTGATAAAATAGAGATGAGAGAGAAACTTTATCGACTAAATGGCTGCAAATAAACTTGCTCACCTCATGCCCAACTTACTATTTACACATATAACTACGTGCTATTGTTTTGCAAAAGTAGTATTTTTTTTTATAAAACAAATAATAAAACATTGTTTTTTGCTATTTGTTTAAAAAATACTACTTTTTTTAAACAAATCTTTTTATCCTGTTTCTTTTCGCTCCGACCACATTTTCTCTTGCAATACACCCATATACAGAGCCCATTAGAGAGTAAACAAGTGCCGTTTTAACTCTATTTTATCGAGTTTATCAAAGAATATTAGCCAGCAAAAAGAGGAAATTTTCACCAAAGAGATCCAACAACTCTTTGACAATCAGACAATACAACCATTCGTTCTCTTTTTTACCGAGCAACCATATTTTTTTTAAATAATAAATCGTAATTTTACAGTTAATTGCACAACCGATCTATTTACTTCTATTTTCCTTAAAAATCTTACCTCCATGATACAAATTTGGTGTAAAAACAACAACTCTTTGAGAGAGTTTCCAACAGGAAGCTCGTTATTGGATATCTACCAAGGGCTTCAACTAAATCTCCCTCACGGCGTAGTCAGTGCTAAAGTAAATAACAAAGTGGAAGGATTGACCTTTCAGGTCTATCACAACAAAGATGTTGAATTCTTAACTCTACTCTCTTCCAGTGGTATGCGAACCTATGTACGCTCGCTTTGCTTTGTACTTTGCAAAGCAGTAGAGGAGCTCTATCCAGGGAAAAGGATAACGCTGGAACACCCCATTTCAAAAGGCTATTTTTGCAGTATCAAGCTAGATAGAGAGATCGAAGAGGAAGATATCAATCGCATCAAAAGACGAATGAATGAGATTATAGCTCAAAACATCCCTTTTCATCGACACGAGAAGCATACAACAGAGGTCGTTGAACTCTTTCGACAAAAGGGTATGCTAGATAAAGTGAGACTGTTAGAGAGTTCAGAGGAGCTCTACTCCTACTACTACACCCTCGAAGAGACTCTTGACTACTACTACGGCGCGCTGCTTCCTAGCACAGGATATATCAAACTCTTTGACCTACTTAAATATTCAAGTGGAGCGCTATTGCGTATACCCAACCGAAACAACCCGGATCTACTTGAAGAGATAACCAACCAAGAAAAGATGCTAGAGGTCTTTCAGGAACACCAAAAATGGAACGAGATTCTAGGCATTACCACAGTGGGAGAACTCAATATGGTATGCAACAAGGGGTATGCTTCAAATCTTATCAACCTATCCGAAGCGCTGCAAGAGAAAAAAATCATTCAAATAGCCGACGACATCAACAGCCGAAGCAAGGAGAACAGAAAGGAGGGAGTAAAGGTTGTACTGATATCAGGACCCTCATCGTCAGGGAAAACCACTTTCAGCAAACGGCTGAGTGTGCAATTAATGGTAAATGGGAGAAAACCTGTTCCCATTTCGCTAGATAACTACTTTGTTAACAGGGTCAATACGCCCAAAGATGAAACGGGAGAGTATGACTACGAGTCACTCTATGCTCTAGATTTACCCTTTTTCAACAAACAGCTAAAGGCACTCATCGCTGGAGAGGAGGTGGAACTACCAACCTATAATTTCGTGAAAGGGGAACGAGAGTTTAAGGGAGAGAAATTAAAAATAGATGAACAGACCATTCTGGTCTTGGAGGGCATTCACGCACTAAATCCGGAGTTCATCCCCCACATAGAGCAAGAGAAAACCTATAAGATCTATGTCTCTGCACTTACCACGATTTCGCTGGATGACCACAACCACATACCCACAACCGACAACCGCTTGCTCCGCCGTATTTTGCGTGACTACAAATACCGCAACTATTCGGCAGAAGAGACCATCAGCCGTTGGCAAAGTGTACGGGCAGGTGAAGATAAGTGGATCTTTCCATACCAAGAGAATGCTGATGCCATGTTTAATTCAGCACTTCTATTCGAACTAGCTGTATTAAAAGATCATCTGGAACCTATTTTAAGAAAGGTACCAAACAGTGTTTCAGCATATTCAGAGGCATTCCGTTTGCGTAAATTCTTAAACTATTTTGCGTCGGTACAGGATGTGGAACTTCCACCGACTTCACTACTCAGAGAGTTTGTGGGAGGAAGTAGCTTTAAATACTAAAGGGGCTTGAGAAGCCTTCTACAAAGAGAATTGGCGAGAGTTTACATCTATACCTATTAAAGTTCTCCAACCTTTGCACAATCCACACTCCGCAACTCTTTTGGAGTTGCATCCATTTCGATGATTCTTCGCCTCATCTTTGTGGAAAGAGGGTGATCTCTTCTAAAAAGTTCGTCAGAAGAACTCATTTAAATAGAAACTCTGCGTTTTCTCTCTTCAATTAAAGAGAGGAAACGCAGAGTTCGTTTTTCAAAAGTCACTGCCGAATATCCAGACAATGGGCGTTGTACATCTACACAAAAAACGCTTTTGGCACTCACGAAGGGCGTAGCGTTTGAATCAATCGGCTAAACCTTAGCGGGATAAACCAAATTCTCCTCTTTCATACACTCCAACACTTCGTGCAAGTATCGAGCAGACTCCAACTTAGCCATTGGAAGGTCGTGTAGCAAGTAGTTGCCACAATCCATAGCAGTCGTACCAGGTACCTCTCCCTCAAATTCAGCAACAAAGCGGAATGTCTCTTGCATAAGTTCTACAATCTCACTCGACTGTAAATCCCCTCTCATCAAAAGGTAATTACCCGTCAAGCAACCCATTGGTCCCCAATAGACAATTTTATCCGCCCAAACGGGGTGATTGCGCAAATAAGTGGCTGCTAAATGTTCAATGGTATGCAAAGCACCTTGCCCCAAAGCAGCTTCGCGATTGGGCTCTTTCATACGGATATCGAACGTAGTGACAGTTTCTCCTCCTACGCTATCTTTGCGTGATACATAAATGCCACGGCTCATCGTTACGTGGTTAATGGTAAAGCTGGGTATTGTTTTCATCTTTTTATTCTATTATCTTCAACGGGCTCAACCGTCTATTTTTAAATTGTTCGCGACTATTTTTCTACATTGGAGCTACCACTCCCCTTACAGTTGATTGGGCAGTGCATACAAAAACTCTTTCGTTACTCCAAAAGAACGGTCGGCTACCGTTTCCCAGAAGTTCGTATATTGTTCCCAATGGTTGTCCGCCCCTGGTGCATCACTAATAATGCGGAAGCTAATAAAGGGAACTTGGTAGAGGTAACACACTTGTGCGATAGAAGCTGACTCCATATCAACGGCCAACCCCTTGGGAAAGTTTTTCTTAATAAGAGCTAACTCTTGGCGATTGGAGATAAATTGGTCTCCACTACAAATCAACCCTCCGTTAATCGTTGTTTCCGATTGCAACGAAGTGGCACATTTGTAAAGCAGTTCATTGGCTTGAAAGAAGGTAGGTAAATCTTGTACTTGCCCAAGCTCATTGCCCTCTCCACACCACACATCGTGGTGCACAATCTGCTGACTAACCACTACATCCATCACCTTGAGGCAGCTATCAATGCCACCCGCTACACCCGTGCTAATCACACAGTCAGGTTGAAATGCACGTATCATCTCTACGGCTCCTGCAGCAGCATTCACCTTTCCAATGCCACACTTCATTAAAAAGACCGTGTGGCCATTTAATTCACCCTCTGTATATTGAAAAGGTCCTGCCTGACACTCCTGTTTGTTGCTTAACAAACGAGCCACTTGTTCCTTTTCATTACTCATGGCTGTAATGATTCCTATCTTCATAAATCCCTTATTTTTAGAGCACAAAACTACATAAAAAAACAACATCTCCATAACGCTTCTATTGAAATAGTCAAAGAGAGGCGCCACCAGAGAGTTCTCCTCCATAAAAACAGCCCAACCCGCTCCTTGTCAACAACACACCACAAAGTAGGTCAATAGATCTCTTTTCTTACTCTTTCTCAAGCCGTTTGAGAGCGGAGAAAGAGCGGTTTAACATTCTTTTTTTTATCACATCTCATTTTTATATTGTATCTTTGCCCCTCAAATTAATTCGTTTTTTATGAAAATAGTGAAAAAGGTACTGCCTGAACTTCTTGTAATAGTGCTTTTTATAGCCATCTCATTTGTCTACTTCTTCCCTGCTGTCACTGAGGGACGCATCCTCTCGCAACACGACTCAGTAGGAGGTATAGGTGCTGCTGTAGAGTCACAAAAATATTTAGAAGAGACGGGAGAGCGTACCCGATGGACCAACTCCCTTTTTGGTGGGATGCCTACCTATCAAATGTCGCCTAGCTACCACTCTACCGATATGCTAAAAGGAGTAGAAAGCCTCTACCACCTCTACCTACCTACCTATGTATGGTATGTCTTTGCCCTTTTACTGGGCTTTTACATTTTGCTGCGCGCCTTCAACTTTTCGCGCTGGATGGCAGCACTCGGTGCTATTGTCTGGGCATTCTCCTCCTACTTCTTTATCCTCATATCAGCAGGACACATTTGGAAACTGATTACGCTTGCCTACATACCGCCTACAATTGCAGGGATGGTACTTATTTATCGCAACAAGTGGCTCTTAGGAGGAGTTATCACAGCCCTCTTTGTGGCACTTCAGATCCTATCGAATCACATACAAATGAGCTACTACTTCCTATTTGTTATGATTGCAATCTTCATTGCCTACGGAGTGAATGCCTACCAGCAACAACAGATGAAGCAGTTTTGGAAAGCAACAGGTGTATTGGTTCTCGCCGCCCTTATCGGGGTGTGCATCAATCTATCTACCCTCTATCATACCTATCAATATAGTAAAGAGAGTATGCGCGGTAAAACCGAGCTGGTAAAAGAGAACAGTGCTAACCAAACTAAAAGCGGATTGGAAAGAGACTACATCACCCAATGGAGCTACGGCATAGGTGAGACTTTTACACTGCTTATCCCAAACACCAAGGGAGGTGCCTCTGTAGCTTTGGGAGCTAATAAAAAGGCGATGGAAAAAGCCAACCCAATGTATGCCTCTATCTACAATCAAATCGGACAATATTGGGGTGAACAACCCGGCACCTCGGGGCCTGTCTATGTAGGAGCCTTTGTGATGTTCCTCTTTATCTTTGGACTATTTATCGTAAAAGGGTCGATGAAATGGGCGCTTCTGGTTACTACGCTCTTATCTATTCTACTTTCGTGGGGGAAAAACTTTATGCCCTTTACCGATCTGTTTTTAGATTACATACCTATGTATGACAAATTCCGCACGGTAGCTTCTATCTTGGTAATAGCTGAATTCACCATCCCTTTGCTAGCATTATTGGCACTAAAAAGAGTGGTCGAAGAGCCGCAAGTTTTAAAAGAGGAGGCAAAAGGGTTCTATATCAGTTTGGGAGCAACCGCAGGTCTTTCTCTTCTTTTTGCCCTGCTTCCTACTCTTTTCTTTCCCTCGTACATATCAACATCTGAGATGTACCAATTAAGCAATGGGCTGCCAGCTGAACACGTAGCACCCATCTTGGCCAATTTGCAAGAGATGCGTATGTCGCTCTTTACAGCTGATGCGTGGCGTAGCTTCTTCATCATTTTGGTGGGGGCAATCCTTCTTTACACCTACAGCCAGAAGAAGATAAAAAGTTCTCTCCTCGTGGGAGCACTTCTCCTACTCTGCCTAGTAGATATGTGGGACATAAATAAACGCTACTTAAATGATGAGCAGTTCGTTCCTAAAATAGAACAGGTAAACACCTTCAAACAGACCGAAACTGACAAAGCTATCTTGGCCGATAAAACCTTGAATTATCGGGTACTCAACCTCGCTTCGAGCACCTTTAATGAGAATAACACCTCCTATTGGCACAAAAGTATAGGAGGCTATCACGCTGCTAAACTGAGACGCTACCAAGAGATGATAGAGGAGCACATTAGCCCCGAAATGAAAGAACTCTCTAAAGCAGTACGTGAAACAGGTGGTGATATGAGCCGAGTAGATCCGACTCTCTTTCCTGTACTCAACATGCTAAATACACGTTATTTCATCTTCCCACTACAGGGAGGTGCTACTACGCCTATTCAAAACCCATACGCATTGGGAAATGCTTGGTTTGTAGATGAGGTGAGATATGTAAATAATGCCAACGAAGAGATAGAGGCGCTACACACCATTAACCCCTATGAGGTGGCAGTAGTTGACAAGCAGTTTGAACAGGTAATCGCACAGCCGACTGCTTTAGATTCAACAGCATCGGTAAAACTACTCGCTTACCAACCCAACCAACTGACCTATCTGTCAGAGGGAAAAGAGGCGGGCACCATCCTATTCTCTGAGGTCTACTATCCGGGGTGGCGCGCTTACATAGATGAGGTGGAGGTACCTGTCGGCCGAGCTAACTACATACTCCGTGCGATTAATGTACCGGCAGGCAAACATACCATTACCTTTACTTTCCATCCAGAGTCGTTGCAACGAACCGAATTGGTAGCAACAGCTGCATTGGTTTTATTAGCTGTCTCATTTTTACTCCTTCTATTCTTTCAAGCAAAGAGAAGATTGAAAAAATAATTGGCCCAATGAGGGTGAAGAATAAAAGAGGCTTCATTCACCGCAAACAGCTGAGAATCAACAGCGGTGAAGAGTGAAGGATAAAAAAAGACAAATTATAGGGTGAGCGGGTGGAAAGCTTTATAAAAGCTTTCCACCAGCTCACCCTATTGATTAAAGAGGAAACTCTTTAATCAATGGCAAATATTTGCTAGCTCTTGTCGGAATAGGGCTACCGTGCACAAAGTTACCTCTCTATAGTAAACTTGAATAGATCCCCCTATTTGAGCAACTGCCTAATAACAAACCATACGTGATAGATAGAAGTGGTTATCGCACCATAATGATGACACATAATATGAAAACGCTCCTTCAAAGAGGCTTTGTGATTTCGAGTCGTCATCCCCTCATTTAGATAATCAACTAGC
>JBOFMR010000220.1:0-1127 GCA_051658485.1 Phocaeicola sp.
CACATTGAAAGTGGCTTATTTGAGCTTAAAAAAGGTATACGGTCAGGAAACGATGGAGTTATGCACCACACAACAACTGTCAAGGTAACGGGTAAAGGTCAGATTTACTTTGTGAACAAGCTGTTAGCCGAATCCAAAAATGGATTGGTTGAGTGTAAAAACCTAACCAAAACAATATAGTATAAGGAGGGTCCAAAATTGGATTATCCTATTTAATCAATAATCAATTTAAAAACAAGAGTATGAAAAACAAAGTAACGAAAGAGGATTTGAAAGGCGAAATCAAAGACTTCCCTATCGAGGTGGTACAACGTATGTGTGAATGTCAGGTGGAGCAAGGGAATGAATTTAATCCTTATGTGTTTGTAGTTTGCGAGCGTTACGTTTCTGATAAGGGTGGATTCCATTGGGCACGAACTACTGAAGATTATGAATTTTGGGAAGAAGTAATAGATAGCAAAAACTTTGATTTATTCTTTGAAAAGTATCCAAAGCAAGAAGCAGAACAAAAACAAGAAACGAAAATGGAAACAGAATTAAAGATACCTGATGGATACGAGTTTGATTGTATTGAAAACGGAGTAATCAAGTTGAAAGCTATTAAGAAAGAGCTTCCAAAAACATGGGAGGAGTGCATAGAAGTTGGTAAGACTTATTATTACATTGATGCTGATGCGGCAATTAGTAGTGTTATGATAACGTCACCAATCCGTTCTATTGTCAATAGAAACTTACTGCCATCAGCAGAGATTGCTAGAGCTATGAGAGCATTTACAACGCTAATAATGGCAAGAGATAGATACAGAGATGGATGGATTCCTGATTGGTGCTACGGAGATAAAAAATACTGCATAAAAGTAACTGCCGATGAAGTAGAACTTGATACTTCTTTATACGATAATTATACATTATCTTTTCAATGTTCTAAAATAAGGCATGAATTTCTTGAGAACTTCAAAGACTTAATGGAAGAAGCAAAAGAACTACTATAAAGTTTGCAGATTAAACAAAAGTAGCTATATTTACACCGTAGAAGTTTTTTCAATATTCGGAGTTATTTAGAGTGCACGCTCAAATAATCCTAGTATTCACCAACACATTAATTACCACGAGCTGCGATTCAAATG
>JBOFMR010000221.1:0-1165 GCA_051658485.1 Phocaeicola sp.
GTAACTTCCAGTTGTATTTTTACACAATAAGGACAATTATCAAATTCATGATATTTCGTCCTTTTTTTCTGCTTTTTTGGTATAATCTAAACCGAAAACAGAACAAAGTGCCGATTTTCGGGTATACGAAAACTCGCGCAGTTATTTCACTGTTTTTTGAAAAAGTAAATTCCTGTGTTATTTCATAGCTATTTACGGTTCTTATAAGATATGGATTAAGGTGTTTCTTAGTTATTTATTGTGGGTTATCTTATAGGAGTTTTAATAACTTAGGTGTGAGTATCACTTCGTTAGGTTCGATGTAATGTAAACCTAACTTTGGAAGGATATCGCGTCCATATAAAAAGCTGAACGACTGGTGTGGTGACTTGTTATTCAGCTTTTTTCTTGTATAACAGTTCACGTTACTCATAACGATATCTAATGTATCTTGTGTTAGGTTATTAAATGAAGTTCCCTTTGGTAGGACTCTTCGAATCTCTACATGGTTTTTCTCACATGCACCTTTTTGATCAGGTGAGGAAGGGTCTGTATAGAATACCCTAGACACAGGTGTACCACCCATATTTTCTAGTGCTGAAGGATTAGAGAATTCAGATCCGTTATCAGCAAGTATCACTTGAAATAAGGAAGCATAAACTTCTTTTCCAAGTATGTCGTATAAACTTTGAAACACTGCCGTCACCGAAGCGGAAGTATTGCTCTCACGTAAGAAGGCTAACTGCAAGCCACAACTTGGGAAGAAGATGGTAAGGATTACTTTGCCACCTTTCACACCTTCAACACTATCAATTTGTACGACATGACAATCAGGGTTGTTTTTTAGAAATAATTTGTAGTCTTCATAGGTTCTGTCGATACGACATTTTCTATCTACTTTATGTTCGCTAGCCTTCTTTCTAGGCTTATACTTCACTTTTCTAAGTAAATCAATGTTCTTGATATCATCTAAGGCACGAAGTTCAATGTAGCTATAAAGTGTACGCAGACTTACGTTAAAACAGTCAGGATTGTTAGATACAATATGATGAAGGCTATGTCCGTTTTCAATTAAAGGTTTTAATAATTTGTTTAACGCTTGTGCCTCTTCAACAGAAATACTTACACCAGAACGAGACTCCTTTAGCCGTTCCAAATACGACATATGGGCTTTCGTGCCATCATA
>JBOFMR010000222.1:0-1985 GCA_051658485.1 Phocaeicola sp.
AGAGGGGAAAGAGGGCAAAGTTCGGATTTGCTTTCTAATGGTTTTTCTTATAGGAAGGTCAAGCGACTTTTTAAAGGCATTCAGTTTTATTGGATAGCAATAGTCTGTAAAGGTTGTGGCTGCTCTAATCTTCGCTAAGTTGGGGCTCGTATGTGGCTTTCTGAATTGTGTAGTGTATCTTTCTTTTTTTTCTATTGCTTTTAGTGCTCCATGGTTGTGCAACGCGTGTCGCACAGTTGTGCAACGCGTGTTCTTCTACTGTGCAACGCGTGTTGCACAGTAGAAGAACGCTAACTTGGTTGGTCATTTGTGAATAGATTTTAGTGGAGCCATACGAAGTTCGTATGAATAGACAAGAAGAGTACTTTTTTACTCCTGAATAAAAAACAACAAGAGAGCGCTGCTATGAATTCATAACAGCGCTCTCCTTTAATTCATATAGAGCGATATAACATGTATAAAAACTCTATGCAGATAGTAATGCCCCTCCCTCAACAAAAAGTAAGATAAAAACCTGTCTTGAAGGAAGAGAAGGTTATTACTTAGTTTTCACAGATGTAGCTACACGTTCATTCCCTTGTTCATCTTTCCAACCAGCTTGCCATATAGCTTCTTGATCAGCTGTAAGCGTTAGAATCATAGATTTGTCTACTCCAGTAGCATTCTTTTGATCGCCACATAGTATATCGACAAGATCAACAATCTCAGTAATATCCAATGCGTCTAGTTGATTACTAGAGCAGTAAATATTCTTCAAATTGGCACAACCAGAAATATTCAAACTTTTTAGTCCAATATACTGACATGAAAGAGCGGTCAATGAAGTACAATTCGCTACATTAAGCGTGGATACCTCAGTCAGAGTTCTCAAATTTTTGCTGCTGCTAACAATCAAAGTTCCCAAGTGTGCCAAAGAAGAAAATTCAAACGATTCCACGAACTTTTCACAACCCATTAGCGTTAACGTTAGAGGGATAGTACCAGTATGGGTAATTGAGGTCAAGCTCGGGAGGTCATTAAGTGCGACCCCGGCTTCACCACCAACCGCTATCTCTCCTAGCACTATCGAGCTCAAGTCTGGACAGCTTACAACATTAAAATCCTTAACAACAGGAGTTTCACTAATATCTAATGATTCAATACTGATCGCCCCTAGCATCACCTTTTCAATAGCAGGAAAAAGTTTTATTCCTGCAAGGCTTTTAATAGCCGCAAGTTTAGGATCCCCCCCCCAATCTTCCTTCGCATTCACCTCCAACTCAGCCAATTCCAATCCTAGCTGCGTTGCAACATAGTTAATTCCATCTTCGTCTTTTTCTACATATCCTGCACCTACCAAGTATTCAGCAAAAACAGCATCAGGTATATTAGAAGTTGGAGGAGCTGGAGGAGTTGGAGTTGGGTCGACATCTGTCTCTGCATCCCAGTCAGTAAAGGTAGTATTAAACTGAATCATCTTGTCCGAATCAATAATGGGGCCACCATTATCATCATAACCACCATTACCAGTACCGAAGTTGATAATATAGTTAACCACTTGATTCATATTAAAAGCAACATCTACTGGAATATAAGCTGTAACTTGGCTAACTGCGTCACCCACAATCCAATCACCAGTTGTTGTGTTTTGCAACGAGTAGACCATCTCGATGTAGCTATTGTCTGTATTCCCGGTAAACATTCCCGGTGCTGGAACAGAAACATCCACCTTATCACGCTCTTGTGGAATAACCAAAGTAGCACCATCCGCCGCAGTAACATTTATAGCGTCCGTACTCACGATAGGGTTTTTTGTCTCATCAGAAAGTGCAATCGCAAAGCCGACGTTTGTAGTTACCATTTCGTTCCAAGCCCCCACTTTCGAATCTCCAGTAGTATAAGCAAAACTACCTTCACTACCCAAGTTGTGTAGAGAGAGTTCACTAAGATACAACGCTTGGTTGGGCTGAACTTTAGCAGAAAACTTAACCTTCGTCAACGCGTGG
>JBOFMR010000223.1:0-39105 GCA_051658485.1 Phocaeicola sp.
TGCATTTGCAGAATCATTTAATGCTAAAATCAAAGCTTTTAGGGCAAGCTTAAGAGGAGTAATTGATGTGAAGTTCTTCCTATTTAGGCTAACGAAAATATATGCGTAGTCCCCAGGGTTTATCGGGTGAGCCATAAAACCTGGGGATTCCTTTGTGAACAATATTTGTTAATATCTTTACTTAGCATAGATGTTTACCACTCTATATGGAAAGAGTGGTATATCATTCACTCCTCTTAAATCGACCCTAAACTTTTTTAGCTTTGCATTAAAACATTCTGCCGATGCATTAGTCACATGGTTGTTGAAGAAGTTCTGCTCACCTGAGAAAGTTGTCTCCAAGCGAAACGGGGTCAATAAAGATTCTTCAGTGAAGATTTGGTGAAGACTATTTTTCACTCTCTTCACCATAACCTGTTGATAATTAGAGTGTGTGAAGGATTGAAGCTTTTTTTCGCTCTTTTGTTTTAAGTAGAAGAGAGTTTTAGGCTCTCTAAAAGGGTAATAGCATACTAAAAAAGGGATTGGTAAACAGACGACAAAATGAACAAAAAGAATACCATTCCACAACTTTTACGGATGAGCCGTAATTGATGTAAAGTTCTTCCTCTTTAGGCTAACGAAACTATATGAGTAGTCCCCAGGGTTTATCGGATGAGCTGTTGTTTGAGTCTGAAAAGAGAAATGCGAAGGTTTTAAAAACAAAAAACCCCTGATAACAGGGGTTTAATGGGGTAATATTGTGGAGAGTATCGGACTCGAACCGATCACCTCGACACTGCCAGTGTCGCGCTCTAGCCAGATGAGCTAACCCCCCGATATAACCTTAATTTCTTAAAGTTAGTTTTTGGAATTGAAAATCCTCTGTTTATCAGTTGTTTACGTCTTGTCTTTTTGTTTGTTTTGTGAGACCCAATTTATAAAATGTGATTGCATTTTGCTTGTTTTTATATCTTTGTTTCGAAATTGTTTCGCAATTAAATTTAATCAGCAAAATGGCAACCTTTAAAATTGAGCTCCAAAAGGCGAAGCAAGACGGCACTCGTAATGTTAAGATTCTCTTATCTCACGATCGGAAGTTGAAATGAATACCAACCTCCATTTTTATCCACTACAAAGATATAACAAAAAACGGGAAAACAAAAGATTATAGTCAGGATATTGTTAAGCAATTTGTGCATAGGTATGGTGGTGAAAGTAGGATTTCTAATTTTTCTGATATGTGCAGTTCTGCCCCAACTAAGGAGCTTTTGCCCCATTTCTTTAATTAGAGGTGGGGCTTTTGTTGTTTATTCTCAGGAGGATTCGTGATGAAACAGATAAAGACGGAAGGAAACTTTTGTAGTGGAGCTGGAAGTATTTGTAAATCTTTGGCAATACAAGAAGTAGAGAATTGTATAGTATTTTTTTAATATGTTTATTTTTATTACATTTGCACTGTAAAAATTACAAATAATAGATAAATACTATTTCAATCATGTTTAAATTAATAAAATCAACACTTTTCGTTCTTTCAGTAGTTCTAGCAATGAGTAGTTGCTTTAAAGAAAATGTTGTGGAGGCACCTATAAAAATGAGTATTACATTTTCGGCAGGTGATACTGGAACTGTAGACCCACTTGGTAAGCAGAGTGGCGATGCGGGAAGTACAATTTTCTCTGTAGCAAAAGCAAACACGAATTATGCACTTGAGGGGTGGTACAATGGAGATGTGAAGATTACTCCATCGGAGGAGTTTACCTTTTCTGGTGATACCTTAAATGTGAAATTAACGGAGGCAACGAAAGGTCAGACTTATACTGCGAAGTTTCAGCTTGCGACTTACAAAGTACGTTTTGCCTCTGGTGATAAGGGAATGGTATATCCTGAAGGTATAAAGAGCGGCATTGCGGGAAGTATAGTCTCCTCTCTGGCAATGCCAAGACTAAATTATGCACTTGAGGGGTGGTACGTTGGAGATGTGAAGCTTGTAACAGGTGGTGACATCTTCGTAGGTGGTAATGGAATAAGGATGACATTAACGGAGGCAACGAAAGATAAGACTTATACTGCGAAGTTTGAAAAAGCTACCTACACAGTAACCTTTAAATCTGAGAATGAAAAAATGGGAAAAGTTGAAGGAAGCGGAGGAAGCGGAGTTTCCGGAGATACCTTTTCATCTACCGCAGAAGCTGAAGCTGGATATGAATTTGTTGGATGGTACGAAGGTTCAACTCAAGTAGGAGCAGAAGCAACGCTATCAAGGACATTATCATTTACAGAAAAAGGTAAGACATATACTGCAAGATTCGAAGTTTCTAGTTCTAACCCATCTTTCAGTTTTACCATTAACAAATCAGCTGCTGCTCATGATAACTATTGCCTTCCTTTTAAAGCTGAAGGAGTAACTGGTAATTACGATTTGATAGTTGACTGGGGAGATGGAACAGGAATTCAAATAATTAAAGCAGGTTCATCTTTGAGTGGTGGAATAAATCATACTTATACAACAATCAAAGAGTATACCATTACCATTACGAGCACGGAAAAAGATTTTGGCACAGAACAAATACCTATGGTAAGTTGGAAAAATGATAGGATAGTAAAATCCATAATTACCCCACTGCTCAACACAGCAAAAACTGACTTTAGTTTTGTGTTTGCTACTTGTTATTCTCTCACCTCTATTCCTGCGGATTTATTTAAATACAATACAGAAGTAACTAACTTTAGTTCTGCGTTTGAAGGTTGTTTTCGTCTCGTCTCTATTCCTGTGGGCTTATTTGATAAACATATAGCAGTAACTGACTTTAGTCTTGTGTTTGCTGGTTGTAGTACTCTCACCTCTATTCCTGCTGGTTTATTTAAATACCACACAAAAGTAACTAACTTTTATGGTGTGTTTTGGGATTGTTATAAAGCAATAATGAATGCCAATATTTTTTGTAACGAAGCAACAGAGAAAACGACTCGGTTTAAGTCGGTAACGAGTAAAATTAATTTCGAAAATGCTTTTTTAAATGTGGGGGCTATCTTTAATCCTGAGGAGGTAAGGAAAAGTGTTTTCCCAAGGTTGTGGAACTATGGTTACTCTGATGCTGGAGTAACGACTACGGAATGTTTTAAAAGGGCTAGAGCGAGCAATGCAGAAGAAATACCTATTGACTGGCAATAATCTATCCTATCCATAATCATTTAATTTGAGACCGTTGTTGTTAACTAAGCAGCGGTCTCTTTTTTTTGCTCAGTATAGGTTATGAATGGGCCCTCTTCTTGTTCGCTTGCTTTCCATTGTCCTGCTAATTTTATTGCGATATATATATTAGTAAGAAGGGTAATCCTAATCAATTTAAAGACGGGATTATATACAATAAATAAAGTAAGATGGTAAACAATACAGTTGGTCAGATGGCTGGGCTTGGATTCATAGCTACGGCAGGGGAATTTTTGGGAGCAGGGGTTGAAAGAGATGATACCTTGGTTGATCGTGATGGTAACGGTGATCATGTATGGCTTGATTTTAGGTGTGCGTAAGTCTGTAATGATGGGTGAAGAGGCGCGTTTTTCTAGTGCATTTCGAAGGAGGGCTAGTAAGATAATCACTTGTGTTGCATTCGTTATTCTGGTGGTGCTAGTGAAGAGTGCAGCCGGTGGAGCAATGGATGTTTTTTATTTCTTATAAAGGTTGGATAGAGAGTGCACAGCTATAGGTTTCTTTGCGTACTAATAAAATAAGTAAAATGGGTATGTAGCAAAATGCTATATACCCATTTCCCAAACACTATTGATTGCAATTGTTTCGCAAAAATATGCAGTTGCTTATGTAAGTAATTGATATGCTTTTGTTTAGGCTGTTTTTAATCTCTAGCCAGATGCGCTACCCCCCCAATTCTTAAAAACCGATAGCAAAAGTATCTTATTTTTTATGACTGCCAAATGAAAGGTGACAAAAAAGGGTGAAACAAGAGAAATGGCGAGTGAAATGACTTGATATTCCTTAAATAAGAGATTTGTAATTGGTCCATTCCCCTTTTTTTACTATCTTGCGCCCGTAATTGATCCCCCAATTACTTACAAGCCTTTATTTATTTACTTAATTAACACATTTCATGAAAAAACTCATCACCACTGCATGCTTAACCGCTTCTATGGGACTTATCACCTCTTGCGGAGTGCCTACTGAGATGGAGAGAAGCTACAACGAAGGTATAAACATTATCCCACAGCCTCTTGAGTTGCAGCAGCAAACAGGGCATTTTTTGTTAACCTCAAATTTATCTTTCTCTGCTTCTACTCCTGAAGCTGAAACTGTTGCTGCATTCTTTGCTGCCAAGTTGAAAACATCAACAGGAATATCTATTCCGATTCAATCTCAATCAAAAGCGAATACCATTTCGTTGAAAATAGTTCCTTCTGTAGGAAATAACCCAGAGGCTTATCGGCTTGAAGTGACTCCTGATTCAGTTACTATTGAAGCAGCAGCAGCGCAAGGCCTTTTTTACGGTATGCAGAGCTTTATGCAGCTTCTTCCTGCTGAGGTTGAAAGTCCCACTTTGGTAAAAAACATAACTTGGAGCGCACCTTGTGTTACCATAAATGATGCTCCTCGATTTGGTTATCGTGGATTTATGTTGGATCCTTGTCGTCACTTTATTCCGGTAGAGAATGTAAAGAAGCAGATAGATGTACTTTCACTCTTTAAAATAAATACGTTTCACTGGCATCTTACCGATGACCAGGGATGGAGAATTGAGATAAAACGCTATCCGAAGCTAACAGAAATAGGCTCTAAACGCATTGAGGGCGAAGGATATGAGTATGGTGGATTTTATACACAAGAGGAGATTAAAGAGGTGGTGGCTTATGCTGCTGAACGTTTTATCACAGTGATTCCTGAGTTGGAGATGCCTGGGCATGAAATGGCTGCTATAGCGGCTTATCCTGAACTTTCATGTAGGGGTGAAGTTGCTACTCCTCGTATTTTGTGGGGAGTAGAGGATATTGTAATGTGTCCTGGTAAAGAGGATATGTTTACTTTCTTGGAAGGGGTTATCGAAGAGATGATTCCACTCTTTCCAAGTACTTATTTCCACGTAGGAGGAGATGAGTGTCCGAAGAAGTCATGGGAGACGTGTCCAGCATGTCAGGCACGTATAAAAGCTGAAGGGCTTAAAAAAGATAAAAATCATTCAGCCGAAGAGTATTTGCAAAGTTATGTCATTCGACGTATGGAGAAAGTGTTGGCTGCACATGGTAAAAAGCTAATCGGATGGGATGAGATATTAGAGGGTGGATTAAGTCCTCAAGCTACGGTTATGTCTTGGAGAGGTATAGAGGGTGGTATTGCTGCTGCTTTGCAAGACCACGACGTAATTATGAGTCCGGGTGTTAACGGAATGTATTTGGATCAATTCCAAGGTGACCCAAAAATAGAGCCTGTATCTATTGGTGGTTACAACCTCTTAAGTAGGGTGTATGATTACAATCCTGTTCCAGATACATTAGTGGGGCTAGGTAAGGATAAATACATTATTGGTGTGCAGTTCAACAACTGGTCAGAGTATATGTATACAACTGATATCATGGAGTATCGCATCTATCCTCGTGCTTTGGCAGTAGCTGAATTGGGATGGACGCAGCTTGATAGAAAAAATTATGCTGATTTTGAAAGACGCATATACAATGCTTATGTGCGTTTGGATGGACATGGAATTAACTACCACATTCCTCAACCTGAGCAACCACGTGGTTCGTGTAACTTCGTTGCTTTTGTGGATAGTGTAGCGATGGAATTTACAACAACTCGTCCTGAAACAATGGTTTATACGCTGGATGGAAGTGAGCCAACGGCAGCATCATCTCGTTATGAGTTACCTATTAAGTTGACTGAAAGTACAACCGTGAAAATACGCACTCTACTTCCTTCGGGTAAGATGAGTCCTACTCGAACCATTGCAGTAGAAAAACAAGCTTTAGCACCAGCTGTACAGGTGGAAGGTGTGAAGCCAGGATTGAATATGGTACGTACTGAAGGGGTCTTCTTTAAAGCGAGTGAATTGACAAATGTGACTCAATGGTCTAATAAAACAATTGAATCATTAGAAGATTTGCATCGTCAAGAGAAGTTTACTGAGGATATGCGTGGTATTAAGCAATATGCGGCAGTAGCTACAGGATACATTAATATCCCTGAAGATGGGGTCTATTATTTCTCTACCAACAATGATGAATTTTGGATTGATGGTAAGCTGCTTATTAGCAATGAGGGAGAGGTAAAACGCTTCTCGCGCCACGACTCTTCAGTAGCATTGGCTAAGGGACTTCATGAAATTAAAATGATATTCTTGTGCCATACCATTGGTGGATGGCCATCGCTTTGGGTATGGAATTGGGATGGAGTCATTAATAAAATGCGCAAGGCAGACCAAGAGTTTGCACCTATCTTGCCTGAACAACTTTTTCATACTCCTTTATAAATAGGGAGGAGACATTCAGATGTCTAAATATCGCTTTTTGTGGGTGAATAAAAAAAGAAGCCTATACAAGAGTCGAGAAATATAGTACATATATATATTAGTAGAGGGGGTTGCCGTTGCTCGTAGAGCCTAGGCAACCCTCTTTTCTCTTTTTATGACCTGATATATTTTTGCTTTCAAGGGAATTGGCTACCTTTGCCATCCGTAAAAATAGCATAGATTAATAAGATATGGGAAAAGGAAAACTAGAGAAATTTGCCGATATGCGGGCCTATCCGCACGTATTTGAATATCCTTACTCGGTAGCCGATGATGTACCTTTTGAGATGAAAGGGAATTGGAACCGTGACTTCTTCAAAAATGATCACCCCATCGTGTTGGAATTGGGATGCGGAAGAGGTGAATATACCGTAGGTTTGGGCAAGATGTATCCAGATAAAAACTTTATAGGGGTAGATATCAAGGGGGCACGTATGTGGACAGGTGCCACTGAAGCGCATGACTTGGGGATGACAAATGTGGCTTTCCTGCGTACAAATATCGAAATTATAGATCGTTTTTTCGCTCAGGGAGAGGTGAGTGAAATTTGGCTTACCTTCTCTGATCCTCAGATGAAAAAGGCTACCAAACGCCTTACATCTACTTTCTTTATGAATCGCTACCGCCGCTTTTTAGCACCCAACGGAGTGGTACATCTTAAAACGGATAGTAACTTTATGTTTACCTATACTCGCTACATGGTAGAAGAGAATAGATTGCCTGTAGAGTTTATGACTGACGATTTGTACCATTCGGGATTGGTTGATAGTATACTAGGGATTCGTACCTACTATGAGCAACAATGGTTGGATAGAGGGCTTAATATAAAATATATGAAGTTCCTTTTGCCTCAAGAGGGTACGTTGGTAGAACCTGATATTGAGATAGAATTGGACGAGTATCGTAGTTACAATCGTAGCAAACGAAGCGGCTCGCAAACAAGTAAATAAAAAAGAGTAAGAATCTTTGTAATAGAATAACCCAATGACTATATATCCTAAATTGATAGAAGAGGCACTTGCTACTGTACGCTATCCAGGTAGCGGAAAGAACCTAATAGAGGCTGAAATGGTGGCAGATAATATACGTATTGATGGTATGAAGGTTAGCTTCTCGCTTATATTCGAAAAGCCAACTGATCCGTTTATGCGCTCTATGGTGAAAGCTGCCGAAACAGCTATACACACTTATGTATCGCCTGAGGTAGAGGTGGCTATAGCTACTGAATCTAAGCAAGAGGCACGTCCTGAACCAGGAAAAATGCTTCCTTTTGTGAAGAATGTGATAGCTGTATCGTCAGGAAAGGGTGGGGTAGGTAAGTCTACTATCTCTGCCAATCTAGCGGTTGCCTTGGCTCAAATGGGGTACAAAGTGGGATTGCTTGATGCGGATATATTTGGTCCTTCTGTGCCTAAGATGTTTCAGGTAGAGGATGCCCGTCCTTTTTCTGAACATATAGATGGGCGTGACTTGATTATGCCTGTTGAAAAATATGGTATTAAGTTGCTCTCTATAGGTTTCTTTGTTGCTCCTGACCAAGCTACTCTTTGGAGAGGGGGGATGGCAAGTAATGCGTTGAAGCAATTAATAGCTGATGCAAATTGGGGAGAACTTGATTACTTTATTCTTGATACGCCTCCTGGAACGAGTGATATTCATCTTACTTTGGTGCAGAGCTTAGCTATCACAGGGGCTGTGATTGTAAGTACACCGCAGCAAGTGGCATTGGCGGATGCACGCAAAGGTATTAATATGTATACCAATGATAAAGTAGATGTTCCTATCTTAGGGTTGGTAGAGAACATGGCGTGGTTTACACCTGCCGAGCTACCTGAGAATAGATATTACATCTTTGGCCAAGAGGGTACAAGCAATCTTGCTAAAGAGATGGGTGTTCCTTTGTTGGGGCAAATCCCAATCGTGCAAACCATTTGCGAGAATGGGGATAAAGGGACTCCAGCGGCTTTACAGAGTGATACGATTACTGGTATGGCATTTATGGAGTTGGCACAAAATGTGGTTAGGGAGACCGAAAAGCGTAATGCTGAGAAGGAAGCTACGAGGGTTGTCAAGATGGGTAAGTAAAACATATACCTTGCTTACTACGGTTGTAAGAGGTGGTGATTTAAATAGAAGCGTTTATGGTCTTACATTCGGTGGATGTTCCACAGTGGCTCTATAAGGAGGAGGTAGACTCTACCAATCGTTACTTGGTGGAACTGGCAAATTGTGAAACGTTACCTCATCTATATACTGTATGGGCTGATTATCAGCATGCGGGTAGGGGGCAACGAGAGAATAGCTGGGAATCTGAGGCTGGGAAAAATCTAACCTTTAGTACGTTACTTTATCCCAAGGGGATTTGTGCCAACCGTCAGTTTCTGCTTTCACAATCCATTGCGATTGCCATAGAGTCGGTTCTATCGACCTATGTGGATGGGATAACCATCAAGTGGCCCAATGATATCTATCACAACAATCGCAAGATTTGTGGGGTCTTGATTGAGCATGATTTGCAAGGCAGTTGGGTGGTACGAACTGTGGTAGGTATAGGCCTGAACCTAAATCAAGGTCGCTTTTTGTCGAATGCACCTAATCCTGTTTCACTCTGTCAGATATTGGGATATCCCGTGAATCGAGAGAAGATCTTGAAAGAGTTGTTGATAAAAATAGGTGAGAGCTTGCTCTGGAGTAGTTCTAGCCAATTCGAGAAAGGGCTCTTAAACGATACGGGGGAGGAGAAATCATCCTTTTGTAGAAAAGATCGAATTTTGTTGGATGAATCAAAGAGTGCTCTTAGCAAAGAGGTTAGTGAGGAGTTCAACAGTGAACCCAGTAGGGAATCTCTTTTTCAACTTCAGAGAAGCTATTTTCAGCTGCAGTATCGACGAGAGGGGATGCATCGCTTTCGTGACGCACAAGGTGAATTCAGTGCTCAGTTGATGGAGATACTTCCCGATGGACATTTGATTTTGCAAGATGAGGCAGGCGTGAAACGTAGTTATGCCTTTAAGGAGGTGAGCTATTTGTAGCGTAATCTCCTATTTTTTTGTTAAAGAATCTACACATCCTCTTAAGTAATGGAAATTCAACTATCTTTGTGTTGCTAAGTAGCTAGTAAATTGAGAACTAGCCAATAAATTGGTGTGATTCAATTTCTGCTACAGAGTGATAGAAGTCTAATTAATTTAAATGAATTAAATCCATATTCATCGTTATAATTAGTCATCTGTGAGATGGTATCCATGTTTTAAAATCTTTTCGTGCAATTTTATACCAAGCAAGCGGCTATAGACCGTATCAACCAATGGGGAGAGAAGAAAACTCCTTTTCTTTTTTTTATAGATTACAACCAGAATCGTTGTTATGTAGAAAAATTGGCAGAGATTGACACTGCCCATCTCCTCTATAATTTTCAAGGAAGAAGCAATGGGAAGTGCTCTTCATCGCCCTATCAGGGTGAACTGAGGTGGAAAGTTACTCCTCCCAATCGCAATCACTATGCCGCTGCCTTCTCTTATGTGAAAGAGCAAATCTATGGCGGAAATAGTTTCTTAACCAACTTGACCTGTTGTGTCCCAATTGATACCAATGTGACTATTCGAGAAATTTATGATTCTGCTCGTGCACGTTATAAACTGTGGATAAAGGATCAGTTTGTCTGTTTCTCTCCCGAAATATTTATACGTATCAAAAAGGGGAAAATCTACTCTTATCCTATGAAGGGAACAATTTGCGCTCACCTTCCTCAAGCAGAAGAGCTCTTAATGAACGATGTGAAAGAGGCAGCGGAACATGCTACTATTGTCGACTTGATACGGAACGATTTAAGTATGGTAGCAACGAAAGTAGAGGTGCTAAAGTATCGTTATTGTGATTATCTACAGACCAATAAGGGAGAGATTATTCAGACGAGTTCTGAAATATGTGGTGAGTTGCCTTTGGGATACGAATCCTCTTTGGGAGATATTCTCTTTACTCTACTTCCTGCCGGCTCTATTACAGGTGCACCTAAAAAGAGAACTGTGCAGATAATAGAAGAAGCTGAGGGGTATGAGCGTGGTTTCTATACAGGAGTGATGGGAATATTTGATGGCAAAGAGCTAGATAGTGCTGTAATGATTCGTTTTGTGGAAGAGCAGGATGGAAAACTCTATTTCAAAGCGGGTGGGGGAATTACGAGCCAGAGTGAAGAGGAAAATGAGTATAATGAAATAATAGCAAAAGTATATGTCCCTTTTTCTTGAATCCATACGTATAGAGGGGGGGATAGCCTATAATTTATCTCACCATGAAGCTCGAATGAGGAGAACCTTGATGCAATTGGGGCCCCTTGAATGGGAACCTTCTCTGGAGCAGATAGTAAGATGGGCAGATATTGATCAACGTACAAAGTGTCGGGTGATTTATAATATGCATGGGGTAGAGGAGGTGAGTTATACTCCCTATGCGATACGTCCTATTCAAACCCTTCAATTGATAGAGGCAGCAGATCTAAATTATAGCTTGAAATCTCTGAATCGTGAGGGATTAAATAGCCTTTTTCAACAACGAGGTAGGGGGGATGAGGTGCTGATTACGCAGAAAGGATCTCTGACGGATACCTCGATAGCCAATGTAGCTCTATATAATGGTAGAGAGTGGATAACTCCTCTTCATCCTCTATTGGTGGGAACAAAACGAACCGAATTGTTGGAACGTAAGTTGATATCAGAGGGTATTATACGGATAGAGGATTTATCTAAATATAGCTCTATACGCTGTTTCAATGCGCTCATAGAGTGGGGCGAATGTGAACTTCCTGTGACAAATCTATTCAACGATTCTCATTAAAACAGAGCTGAATTAAAAGAATTAACCAAATATTAATTTTACATTTATTTATATTGAAGCATTTATGACGTACAGAAAAATTAAAAAAACGGTAAAGTATCTATCCATAACTTTGGGTTCACTTATCGCTTTGTTGCTGTTGGTAGTTACTTTGGCAGTCAATTTTGTGTTGACTCCAGATAAGTTGACTCCTCTTGTTTTGGAACAAGCGAATCGTCACCTGAATGGTGAGGTTACCTGTGAGGCGGTAGATATTACGGTGTTTAGCACATTCCCACAAGTGGGTATTCGGCTTACAAATGGTCAGTTGTTGTCTCATGCAGCGCATGATTCACTCCCATCTACTCCACAAGACTCTTTGTTGCAGTTTAAAACCTGCTTAGTAACGGCTCGCCCACTTGCTTTGTTGGCTAGTAATGCTGTGAAAATTCATGAGATACTAATTGATGAGGCTACTATTTATGCCTATAAAAATAGTGAGGGAAGTGCCAATTGGGAGATTGTTGCAGCTAGTGATTCTGTGGCTGTAGAAGATGAAGTAACCAATGATAGCTTGGCTTTTACAGGTAAAATAGAGGTGGGAAATATTGAGATTCGAAAGGCTAATGTTACTTTCGATGATCGCTCTAACCAAGTTTTTGCTGACCTTCGTAACTTTAACTTTCGTCTATCGGGCTCGCTCTCTGATATACAGAATCAGGTCTCTCTTCATTTGGATACCCAAAACATTTTGGTTTGGCAACAAGGAAAATTGTTGGTCAATAAAATAGGATTTGGATTTGATACCCATCTGTTTGTAGACCGTAGCGAAAAAATCTACAAGTTAGAGGATACTCAGTTGGATATCAATGGAATTCGACTTTTGGCAGATGGTGTATTAAAGAAAGACACGACAACCAATGATTTGGCTGTTGATTTTAATTTTGGCCTACAGGTTCCTACGTTGAAAACAGTACTTGATCTGATTCCTACTTCGATTGTAAATGAAGCCGTTGATGTGACAGCTAATGGAGCTGTTGATGTAAAAGGGAGCTTGAAAGGAGTGTATGGAGTAGGTAAATTACCTGTTTTAGAGGCAATCGCAACAATCGACCGTGCTTCGGCTCAATACAAAGGAATGGTAAATGGTATCGACCAACTTGATTTGGATTTGGCGGTGCGTATCAATCTGCAAGAGAAAAAAGATTCTTATGTAAAATTGAATAAGTTCTATTTCGCAGGTGCTTCTTCTACTTTGCAATGTAGCGGTGAGGTAAATAATCCGCTTCTTGACCCCAAGATTGACGTGCGTGTTGATGCTCACGTTAACTTTACTGATTTAGTAAAAACATTTCCATTGGAAGAGGGAGTTGTGCTAGCAGGTAAAATTGACTCTAAGCTGCACAGTTGTTTACTTTTAAGTGATGTAAAACAGGAGAACTGGGGACGTTTGGGCTTAGGAGGTATGATTAAACTGAGCGATGTTGAGATAATCAGCCCTAGAGATTCTTTTGAGTTTAAGGTGGCGAGTGCAGGTTTTGGCTTTGGCGCAAACCGTGAAGACACTACCCTTGTGCAAGGAAAAAGCTTGTTGAATGCTATTGTTGGTTTTGATGGTTTTTCACTTAAAACAAGAAAAGGGGTAGAGGCTACAATGAATAAAGCTTCGCTGCAAGTAAAAACTTCACCGCTTAAAGATACCACCTCTATTGCTTCTATGCAAGCTATATTAGGATATGGTGGAATGAGCTTGATTTTGAATGATTCAGTAAAATTCTATACGGGTGCTGCACAAACTGAAGTACGTCTAGATCCTTCTAAGAGAAATAAAAAAATAGCAAGACTCTCTTCTACCTTGAAGTTTGACTCTGTTTATGCAGTGGCTGGAGCTAATATCCTAGCACTACAAGTGGCCGGTTTTGATGTGAAGAGCGAAAAAGAGTCGCTTGAATCTAAACATTGGATTAGTGATGGTTCAGTAGGTTTTGGAAATTTAAAGCTGTTTACTCCTGCTTTTCCTCTACTTATGAGTATGCCTGCTTCGAAACTCTCATTTGGAGATGATGCTATCCGATTAAACAATGCAAAAATAAAAGTTGGCTCATCAGATCTTCAAGTAACTGGATCGCTTTCAAACCTTAAAGAGGTTTTCTTGGATGGTGAAACATTGATTGGAAAGATGAGTGTGGCTTCTAACTTTATAAATTGCAATGAACTGATGCGGGCTATGGAGATGGCACAAGAGGGTGTTCGTGTGACAAATTTGGAAGAGGCAGAGGCTGAAACAAAGGAACTTGTATCTGAATCTGCAGCAGCTAATGGGGAAAGCAAACTTTTTGTAGTGCCAGATAAAATTGACTTTGTGTTGGATGTGGATGTGAAGGCAGTACTTTTTGGTGCACTTAAAATTGAAAAGATAAAAGGTGAAGTAGTTGTACGTAATCGTTCTATCGAACTTTCTGATTTGAAATTACATGCTTTATCGGCTGATATGAATACCACTTTGGTTTACAGCACTAAGGATACATTGTCTGCTTATACAGGATTTGACTTGCGTATGAAAGATATTCAAGTTGGTAAGTTGGTAGAGTTTATCCCTGCTTTGGATTCAATTGTACCTATGCTTCGTTCGTTAGATGGTTTTGTAAACTTTCAGATTGCTGCTGAGGCAAGACTTGATTCTACGATGTCGCTCGAACTTCCTTCGTTGCAGGCAGCGACTAAATTGCGTGGTGATAGTTTGGTGTTGATGGATGGAGAGACCTTCTCTGAAATATCAAAGATGCTTCATTTTAAAAACAAAAGTAGAAATGTAATTGATAGCGTATCGGTTGATGTGATCGTAAAAGATGGTCAAATCAACATCTATCCTTTCTTGATTGGTGTAGATCGCTATTTAGTAGCTGTGGGAGGTAAACACAATATTGATATGAGCTTTGATTATCACGTATCGCTGCTTAAGTCACCCATTCCTTTTAGTGCAGGGGTTGATATCAGTGGTAACTTAGATGATTTTAAATTTAAAATCACTCGAGCGAAATACAAAGATATGAAGAACTCTGTTCGTGTTAGCCCTGTGGATAGCGCTAGTATTTCTGTACGTAGTCGTATTAAAGAGGTGTTGAGAGAGAAGGTAAAAGCAATAGACCTTAAGAGAAAGGTTCCAGCTAGCCATTTCGAATAGGACTTGGATAAAAAACGAACTGTCTTTCGACTCACGTCGAAAGACAGTTACAACACAAACACAAAATAAAACACGACAAAACTACTATGCATGGGAACTTGTATTTATTTGAGTATAAATGGTTCATCCGAATATATCACATACTCTAGGAGTGAAGTCAAATCCCCGATGCTATATAAAAAACAATTGAAGTCTATAAAAGGTTTATAAAGTTCTCTTGTTTTTTGTATTTTTTTTTATTGTACTCCTTTTTCTCTAAGTTTTAGCTGCCAGTTCCACGCTGACTTAAGGGTATCTTCGATACCAGTTTCTGCCTTCCAGCCCAACACTTGATTGGCGCGTTCAGGATTTGCCCATACTTTTTCGATATCTCCAGTACGGCGTCCTACTATTTTATAGTTCAAAGGAACACTTGTTGCTGCTTCAAAAGCGTGTATCAATTCCAATACGGATAGACCAATGCCTGTACCAATATTGAATACTTCTACCTTTTCTTCCTGTTTCTCTTCTAGAATACGATTCATTGCCACGACGTGTGCTTTTGCCAAGTCAACGACATTGATGTAGTCACGAATGCATGATCCATCAGGCGTATTATAGTCATTTCCAAAAACGCTAAGTTGTTCCCGAATACCCATTGCCGTTTGTGTTAAAAACGGAACAAGATTTTGAGGTACACCATTTGGAAGTTCACCTAATAAAGATGTAGGGTGTGCACCGATGGGATTAAAGTAGCGTAGTAAAATCGCATTGATAGGTGCGCCTGAAGCAATCGTATCATGTATGATCTCTTCATTTACTTGCTTGGTATTTCCATAAGGTGATTCTGCTATCTTAGTAGGTGCAGCTTCAGTGACAGGAAGTATGTCGGGTTGACCATAAACGGTACACGACGAAGAAAATATAATTCCACCTACCTTGTGCTTAGGTATCAACTCCAACAAATTAATCAAAGAAACTAAATTGTTGCGGTAGTATAGTAAGGGCTTTTGTACTGACTCTCCTACAGCTTTGCTTGCTGCGAAGTGGATGATTCCTTTTATATTTGGATATTTTATAAAAAGGGCATCTAGTCCGGCATAGTCCAAGCAATCTAACTCCACAAATAGTGGGCGGATACCTGATACCTTTTCAATACAGTCCACTACATCTGCTCGCGAATTCGATAGATTATCTATGATAATCACCTCGTATCCGCTATTTTGGAGCTCTACTACTGTATGAGAACCAATGTAGCCTGTACCACCTGTTACTAAAATGCGTTTTTTCATCTACTCTTACCTTTACTTGGAATTTAGATCTGCTTGCTAACTCTCTTTTTTAGCTCTTTCCTTGCAAATATAGCATTTTATTTTTAGATAAATAGCTGTATCACCTTTTTTTTATTATAAATCGTAACTAAAGTTTAGAAATAGTTTCTTTATGCATATTTCTTTCTCTTACTTGTATTTAGCTTATGGGTGGGGCTTTGCTTTATGCGATTTGGTAGGGGATGCTTTATTGAGAGCGTTTCATAGATAGATTGGTTGGTAGAAAGAAGAGTTGCTATTGGTCATCAGCCGATATAATCATTCTTCTCTTTTTTATCGGATAGCATTGTTGTTGGATTAATCTCCAAAATGATTGAGCTGTAGAAAGGTGATTGTTTTTCTCGTTGATGTGCGGAGTTTGTATTAAAAATAATTTGAAGTTGGGCCTAAAAACAGAAAGGCTCTTCCGAAAATCGGAAGAGCCTTTTGTTTGTTTGGGAGGATAATTTATAACTGATTATGCTTCAGCAGGAGCTTCGGTAGCTTCAGCAGCAGGTGCTTCTTCTACAGCAGGTGCTTCAGCTTCTGCGTTTGCAGCAGCTTCAACAGCTTTCTTCTCAGCTACTTTTTTAGCAATCTCTTCGTTTACTTTTTTCTCAGCTTCTAGGCGTGCTTTAGCGTCAGCTTGTTTTGCAGCTTCTTCTTTCGCTTTCAAAGCTTCCAAACCTGATTGTTTGTTGCTTTTCCAAGCTTCGAATTTAGCATCAGCTTCAGCTTGAGTGAAAGCACCTTTCGATACACCACCAGCTAAGTGTTTTTTCATGTAAACACCTTCTTTTGATAAGATAGAACGTACAGTGTCAGTTGGTTGAGCACCAGACATTACCCATTTGTACGCAAGTTCGAAATTCAAATCTACTGTGGCAGGATTGGTGTTGGGGTTGTAAGTACCAATTTTCTCAGTAAATTTTCCATCGCGTGGAGCTCTTACGTCTGCAATAACGATTGAGTAGAACGCATAGCTTTTGCGTCCGTTTCTTTGCAATCTGATTTTAGTTGCCATTCTTTTAAAATGTTTTTATAAATAATTGATTTGAATTATTGCCAACAACTCGTATTGGCGGGTGCAAAGATACAACTTCTCTTTTGAATAACAAAATGTTAGCGAGTAATTTCTTGTAACCATTTCTGTGATTTATCACTTCAATGCTACTCGCAGGTCTAGGTATCACTGAACTTTGCTTTCCAATGTTTGATGGGCATTGAATGAAGCAACATTTAGCCATTAGTCTTTTTTGTTACTTGCTTGATTCCATAACTCCTTTGTGATTACATTTTGAATAAAGGATATCTCCTCCTTTATCTATTCGCATCATTAGGGCATAACCCTGCTAATGAGAGGCTTACTTTCTAACCGGGTGAGTGTTTGAGGGAGTAAAAACTCTTCTATTTTGTCGCTTTTGGAGTCATTGTTCCCTCGACGTAGAGCCTTACCATCTCTGTCTTCCCATTGGTGCGAATTGTAATTGATTTTTTAAACTTACCGGGAAACTTCCCTGCTCCGTTGTAGGTCACTTTAATTTCGCCACTCTCTCCTGGTTTGATTGGTTCCTTGGGATATTGAGGAACGGTACATCCGCAAGAGGCGATGGCTTGGTGTATTACTAAAAGGCCACTACCTGAATTGGTGAATTTGAATGTACAATATACTTTAGGATTCTCTTCTGGGAATTCGCCGAAATTGTGCGTTGTTTTATCAAAAGTGATGTCCGCTGTCTTTTCTTGTGAATATAGGAAGATAACGGTTACTAATAGGAGCAAAGTGCATACTGTTCTTTTCATAATTTGAAATTTTTGTTTATACCTAAGTGTAAAGTTATAATTATATAGCCAAATAAGTTGATGTTCTGTACCGAAATAGATGGCTGTTCTCTTTGTTGTTAGTAAATTAGACAAATAGATTGATTCAAAATAAGTCTGTTTTATGTAGGAGCTACTCTTGCTTTTGGTCGATGATACTTCGTAATGAGTCAGTATCGTAGAAGTGGAGACCATTTGCGAAGTATAAGGTACACCCTACATATAAAACGACCTGTATGGAGTCTCTACTTACCGATTTATCTGTTTAACCCCTTTGACGGTTCTTAATTTTTTAATCAATGCCTCTAGCTTTGTTAAGTCGTCAATCATAACTGTGAGCATACCCGAGAAAAGTCCTCCGTGTGAATCTACGTTGATTGAACGCAGCAGTATGTCGCTCTCTTTGCTAATGATGGAGGTGATATTTGTCACAATGCCAATATCGTCGTTCCCCACGATACGAAGTGTAATTGGGTATTGTTTGCCTTGGCTTTTTCCATCCCAACGTGCTTTAACGATACGGTATCCAAAACGAGCACGCAAATCCCTTGCATTGGGGCAATCTATGCGGTGAATTTTAATCCCTCCATGAATGGTTACAAATCCAAAGACCTCATCTCCATAGATGGGGTTGCAACATTTGGCAAGGTTAAATTCAATACCTTTTAAGTCTTGGTCAATAACCAGTACATCCTCTTTCAGCGATTTGTCCTCTACTTGTAGGGGTAGGCTATATCCTTCGGCACTTCTGCTTGGACTCTCTTCGCGTGGTTCAGTCTCTTTTTTTCTGAGATCTACATATCTATCAAGTATTTGGTTGGCATCAATTTTTTGGTCAGCCATGCTTTGATAGAACTCTGTTACTGTTTTGAAACCCATTTTTTTGATGAGTTTCATCATGGTTGCTTCATCATAATCGATTTTCCGGTTTTTAAACTTTCGGTCGATTTCTTCTTTAGCATATTGCGTCTGTTTCGCTTCTATCTCTTTTAGGGCATGACGTATTTTGTTGCGTGCCTTTGATGTAGTGACAATGTTTAGCCAATCTTGTTTGGGCGTTTGGCTGTTTGCAGTCATAATCTCCACCTGATCTCCACTGTTCAGTACATATTTTATCTGTACATTCTTATCGTTAACTTTGGCACCGATACATTTACTACCTAGTTTGCTATGGATGTGAAAGGCAAAGTCGAGAATCGTAGCCCCTTTGCTCAATTTGTAAAGGTCTCCTTTGGGTGTAAAAACAAACACTTCATCCTCATACAATTCAAGTTTGAATTGATCCATCATATCGAGGTTGCTGTCTGCATTCTCAAGAGTTTCTCGGATGGTAGTTAGCCATTCGTCTAGTCCGTTTTCACTTTTCACTCCTTTGTAGCGCCAGTGTGCTGCTAATCCTCTTTCTGCGATATCATCCATACGCTCTGTACGAATTTGTACCTCTACCCATTTCCCTCCAGGCCCCATAACTGTGGTATGGAGTGATTCATAGCCATTGCTCTTAGGAACAGAAAGCCAATCTCTCAATCGTTTGGGATTGGGCATATACATGTCGGTAACGATGGAGTAACTTTGCCAGCACTCTTGTTTCTCTTTATCAATCTCTGATTCTAGGATGATGCGTATGGCAAAGAGGTCGTATACATTTTCGAAAGGGCACTTTTGTTTCTTCATTTTTTGGTAGATAGAATGAATCGACTTGGTGCGCCCTTTTACGTGAAAGGCTAATTGGGCCTCTTTTAGTTTCTGCTCAATGGGCTCTATAAAATTAGCAATATAGCTGTCACGTGAGGCTTTTGTTTCATTTAATTTCTCCTTAATGTGGTAATACATTTCGGGCTCGGTATATTTAAGCGAGATATCTTCTAATTCTGATTTCAGCTTATAAAGTCCCAATTTATGTGCCAATGGAGCGTAGAGGTAGGCAGCCTCATTGGCTACTTTTGTTCTTCCCCCTAGGTTCTCTGTCTTTTTGATTTGGCGCATTAAATTCACCCGGTCGGCAATCATAATAAGGATTACGCGCATATCTTCAGCAAACGACAAGAGTAGGTTGCGGAAATTTTCAGATTCAATAACAGGACTCTTGGTATATAAATCATTGATGCGTACCAATCCGTGAATAATACCTGCTACATCCTCGCCATACTCTTTTTGTATCGACTGGAGGGTGTAAACTTTGGATTTTACCGATTCGTGTAGCATAATACCCAATATGGAAGCTCGTTTCATACCAATCTCTTCAGCTACCACAATAGCTGTTTGCATATCTTTTATGATTGGATTCATCCCGAAGCTATTACGGACAAAAGAGCCTTTGGATGCAGCTTTAATTAGATGTGCTTTCAATTTATGACAATCGTTTGGTTGAAGGGCATCTCCTGATAGGAGAAGCAAACGTTTGTATAGAGTAAAGAGCTGCTTATGTTCTATAGCTGTAAAAAAAGAATTTTTGTTCATATCTGTTGCTCTTAAGTTATGCGCTAAATAAAACTATATAATATTATTTTTTGTGGGTAAAGGTAGTTTTTTTCTTTCTTTTCTAGAATGTGTTCTGCTCTTTTTTGTATATTTGGAGACTCATTGAAGTCGTTGAGTCCTTTTTCTTATATCAAAAACTACTAAAACAGATATATTTATGTTGACACAAGAAGACAAAGAACTACTCCTTTTAAAGGGAATAACTGAGAATCAAATTACGCAACAGCTTCTCTCTTTCAGAGAAGGTTTCCCCTTTTTACAACTAGAGGCAGCTGCTTCACTTGAGAAGGGTATTTTAGCACCTCAAGCAGATGAAAAAAGTGACTACTTGGCTGCGTGGGAAAACTATAAAGCAAGTCATAAAACCATCGTGAAGTTTGTACCTGCATCGGGTGCAGCAAGTCGTATGTTTAAAGATCTATTTGAATTTTTAGATGCAGACTATAACGAACCATCAAATGCTTTTGAACAAACCTTTTTTGATAAGATTCATAAATTCGCTTTTTACGGTGAATTGAACGAGGCTTGTAAAAGTGCTACAGGAAAGGATATCGATGCGCTTATAGAGGCGAAAGAGTATAAGAAGGTGGTTGCACAACTTTTAGAGAATGGGGGACTTAATTATGGCGCTCTTCCTAAAGGGCTTTTGAAATTTCATGCTTATGGAGAAGCGGGTGTTCGCACACCTCTAGAAGAGCACCTAGTAGAAGGGGCACTTTATGCAGCAGGAGAGGCAGGTGATGTTTATGTACACTTTACTGTCTCTACGGAACATCGTCAATTATTTGAAACATTAGTGGCGGAAAAAGCTGCTATTTATGAGAAGATGTTTGGAGTGAACTACCACATCACTTTCTCTGAGCAGAAGCCGAGTACCGATACATTGGCTGCTGATGGTGATAATCAACCTTTCCGTGAACAAGGAAAATTGCTTTTCCGTCCAGGAGGACACGGTGCATTGATTGAAAATTTGAATGACCTAGCTGCTGATGTTATTTTTATTAAGAACATCGACAATGTGGTGCCCGATCACTTGAAGGAGGAGACTGTAGTCTATAAAAAATTGGTAGCGGGTGTGTTAGTAACCCTTCAAAAGCAGGTGTTTGATTATTTAGAGCTGCTTGATAAGGGAACTTATTCACATGATGATTTGCAAGATATTATCCATTTTGTACAACACAAATTGTTATGTCGCAAGAGTGATATCAAAGATTTGGAAGATACAGAATTGGTGATCTATTTACGCTCCAAACTGAACCGCCCTATGCGTGTGTGTGGTATGGTGAAAAATGTAGGCGAACCTGGTGGAGGTCCTTTCTTGGCTTATAATAGTGATGGTACGGTTTCGTTGCAAATCTTAGAGAGCTCGCAAATAGAGATGAGCGACCCAGAGAAGAGAGCCATGTTTGAACAAGGAACACACTTTAATCCAGTAGACTTGGTTTGTGCTGTTCGCGATTACAAGGGAAATAAATTTGATTTGACTCGTTACGTGGATAAAGCTACAGGCTTTATTTCACATAAATCCAAAGGGGGTAAAGAGCTTAAAGCACTTGAACTTCCTGGTCTATGGAACGGTGCTATGAGCGATTGGAATACACTTTTTGTTGAGGTATCTTTGGATACTTTCAACCCCGTGAAGACCGTTAATGATTTGTTACGCGATCAACATCAGTAATATAGGGTACACTTCCTAATATCCGCACTGTTTTGTAGCCAATGATCTTTTAGCTAATCGTTTTGTTGGTATAAAAAAGATTGAGGATATAGGTTTTTATAGATAAAGAGAGGGCGAAAAGATAATCTTTTCGCCCTCTCTTTATCTATAAAAACGAATGGTTTAGACTTGGAATCATCTCTGTCCGATAAAACTTAATGCTTTTAGAAAGTCACTTGATTTTTCTATAATCGAATCTAATAGAGAGTAAATAGGATTCCATTTAACTCTATTCTATTGAGTTTGTCAAAAATCATTAGCTAATGAAAAGAGAACCCCCGTTTAAAGGAATCTCGGCAAGTCGTTGAGCATCACTCTATTTACAGGACAGCAATTACTTGGGATAGCTCATTCAATCGCTTTAGGGAGCTTCTCCTTTCAGCTAGATTGCATTCTCTTTAATTATTCCTCGGCTGTATGCCATCAGTAACTTCTTGAGGTCTTTAATTTGAGTAACAAGCTCTTTCCCCTTATCTGTATCTTTCACAATCATACGTTTGCTACTCAATTCGACAATCTGTGTACTTGATTTGATATCTTTTCCCTCCTCAATGGCTTTCTGAGTAGAAGTAAATGGTTCGTGTTGTACCAACTGGAATCCGCGTGAGTGGTAGACCAATGTATACCCCGCAATACCTGTTTCAGCGTGGTAGGCTTTTGAGAATCCTCCATCTATCACCATCAATCTTCCGTTGGCTTTGATAGGAGTCTCCCCTTTGGTGGTTTTTACAGGTACATGCCCATTAATGATGTGTCGATGTTTACCCTCTACACCAAACTCATCGAGTAGCATGTTGCATACGCTCTCTTCATTGCGCAACGTGTAGTAGTATCCCTTCACCTCCTTGAAAAGCTCTTTCTCTTTTAAGAAGTAACGTTCGAATGTAGCCATCTTCGATTTGTCAAAAGCGGGTGAATCTGGTCCGCACCAGAGGTACCAGATATAATCTTTGGCATACTTCCGCTCTGCATTTCTGTCATCAGCTAGATAGGCTATGCGAATTAGGTGATCGATTTTTTCGAGTAGTTTCTTTCCTTTGTATTTCTTATTTAAGATAGTAACCTCTTTCAACGAGCCATCTTCATTAAGAGGTACAGAGGCGTGAAAAAGTAGATTGCTATTACTAATCGTATACATACTTCCATAGCGGAATAGGTAAGCGATATGTCTTTGTAGTTTCTCACTTCCTGCAAATGAATGGCTTAGTTTGTCTATTACCTCTTGCTCCTCTTCAGTTAGCTGATAGGGGTTATTAGGGTCTATCGTAGGAAAGAAGTGGTCAACTAAATCGTATGATTTTCCATCGATAACCACCTGATTCTTTTCAAAATCAATGGCATGTAGCATCAGTCTATTTTCCATCTTATACGATGGATTACGTTTGATAAGCTCTGCCTCTATTTTAAACTGAATGATGCTGATGGCTTTGTGCATCTGCGAAATCATTCGCAGGGTTTTCTTGTTGTAGCTATTCTCTTCCACCTCTTTGGGCTTGAATAGTGTACAAGGATCATTGGCATAGGTATCCATTGCAAAGGTAGCCAATGGAAGAATGTTGATACCATATCCCTCCTCGAGTACTCCCATGTTGGCATAGCGCATTGTTAGGCGAAGTATATTTGCGATACAAGCTCTATTTCCTGCTGCTGCACCCATCCATAAGAGGTCGTGATTTCCCCATTGAATGTCAACGCTGTGATATTCACAGAGCATATCCATGATGAGGTGAGGAGAGGGGCCTCTATCAAAAATATCTCCTAAAATGTGGAGTGAATCTATTGCCAATCGTTGAATCAAGTGGCACATAGCGATGATGAAATCATCAGCACGGCGGGTTTGAATAATGGTACTAATAATTACATTGATGTAAGCTTGTTTGTTGGCCACCGTAGAACTTTCGTGTAGCAACTCTTGAATAATATAGGAGAACTCTTGTGGGAGTGCTTTTCTAACTTTAGAGCGAGTATATTTGGAAGATACATCTTGAGAAAGTCTTACCAATTGATTCAGCGTGATGGCATACCAATCTTCTAAATCCTCTTCGGTAGATTTTACGATTTTTATCTTCTCTTGTGGATAGTAAATCAGCGTGCAAAGATCCTTTTTCTCTACTTCGCGTAGCGTATTGCCAAAAAGGTCGTTTACCTTGCGTTTTATCGATCCCGAAGCATTGCGGAGTACGTGCTGAAAAGCCTCATGCTCTCCGTGTAAATCGGCCAAGAAGTGTTCAGTCCCTTTGGGAAGGTTTAGGATAGCTTCCAAGTTGATAATCTCTGTGCTGGCTGCAGCTACATTGGGAAAACTTTGAGAAAGTAGTTTTAGATAACGTAAATCTTTTTCAATTGTCTCTGGTGATATTTGATTATAGGCATTCATCGTATTTTAGTTTAAAAGTTCTTTTTAAATAAATAACATCAATATAATTTGAGCAATGATGATTCGGCTAAAAATAGTGAGCGGATATACGGTAGCATAGCTAACGGTTGGTTTGTCGCCTGTTACAAGTGTATTTGCATAATTGAGCGCCATTGGATTGGACATGCTTCCGCACAACATACCGCAGGTTGTACCAAAGTCGAGGCTGTAAAAGCGGAGAGCGACAAAGGCCATTATAAGCGTAGGTATCAACGTAATTAAGAAACCAACTCCTATCCAAATAGCTCCTTCTGGGCGCATAATCGTTTCGAAGAAAGCATCACCGGCATCCAGTCCCAAACATGCAAGGTAGAGAGAGAGTCCAATACCTCTGAGCATTAGGTTGGCACTTTGGGTGGTATAAGTGACTAGGTGAAAGCGTGGGCCGAAGGCACCAATCAATAGACCTATTAAGATGGCTCCTCCTGCTAACCCCAATTTAACGGGTGAGCTGATGCCTGGTATAGTAATAGGAATGGATCCTATTATTAGCCCTAAAACAAGACCGATAAAAATAGCGGCTAAGTTAGGCTCTTTTAGTGCTTTAACGGCATTACCCAATATCTTTTCCACCTCTTTAATAGCCGAAGCTTCGCCTACTACGGTGACGACGTCTCCCACTTGTAGAATCAAATCACGAGTAGCTAGTAGCTTTACACCACTTCGTGTGACTCTACTGATATTAATGTCATAATTATTGCGTAGGCGGAGTGAACCTAGTTTCTTTCCATTAATTGCAAAGCGGCTGATAACGATTTGTTGTGAGATTAATTGAGTATCTATGGAGTTCCAATCAATTTGCTCTTTGTTCCACTCTTCACTCTCTAACTCTCCAAACAAGGCGATTAATACGGGTGCATCTTTTTGGGTGGTGATAACGAGTACACGGTCATTCTCTTTGAGTATCTTTTCAGAGGTGGGGATGGTAACACTTCCTTCTCGCCAAAGGCGTGAAATGACAAATTTAGGTTTGATAAATTGTGCAATCTCTTTGATATTCTTCTCAAATACTCCTGGGTTTTTTACTAAAAAGGTAGCTACGTAGGTTTGGTTGTTACTCTGTTCTGTACCTTCAATGCGTATTCCTGAGCATCTACTGACAATTTTTTGAATAATCAAAAGGGCTAATATCACCCCAATTACCCCTAGTGGATAGGTCACAGCACAACTTAATGCAGCATTGCTTCCTGTATAGTTTAGCTCCTTGAGTGTTTGTTGTGCAGCACCCAATGCGGGTGTGTTAGTGGTTGCACCACACAAAACACCCACCATCTCATTCATTGGTATAGAGAGGGTTTTACTTAGTACCACAGCCATGGTCGTTCCCAATAAGACGACTCCCATGCCAAGCATATTGAGTTGGATTCCCCCCTTTCGGAAGGAGCTAAAGAACCCAGGACCAACTTGCAGCCCTAATTCGTAGATAAAGAGAATCAAGCCAAAGTTTTCGGCATAGTTTAAGACGTCAGAATTGATTGATAATCCCAAGTGACCAGCAAAGATACCTGTAAAGAATACGAAGGTAACTCCTAAAGAGATGCCAGCGATTTTGATTTTCCCCAAACCCAATCCGGTTGCTATAATGATTGAGAGAACAATAACAGCTTGTAAAGCCGAATGCTCGAATAAAATAGAGTTAAGCCATTCCATAATTGCAAATATAGTAAGTTTACAATAAGTTTTACATACAAATAGTTATTCTTCCTTTAACCAATCATCAATTAATTGACGCGCCAAGCTTAGTTTCCGAGGAAGTTCGGGCATATTCTCCTTAGTAAAGAAGGCTCCTGATGTTAGTTCCTCTTCTTGAAGTTTTAGTTCACCCCCTTTGTAATCGGCTGTAAATCCAATCATAAGTACATTGGGGTATGGCCACGGTTGGCTACCAAAATAGGATACATTTTGAATCGTTAATCCAGTCTCCTCCAGCACTTCTCGATGTACACACTCTTCCAAGGATTCACCACTCTCTACAAATCCGGCTACTAATCCTTTAAAGGTGCCTCGAAAGTTTTTGGCACGAACCAAAAGGATGGAGTCTCCTTTGCGAATGCGTACAATCATAGCAGGTGCTATGTGTGGATAGAACTCCTGGTGACATTTCTTGCATTTTTTTCCAATGGCCGATATGCGTTGAGTCTCTGTGCCACAAGCTGGGCAAAAGCGAGAGTTCCTCTCCCAATGGAGTAGCTCTGCACCCTTTCCGGCTTTGTAATACTCATCGAAGGGTAGAATGTCATAGGAAGCCCTTAGGTCTACCAATTTTAACCTTTTTTGAATGCTCTCTTCGCCTAGATATTCATCAATAGGATGGATTGGCATGGAATTTGGAACTATTGCTGTATCCGCTTCACTATCTGCGTTATACTCCTCTGTCAGTGCATAGGCTTTACACGGTATTCCCTCTAGCTCTCCACAGACATATATCTCTTCACTCTTAGGAAGTTCTGTGGGAGGTTTCTCTTGACAGGGTACGCGGTATGAATCACCTATCTGTTCTACCAAAAATTGGTTTTGGTAAAAGGCAAACCAATAGGATTTGCTGTTGTATGTTTCTTCGTTCATTCCATTCTTTCAAAAGAGTTCTTTTGTTCTGGTAGTGTGGCACCCTTTTTTCTTGGGTGTAGAGAATGCTACTCTCTGGAGCAGTTGTTCAGAAGAAGAGGGTTGTTACAACCCCTTCATTGTTAGCTGTACTCGTTTTCGCTCGCTGTCTACACTTAATACGCGCACCCGTACATGTTGGTGGATGCTTACTACGGTGGTAGGGTCGCTCACAAACTGATCGGCCAATTGTGAAATATGTACCAAGCCATTTTCTTTAATACCCACGTCAACAAAGCAGCCAAAGTTGGTAATGTTGGTAACAATTCCTGGAAGTTCCATCCCCTCCTTTAAATCGCCAATGGTTTTTACATGCGCATCGAACTCAAAGGCTTTGATGGTTTGACGAGGGTCACGTCCAGGCTTTTCTAACTCCTGTACAATATCGGTTAGGGTAGGTATACCAACTGTCGGTGATACATACTTCTCTATTTTTATCTCTTTTTGCAGCTCTTTGCGGCTAATTAGCTCCTCTACCGAGCAGCTTAAATCTTTGGCAAACTGTTCTACTACGGCATAACTTTCGGGGTGTACAGCCGAATTGTCTAGTGGATTCTTTGCTTGTGGAATGCGTAAGAATCCTGCGCACTGTTCGAATGCTTTGGCACCCATGCGAGGTACCTTTAATAGCTCCTTGCGTGATTGGAAAGCGCCGTTGCTTGCCCGATAGTCTACGATATTTTGTGCCAAAGCAGGACCTAATCCAGAGACATAGGTTAGTAGATGCTTGCTAGCTGTGTTGAGATTAACTCCCACACGGTTTACACAATTCTCCACCGTTTGGTCCAATGCTTTTTTAAGGGCTGTTTGCTCTACATCGTGTTGATATTGACCTACGCCGAGCGATTTAGCCTCTATCTTCACCAATTCTGCGAGTGGATCCATTAATCGTCGAGCGATAGATACAGCTCCACGTACCGTTACGTCGTAGTCGGGAAACTCATCGCGCGCCACCTTTGAGGCTGAATAGATCGAGGCTCCATCTTCGCTTACTACAAAAACCTGTAGAGGACGGTCGTAGCGTTGTCCCGTCACAAATTGTTCTGTTTCACGGCTTGCTGTCCCATTTCCAATGGCAACCGCCTCTATCTTGTACTGCTCTACCAATTTGGTTAGCTTACGTGAAGCCAGTGCATATTCACTTTTAGGTGGGTGAGGGTAGAGAGTCTCGTTGTGTAATAGGTTTCCTTGTTCATCCAGACAGACCACTTTACATCCCGTGCGATACCCTGGGTCCATTCCTAGAATGCGTTTTTGTCCCAATGGAGCTGCTAAAAGGAGTTGTTTTAAGTTCTCCACAAATACACGAATAGCCTCAGCATCTGCCTTCTCTTTACTAATTCCTGCAAACTCAGTTTCGATAGCAGGTTTTAGCAAACGTTTGTAACTATCCTTAATCGCTTCGCTGACCTGCCGACTAGCAGCACTGTTTCCACGTACAAAAGTGCGTTCCAATCGTTCTATGCATTCCTCATTATCAGGTGTAATGGATACCTTTAAGATTCCTTCTGATTCACCTCGTCGAATGGCTAATAAACGGTGTGAAGAGAGTCGTTTTAGGGATTCAGTAAAATCAAAATAGTCTCGATATTTCGCTCCCTCTTCCTCTTTTCCCTTTATCACTTTGGCCTCTACCATTCCTTGGCGCATAAAGCCATTTCTCACTTGGTTACGAGCCTTCTCATCTTCATTTATCATCTCGGCTAGAATGTCTCTTGCTCCTTTAAGTGCCTCCTCTTCGCTAGCTACTTCTCCTTTCACAAAGGCACTTACTCGATTGGATAAATGCTCCTCTCGTTGCATCCAAATGAGCATTGCAAGTGGCTCTAGCCCCTTCTGTCTAGCAGCCTCGGCTCTCGTCTTACGTTTCGGTTTGTAGGGAAGGTATATATCCTCTAAGAGTGTAGCGTCCCAACTTCCTTCAATTCGTTTTTTCAAATCGTCGGTCAGTTTTCCTTGTTCCTCTATGGTCTTTAGAATGGTTGCTTTTCGCTTCACTAACTCATTGAGTTTGTCATTTCGCTCTTTTATTTCACCAATTTGGACTTCGTCTAAACCACCTGTAACCTCTTTACGGTAGCGACTTATAAAAGGAATGGTTGCTCCTCCATCCAAAAGAGCTATTGTATTGGCTACTTGTTGTTCCTTGATTTTTAGCGCTGTAGCTATTAAGGTTTGTAGTTGTTCCATCGTTCTGGTTTGTGTCGTCTTGTTTATTTGTAGGCAAATGTACAAAAACCTTTTGAATTGAGGCAGTGCTATTGGGTATTGCTCAGTATTACCTCACCAAAATATCTAGCCATCTTCTATCTCTGCTTTACGTGTGGGGCTACTTTGTGTGATTTGCTTTGCTCTATTTATTTTCATCCACAGGTGTTGTGTAGTGTGCTATTTTTGGCGAGTTTGATACAGTATTTCTTCTTTATAGGGTGTTATAATAGAGGATTTTATCTATTTTTTTACTTAGATGAATAAAAGAGCATGCAAATAATTAGCAAAACGGTTGTTGATAGTATAAAAAGCTGTAGTTATTGGTGGAAATGTATAAAATAGTACTAGAAAGAGTGATAGATTCAGAATTTATACTATTTTTGCCACATTCCTACAATCAATTGAATTTGTTGTATCGCGGGAGTGATTTCGCTGATTTTGTTATATAGTAAAGGTGAGTTGTAGACTCATTGTCAATTGATTAGCTAGATAGTATTTAATACAAATAACAGATAAACAAGAAAAAATTAAAACATTAAAAAGGTATGGAAAGAACATTGGTAATATTAAAGCCATCGACAGTTCAACGAGGCTTAATAGGAGAAATTATAGCTCGTTTCGAACGCAAAGGTTTGCGTATTGTAGGTACGAAAATGACTAGATTGACTGAAGAAATATTAGAAGAGCACTATGCTCATTTGGTAGGGAAGTCTTTTTTTGATGGTATTAAACATTCTATGATGGTAACCCCTGTATTAGTGATGTGTCTTGAAGGTGTTGATGCCGTAGATACTGTTCACGCATTAGCAGGACCTACAAATAGTAGAAAAGCTCAACCAGGAACGATACGTGGTGACTTTAGTATGAGCTATCAAGAGAATATTGTACATACTTCTGATTCATTGGAATCAGCTGCGCTAGAATTAAAAAGATTTTTTAAACCAGAAGAGATCTTTGACTACAAACGCATTACTTTCGAAGCCTTATATGCACCAACTGAATCTTAAGAAGTGGCATTACTCTTGCTTTGAAAGAGTCGAATTAAAACGATTGAGTGCTTGATATTTGTGAGTATCTCTGTATCGATTCTAGTTCAGACGCTTATAAAAGAGAACGTTTCATCTATTTGGGTGAAACGTTCTTTTTTATAAGCGTCTTATTTTATACCGTTATCACTTGTGTCCCCTTAAAAATTCATTGAGATAGATTAGCCCACAGCATTCATTTAAAATATCGCATGATTTCTTACTATTCACTACCCAACAAGGGTTTATGGATGGAGTCAATTCTCCCTTTTTACGACTTTTTAAGCTCCCTTTTTCAACACGATATCCTCTTTTTTCTTTGCTTCTTTGGTACGCTGTTTAAAGATTGCATAAATAAAAAACAAATTGTACCTTTGTGCTTTATTGATAAACCAAAAACACTACTAATATGTTCAGAAGTCATACTTGTGGAGAGCTTAGACTCTCACATGCTAGCAGCCGCATTACTTTGGCTGGTTGGGTTCAACGTACCCGCAAGATGGGTGGAATGACCTTTGTAGATCTTCGTGATCGTTATGGCATTACTCAATTGGTATTTAACGAAGAGGTAAATGCTGAGTTGTGCGAGCGTGCCAACCACTTAGGGCGTGAGTTTGTGGTACAAGTAACCGGAACAGTCAGCGAACGCTCTAATAAGAATGCAGCACTTCCTACAGGTGATGTTGAGATTATTGTAGAAGAACTAAATGTTCTTAATGCAGCTCAAACTCCTCCTTTTACAATTGAAGATAATACGGATGGGGGAGATGATATCCGTATGAAGTACCGCTATTTGGATTTAAGAAGAAATGCAGTACGTCAAAACTTAGAGTTGCGCCACCGTATGACAATGGAGGTACGTCGTTACTTAGATACTCAAGGCTTCCTTGAGGTAGAGACTCCTATGTTAATTGGTTCAACTCCCGAGGGAGCACGTGATTTCGTTGTTCCTTCACGTATGAATCCAGGACAATTCTATGCACTTCCACAATCGCCACAAACGTTGAAACAGTTGTTGATGGTGTCGGGCTTTGACCGTTACTTCCAAATTGTAAAATGTTTCCGTGATGAAGACTTGCGTGCTGACCGTCAGCCTGAGTTTACGCAAATTGACTGCGAAATGGCTTTCGTTGAGCAAGAAGATATCATTATGATCTTCGAAGGAATGGCTAAACATCTGTTCAAAGAACTTCGTGGGGTAGAACTTACAGGCGATTTCTTGCGTCTTCCTTGGTCAGATGCAATGAAATATTATGGTAGCGATAAACCAGACTTGCGCTTTGATATGAAGTTTGTCGAGCTTATGGAGATTATGAAGGGACACGGGTTCCCTGTATTCGACAGTGCTGCTTATGTAGGTGGTATCTGTGCCAAAGGTGCAGCTAGCTACACACGCAAGCAGTTAGACCAATTGACTGACTTTGTGAAGCGTCCACAAATCGGTGCAAAAGGAATGGTTTATGCACGTGTTGAGGCAGATGGTACTGTAAAATCGAGTGTCGATAAATTCTATACACAAGAGGTGCTTCAAGAGATGAAGAGCGCTTTTGCTGCTGAACCAGGTGATTTAATCTTAATCTTGAGCGGTGATGATGTGATGAAAACTCGCAAACAGTTGTGCGAACTTCGTCTAGAGATGGGTAGCCAATTGGGACTTCGTGATAAGAATAACTTTGTTTGCTTGTGGGTAGTTGATTTCCCTATGTTTGAGTACGATGAAGAGAGCAAACGTTTCATGTCTGTTCACCACCCTTTTACGCATCCTAAAGATGAAGATATCCATTTGTTAGCTACCGATCCAGGTGCTGTACGTGCTGATGCTTACGATATGGTAATTAATGGGGTAGAGATAGGTGGTGGTTCTATTCGTATTCACGACCCTGAATTGCAAGCACAAATGTTTGAGATTTTAGGCTTTACAGCCGAAAAAGCTCAAGAGCAATTTGGTTTCTTGATGAATGCCTTTAAGTATGGTGCTCCTCCTCACGGTGGATTGGCTTATGGTCTAGATCGTTGGGTCTCTATCTTTGCTGGTTTAGATTCTATCCGTGACTGTATTGCTTTCCCTAAAAACAATAGCGGACGTGATGTGATGCTAGATGCTCCTTCTAATATTGACTTGGCTCAATTGGATGAGTTAAATCTTATTGTAGATATCAAAGAGTAATTGCTCTTTTAATCTATTCTTAGTAGAACGGTTTACTACGCTTGCTGGTGCAAGGTAGTAAACCGTTTTTTTGTGGCTAATATTTGAAACCGCTTTAGGGAGCCATTGAATGCTCCATTTGATTCTTGCTGTTTGTGATTTCTCCGCTTGGGTAAAAGCTCTTACAGATCTCTATAGTAGATGATTAAAGAGGGGAGTGCCTCAGATTTAGGATGGTGGAAAGTTGGTTTCTTGAGCTTATGAAATAACCGTATGTTTTGGGTGAAACATACGGTCATTTCGAGTAAAAGATACGGTTCTTTTTGGGGTTACTTCCCTTTGTTTCGATTGTTGTTGTCCGGTAAAACTGTTATCATAGCATAAGATTATGGCTGAGGATTTAGCCCTAATTTGTTATTTAGTTTGTTACTGCATAAAATAAAGTAACTATGGGTAAAGTATACATTTTAGCGGACAGCTGATCTTCAATCAGCTTATAAAGTTACTTGATAGGTTAAAAGTTTTAGATATTAGCCACAACTGTAGGGGAGGTTACGTAAAGAGTTTTATTGGTTGGTAATATTTTTCAAATGGATTGAATGAAAAAATAAAAATAAAGCTTTTTTATATATAAAATGATTACTTTTGTGAAATAGAAAAAAATATGATAGAGATTGCTTTCTTTTTCGTCTCTATTTTATCAACACGACAAATTTTTAATTAATGAGTAACAGATTTCTTCTTCCCATTGTTGCTTTGGTATTAGTTATCAGCGGTTGTACCAAGCACGATGTGCTAGGTCACAACGATTCTGAAGCAGCTGATCCTACTATTGTAAACTTTAATGCTTCTTTAGCTTCGCTAAAGGGTGAAACGACTACAAAAGATAGTTTTAAGGAGTTTTATATGTATGCCTATCAAGGTGCAAAGGGATCAGATACGAGCATGAGTTGGGGAACAGACTCTCCCAAACCTTTGATGGATAGTGAAAAAGTAACCAAAGGGAGTGATAATGCATGGCAAAGTGCTTCTTTAACTCCTTGGCCTGCTGAAGGTACACACGTTCAGTTTTTTGCCTTTTCACCTGCTGCAAGTGATGCAAGTGGTATCAAGTATATAAAAGATGGTACAAGTGAACACAAGCCTGCTCTTGGCTTTACAGCGAAAACGGATGTGGCTGATCAAGTCGATTTGCTTTATGCACAGTCGACGGAGATGGTTACAGCTGCTACGGGTAAACATGACAAGGTGAATTTAAAATTCACTCACGCTCTGACTAAAGTTAAGTTTTCTGCTAAAGTTCAGCCTAATCAAGAGTTGTATATCAGTGAACTCTCTCTACACAATTTGGGTAGTAAAGGCCGCTTTACTTATGCTACAGGGGATGTTGAAAGAGGGAGTTGGGATGAAACGGTAGGTGCAAATCTTGCCTTTGCTGTTGTACTTAGTGAAAATGCAAGTACTGGTATTACCAATACGACAGCGGTCGATGTTACAGCCAAAGGTGGTGCCTCTTTGGTTATTCCTCAAACTCGTGAAAAGGTGAATGTCTCCGTTGAAGGGCCGCATCTATTTACAGGAAACGATAAAGAGAGCTACATCAGAGTGGTCTACTCTTTGAAAAATAGGGTAGCAAATCGTTGGATTGTGGGTGGTGAGAGTGAACAGGTTACAGCTTATATACCAGTGAGAATTGATTTTAAATCAAATGAAGTGGCTAACTTTATTATTGGATTCGGTACAGGAAATGGTGGTTATGATGATAGTGGTAAATCCATCATTGATCACGAGGAGATGATTCAGCTGGATGTTAAATTTAATGATTGGAATAGTGAGGTGTCAATCGATGTAACACCCCCGCCATTGCCTGAAAAGCCAAAAATGACATTTACCATTATGACAAGTGATGAAAATAAAGTGTTTACTCTTCCTTTTGGGACCTCAGGTACAACAGGTGCTTACACGCTTACCGTTGACTGGGGGGATGGAACAGATCTTTCTGTGATTAAACCATGGGAATCTTTGACAGGAGGGATAAAGCATGCCTATGCAGCAGTAGGTGTCTATCCCATTACTATTTCGAGTTCGGAAATAGACTTTAATAAAGAACAAATACCTCGAATTAATGCGTCTGGAAATGTAATGCTAAAATCAATAGATACCCCACTGCTTAATACCGGGTCGAATGATTTTTCAAGCGTATTTGAAAGTTGTTTAAACCTAGAAATGATTCCTGCGGATTTATTCAAATACAATACACAAGTGACTAATTTTAGGTATGTGTTTATGGAATGTAAATCTTTACAAAAAATTCCAGCTGGATTGTTTCACTACAATAGAGCTGCAAATTCTTTTTCCGGTGCCTTTTGGAATTGTTATAGGGCGAAAGTTGATCCCAATATTTTTTGTAATGAAGATACAGAGAAGGGCACACGGTTTAATTCATTAGCAGGGAAGGTTGATTTTTCGTTTACTTTTATACAAGTTGGTATATACTTGAGTGAGGAAGAGGCTAAAGCAAATATTTTTCCTGCTTTGTGGCTCTATATTTTTCCTGATGCAGGAGTAGTGTCTGAGATGTGTTTTGAAAATGCTAGAATGGGTAATTATTTAGATGTGCCTGCTGACGGAAGTTGGGGAAGTCCTAGACGTCCATTTCTATAGTAGCCTAAATAAAGGAGATATAACGACAATGGATTGTGCGTATATAGCTTAGAAAAGTCAGAGCAAATGACACAAATAGGGGTGGTTTATGTGGCAAGGATGAAGAAGAATTTTAAGTATACTCTTGAGGATGATTATGTATCAAATCACTCAATGGTTTCCTGCTCCAAAGGTATCTAACGTTAATCCTGACAGAAGAATGAAAATATCCCTATTGCTCCATGAAGCAATAGGGATATGATGCGGTATCTTATTGATAAAAGAAATGACCTATACCATCCAAGAATATGCAATCGCTACGATTGACTATTTATTTCCTTTAGGTTGTGGTTTTGAAAAGTTTTTTCTTCCTTTATTGTTGTTATTATCTCTTCTTTTTCCGCCCCCTTTGTGTATGCGAGGTGCATATTCGGGTGCCTCTCCCAATCCTTCTGGTATGGGTATCTTGTAAATCTCTTTACCAATAAAGGTTTCGATAGATTTAAATTGAGTTTGCTCTTTTTCGCTGATGAAAGTAATAGCACATCCATCATTGTTGGCTCTCGCTGTACGTCCGATACGGTGTACATAATCTTCGCTGTCATTAGGTACATCGTAGTTTATAACCAATCGTATATCATCAATGTCAATACCTCTTGCTACGATGTCTGTTGCTACTAGAATATTGGTACGCCCTCCCTTGAAATCGCGCATGATTTGCTCGCGTTGTGGTTGGTCAAGGTCTGAGTGCATCTCACCCACATTTAGGTTGATGCGTTTAAAAGCCTTGGTAACCTCTTTTACTTTCAGTTTAGAAGAGGCAAAAACAATGACTCTGTCTGCTGATTCATTCTTAAAGAGGGATTGGATAATGCCTAGTTTCTGACTTTCGTAACAGACGTAAGCCGTTTGAATAATCTTTTCAGCAGGTTTCGATACAGCTAATTTAATCTCTGTAGGATTGTTTAAAATGGTTTTAGCTAGCTGTTGTATCTTGTGTGGCATGGTAGCCGAGAACATAATTGTTTGGCGATCTTTAGATAGCTTCTTTACAATTTGCATAATATCCTCTGCAAATCCCATATCAAGCATTCGGTCTGCTTCGTCAAGAATGAAGAACGATACTTTTGAAAGATTTACGTATCCCATGTTGATGTGGCTTAACAAGCGTCCAGGTGTGGCTATAACCACATCGGCACCCAATGTTAATCCACGCTTTTCTTGTTCAAATCGCACTCCATCATTTCCCCCATAAACAGCTACGCTCGATACGGGCATGAAATAGGAGAACCCTTCCATTTGTTGGTCTATTTGTTGCGCTAGTTCGCGGGTAGGCGACATCACAATACAGTTGATAGAGTCAGCAGGATAGCCTCCTTTGCTTAATTGATTGATAACTGGAAGTAAAAAGGCGGCTGTTTTCCCGGTACCCGTTTGGGCTACGGCAATCAAGTCTTTTCCTTCCAATATAACTGGGATCGTATGTTCTTGCACAGGTGTGCACTCGCTGAAGTTCATCGAGTCGAGTGCATCGAGTACACTTTCATTTAAATTTAGCTCTGTAAATTTCATATAGTTCTTATAGTTCTTTCTTTTTATTTCACAACGGCTGCTTCTGTTCTACTCCTCTTACAAACGGCCGCATTCGTCAAGGTATGAATCTTTAAATCCTAGGAAATAAAGTACCCCATCTAGTCCTAAATTGTTGATTGATTGCCTTGCATTGGCTACCACTTTTGGTTTGGCATGGAAGGCAATTCCCAATCCTGCAGTGGCTAGCATTGGTAAGTCATTGGCTCCATCTCCCACTGCAATTGTTTGCGCAATATTTACCTTTTCAACCTGCGCGATGAGTCTTAGTAGTTCCGCTTTTCGCTTTCCATCTACCACATCGCCTAGGTAACGCCCTGTTAGCTTTCCATCTATAATTTCGAGCTCATTGGCATATACATAATCGATGCCCCATTTCTGCTTCAGGTAATTGCCGAAGTAGGTAAATCCACCCGATAGGATCGCTATCTTATAGCCATAGTGTTTCAAAACAAACATCAAACGTTCTACTCCCTCTGTCATCGGTAAGCTTTCGGCAACCTCTTTCATTACACTTTCGTCAAGTCCTTTAAGCAGTGCTACTCGCTTTTTGAAACTTTCGGTAAAGTCGAGTTCCCCACGCATCGCTTGTTCGGTAATGGCTTTTACCTCATCGCCTACACCAGCGCGTATGGCTAGCTCGTCGATAACCTCTGTCTCTATTAATGTAGAGTCCATGTCGAAACAGATGAGGCGGCGCATACGGCGGAACATATCGTCTAGTTGAAAAGAGAAATCCATTCCTAGTTCAGCGCTTAGCTTCATCATATCGCTTTGCATTGTTTTGCGGTCTCGTGGATTCCCTCTCACCGAAAATTCAATACCTGCCCGTACATTGGCTTTTTGTTCATCGAGTGGGATGCGCCCCGTCATGCGTTTGATGGCATCGATGTTTAGCCCTTGTTCTGCTATAATGCGCGTAACAGCTGCTATTTGTTGCGCCGTTAATTTTCTTCCAAGCAGCGTTAGTATGTATCGGTTTTTCCCTTGCATACTTACCCACTCTTCGTACTCTTCGGTAGTAACTGGATAAAAACGGATGTTTATGCCCAATTCTGAAGCTCGAAAGAGTAGCTCTTTCATGATATTCCCCGAATCTTTTTCAAGTGATTTGAACAATATGCCTAGTGAAAGCGTACTATGTATATCAGCTTGACCAATATCCAAGATTGTAACCTCATAAGTAGAGAGTATTTCAGTGATGGAAGCGGTTATTCCTGGTCTGTCTAGCCCAGTAATACGAATGAGGATGAGCTCTGTTTTTTCGTTCATAAAATGTTTAATGTCTTTTGTTTATAGACACCTAGTCTTTTGTGAGGCAAAAGTACACAAAATTAATCCTTTCTGTGCTATAAAGAACCACTTCTTTTTAGAGTTGAAAAGTTATTTGTATGTTGAATAACATAATTTTTGATGTAATTGTTTGTTCAAGCTAATGAAATGCGTTATCTTTGCCCCGATTTCTAGATAAACTACACATTGTTTATAGATGTGTTCAATCAATGTTCTGAGAAGAAATCGTTGTTAAAGCAACCTCAGATAGTATTTACTTAAATCAAATTACATGATTAAAAATGTAAAGTGGATTTTAGTTTTCTTTTTAATTAGTTCTTTCTTCTTTTCTTCATTTGCTGGAAAAGATGCTGCAGCTGAAGGGGTGACTCTTGGTGATAGTGCACCACTATTTACTCTGACTGACTGCAATGAGCAAACGGTACGTTTGCAAGATTTAAAAGGGTCTTATGTATTGCTCAGTTTTTGGGCGAGTTATGATGCAAGCTCTCGTATGCAAAATGCGCTTCTTAACTATGCTGTAGCTCAGGAGCAAAAGGTACGAATGGTTTCTATTTCATTTGATGAGTATGAGTCGGTTTTTAGCGAGTCTGTTAAGAAAGATAAGCTCACACTCCCAAATTGTTTTGTAGAACTGGAGGGTAGCTCTTCTTGGTTGTATAAAAAATACCGTTTGGACAGAGGGTTTCGCAATTTCCTTTTGGATAAGCGCGGAGTAATTATAGCTAAGAATATTGACGTTTCAAGCCTGAGTAATTATATTCAGTAAGCTGATAAAGCTTTTTAGCTAGTAATTTTTAATACGTAAAACCTCTCATGGAGTAATCACTTTATGAGGGGTTTTTATTTTTTTACCTGCTTGGTGTTGTGTTGGGAAAAAAATAGAATGATTATCCGCAATAGGATGTGATATTTCAGATAAATCTATTGATTGCCTGCCATATATTTCCTACCTCTATGAAGTAAATCAGTAAAGTTATGAAGCTATTAGATTCCTATAAGACATTTAAGGATGAGGACTCCTGCAAACAATATTTGCGAGAGCTTCGTGAAAAAGATGGTGTAGTATGGGCAAGAGCTGTGGCAACACAAAACACTACTGGGATAAATTCAAACCAGGTTGGGTTTGTTCAGAATGCAATTATCGCACATATAGAGAGAAAAAATCATCTTGTTGCGGATAATCATTAAACTTAACGAACTATTGAAATATAGCAGAAGAGATGAATACACCAAACTTGATGTATTCATCTCTTCTGCTATATTTTTTTAAGATCTCTTCTGTAGTGCAGTTAGCTAACGAAACAACAATACAAAAGCACTTGCTCAGAGGATACCCCGAGACCCCGACGGATGGATAAACCACCCTTTAATACACA
>JBOFMR010000224.1:0-4569 GCA_051658485.1 Phocaeicola sp.
GTTATAGTGTGCTATAACCCCTCAAGAAAAGGTTGCGACAAAACTGTTCCATTTTCTTGTGCCGTTTAGATGGCATTGGAACCATTCTAGAGATGTGATGAGATTAGAGAAGCAACTACTTTATACTTGCGTTGACATATTTTTTAAAAAAAAATATGTTTCTTTGCAGTTGAAAACTATTTTGTGAGTATCACAAATATAAAAATTAAAACATGTCAATTATGATTAGAAATTTTAAATTGGTTTATTTTTTAGGAGCTATGCTCACGGCTCTTATGGCATTGAGCAGTTGCTCAGAGGATGAAGAGCCTATTATCCCCGTTAAGGAGTACACCATAAGCTTTGTATCTGAAAATAAAAATTTAGGAACAGTAGATAACCCTGGAGGAACAGGGACAATCGGAGAAACATTCGAGTCTACGGCAAAAGCAGCTAACGAGAATTGTACGTTTGTTGGATGGTACGTAGGAAGTGACCCGGTAGTAGCAGGTGACGATATCACCATTACTGGGAACACACTAAAGGTGACATTAACAGCTGAAACTGGAGGAAAAAAATATGAGGCGAGATTCGAAACTATTCCACCTGCCGAATTTAGTTTTACCATTCATACAACAGCTGCTGGTACTAGCTATGCTCTTCCCTTTGGCACCAGCGGTGCTACTGGTACTTACGACTTGACTGTTAATTGGGGAGATGGAACTGAAATCCAAACAATCCCAGCAGGTACACCTTTGGCTAGTAAAATAAGTCATACTTATGCAGTAGCAAAAGAATATACCATTACCATTACAAGCTCGGAAAGAGATTATGCCAAAGCGCAAATACCTAAGGTGAGTTGGGAAAATGATAAGCTATTAAAATCCATAGACACCCCACTACTCAACACAGCAGTAACTGACTTTAAGAAGGTGTTTTGGCATTGTTCTTCTCTCACCTCTATCCCTGAAGGTTTATTTGCTAACAACACAGCAGCAACTAACTTTAGTCATGCGTTTAATTATTGTAGATCTCTCACCTCTATCCCTGAAGGTTTATTTGCTAGCAACACAGCAGTAACTGACTTTTCTTATGCGTTTAATAATTGTATTTCTCTCACCTCTATCCCTGAAGGCTTATTTGCTAGCAACACAGCAGCAACTAACTTTAGTTATGCGTTTTATAATTGTTCTTCTCTCACCTCTATCCCTGAAGGTTTATTTGCTAACAACGCAGCAGTAACTGACTTTAGTGGTGCGTTTTATAATTGTATTTCTCTCACCTCTATCCCTGAAGGTTTATTTGCTAGCAACACAGCAGCAACTAACTTTAGTTATGCGTTTTATAATTGTATTTCTCTCACCTCTATCCCTGAAGGTTTATTTGCTAGCAACACAAAAGCAACTAGTTTTTTTTCTGTGTTTCAGAGTTGTTATTCTTTCACCTCTATCCCTGGTGGTTTATTTGCTAACAACACAGCAGTAACTGACTTTTCTTATGCGTTTCGGGATTGTTTTTCTCTGACCTCTATCCCTGAAGGTTTATTTGCTAGCAACACAGCAGTAACTAGCTTTCGTAGTGCGTTTTCTGATTGTACTTCTCTCGCCTCTATCCCTGGTGGTTTATTTGCTAACAACACAGCAGTAATTAGCTTTTCTTATGTGTTTAATTATTGTTTTTCCCTGACCACTATCCCTGAAAATTTATTTGCTAACAAAACAGCAGTAACTGACTTTTCTTATGTGTTTAATTATTGTAGATCTCTCACCTCTATCCCTGAAAATTTATTTGCTAACAACACAGCAGTAACTGACTTTTCTTATGCGTTTAATAATTGTTCTTCTCTCACCACTATCCCTGAAGGTTTATTTGCTAGCAACACAGCAGTAACTGACTTTTCTTATGCGTTTAATGATTGTTCTTCTCTCACCACTATCCCTGAAGGTTTATTTAAATACAACACAAAAGCAACTAGCTTTCGTCTGGTGTTTTATTATTGTTTTATGGCAAAAGTGAATCCTAATATTTTTTGTGACGAAGCAACAGAGAAAAATACTCGGTTTAAGTCGGTAACGTCACAAATTGATTTTGAATATGCATTTTACCAAGTAGGGAAAGACTTAAGTGATGTAAGCGAAAGTGCTTTTCCAGCTTTGTGGGGTTATGACATTCCTGCTGGAGTAAAGAGTCAATCTTGTTTTAAAGATGCTAAAGCGAGCAATTCAGATGCCGTAGATGCTGGCTGGAGATAATAACAATTTTCCCATAGTCATTAAAAAAGAATTAAAAAAGAATTAAAAAACCAGTTTGTTTAAGTAATAAGAAATACTTTTACCTTTTTAAAACATATAAACAAGACAAATTATGATTAGAAATTTTAAATTGGTTTATTTTTTAGGAGCTATATTAACGGCTCTTATGGTATTGAGCAGTTGCTCAAAGGATGAAGAGCCTATTGTCCCCGTTAAGGAGTACACCATAAGCTTTGTATCTGAAAACAAAAATTTAGGAACAGTAGATAACCCTGGAGGAACTGGAGATTTCGGAGATATTTTCAAGTCTACCGCAACAGCTAACGAGAATTGTACGTTTGTTGGATGGTACGTAGGAAGTGACCCGGTAGTAGCAGGTGACGATATCACCATTACTGGTAACACACTAAAGGTAAAATTATCAGAAGCAACTGGAGGGAAAACCTATACAGCGAATTTCGAACAAGCTGTTGCCCTTCCCGAATTTAGTTTTACCATTAAAACAACATCTGCTAATCCAGGCTATACGATTCCCTTTGTAACCAGTGAAAAAACTGGTGATTACCAGTTAACTGTTGACTGGGGAGATGGAACTGAAATCCAAACAATCCCAGCAGGTACACCTTTGGCTAGTAAAATAAGTCATACTTATGCAGTAGCAAAAGAATATACCATTACCATTACAAGCTCGGAAAGGGATTATGCCAAAGCGCAAATGCCTAAAGCCAGTTGGACAGATGATAATCTATTAAAATCCATAAACACCCCACTGCTCAACATAAAAGCAACTGACTTTAGTTATGCGTTTTCTCGTTGTACTTCTCTCACCACTATCCCTGAAGGTTTATTTGCTAACAATACAGCAGCAACTAATTTTTCATGTGTCTTTAATGGTTGTACTTCTCTCACCACGATCCCTGTGGAGCTATTTAAATACAACACAGCAGCAACTAACTTTAGTAAGGCGTTTGATGAATGTACTTCTCTCACCACTATCCCTGAAGGTTTATTTGCTAACAACACAGCAGCAACTGTCTTTACTTTAGTGTTTAATGAATGTACTTCTCTCACCACTATCCCTGAAGGTTTATTTGCTAAGAATACAGCAGCAATTGACTTTTCTTTAGTGTTTAATTGTTGTACTTCTCTCACCACTATCCCTGAAGGTTTATTTGCTAACAATACAGCAGCAACTAATTTTTCATGTGTGTTTAATGGTTGTACTTCTCTCACCACTATCCCTGCTGGTTTATTTGCTAAGAATACAGCAGTAACTGACTTTAGTATTGCGTTTAATAATTGTTCTTCTCTCACCTTTATCCCTGGTGGTTTATTTGCTAACAATACAGCAGCAACTAACTTTGGTAGGGTGTTTGATGGTTGTACTAAAGCAAAAGTGGATCCTAATATTTTTTGTGACGAAAAAACAGAGACAAATTCTCGGTTTAATTCTGTAACGGGAAAAATCAATTTTTTCGGTGCGTTTAGGAATGTTGGAAGTCAATTAAGCGATGTAAGCGGAAGTACTTTCCCAACTTTGTGGAGTTACGCCATGCCTAGTGCTGGATTCACTAGTGCATATTGTTTCACAAGTGCTAAAGCAAGTAATACAAGTGCCGTAGATGCTGGCTGGAGATAATAACAATTTTCCCATAAACATTTAAAAAGAGACCGCTGCTATTAACCAAGCATCGGTCTTTTTTTTGTTTATTCTGTATGGGTTATAGTACGAATCCGTAATGGTAACATATCGATCAAGGTGTTTTTTCTTTCCGTCTCGGAAAGAGCAAGATGTATTTTTGTAATACAAAAAATTATCTTGCCCTTGCCAAGTTGGACAAGTGGTTGGGAAAAGAGGTTACCTCGAAACTCGGTAACTTGATACCAGAACGGCACAACGATTACGATCGCTGTTCTGTTTTGGTATTCTTAGCTTCGTATTTTTTTTGTTTTAAAGGATGGTTTTTCCATTCGTCGGGGTCTCGGGGGTATCCCCTGTGCAAGTGCTTTTTTGGTGTGTTGCTTTAGCTAACTGCACCACAAAAGACATCTTGCCTATCCCAAAAACACCAAGATAGCACACCCGAACAAAACTGCAAAATAATATCATTTGGAACAATTCTTGAAAGATTTTAAAATTAGAGAACAGCTCTTTTTTTACGTTTAATTGTGTTATTTTTTTTGATGATTTTTAAAAATGTGAAATAAAAATGCTTTATTAGCAGCTAGATAAGATTTTTTAGCATCACAAGTATAAATATAAAACACGTCAATTATGATTAGAAATTTTAAATTGGTTTATTTTTTAGGAGCTATGATAACGGCTCTTATGGCATTG
>JBOFMR010000225.1:0-2607 GCA_051658485.1 Phocaeicola sp.
GTAAGCCCCCGATAAACTACCCGTTGTAGGCTATTTTTTGTTTTCCTTACTTTGTGCTCAAAACTAAAAGTTATGAGACACAGAATGAATAAAGATGAATTTTTGTCGATTTTAGATCGCCAGCGTCAAAGTGGTTTGACCATAAAAGACTTTTGTGAGAATGAGGTATATCCTGCCTCTTGCTTCTACTATTGGAAGTCTAAGTATGGATTCAGTGATAAAGCTCCAAGTAGTAAGCCTCTTGATGGGTTTGCACCGGTACGTTTTTCATCACCTCGTGCATGTTCCGAATCTAATTTACAAGATGTACCTAGTGATGAAAGTATTACAATTGAGTTCCCCACTGGCATGAAGATACACTTTCGAGGCCGCTCTCAATCTGCTACGGCTTTACAAGTAATTACTCAAATCTCTTGCGCCCATGTTCTGCCTAAATGATTCGATGCGTTACTTCTTGTGTCCTGGTAAAACAGATATGCGTAAAGGGATAAACTCCTTATGTGGGGTGGTGCATGGCAAGATGGGATATGATGTTCGCTTAGGCGATGTTTTTATTTTCATAAATGGTAATCGCAATACGATGAAGTTGCTGCATGCCGAAGATGGAGGATTGGTATTGTATATAAAGCGACTCGAAGAGGGTACTTTTCGACTACCTCGATACGATGATAAGAGCCAATCCTATCCTATGGAGTGGCGTGATTTGGTAATGATGGTAGAGGGAATCCAGGATAAGCCTTGTGAGCGATTGAAGCGATTAAAGGCTACTCGAAAAGATTCTTATTAGTTGGTTTTTAGTCATTAATAAGTTGTCTATCTGCTCCTTTTTTTGTATCTTTATCTTCATAAAAGAGAAGATAATAGATGACTCAGATAGAAACGTTAGAACTTTTGGTTACTGCCCAAATGGAGCAGATACGTCACCAGCAACAGGCTAATGAGTCGCTGGCTGAGTCTAATAAAGAATTGTTGGCACAGAGTGGAAAGCTACAGCAAAAGATTGATGAACTTCTCTCTCAAGTAGCCTATTTAAACCGACAACTATTTGGTCGTAAAAGCGAGAAATTAGCTGCACTTGATCCCAACCAGTTATCCCTCTTTGATACCGCACCCTCACCTGAAGAACAAGCCCAACTAGATACGGCACATGATCAAGCCATCTCTTCCATCCGGAACTATGAGTCACAAGAGCGTAAAGAACGACGCAATCGGAAACTGCTAGAAGATTTACCCGTAGTAGAAATCACGATAGAGCCCCAAGGTATTGACTTAAGCCTCTATAAGCGTATTGGTGATGAGCGTACCCGAAGCCTAGAGTTTGAACCAGGTAGGCTCTATGTAAAAGAGATTGTTCGCCCTAAATATGCCCTTAAAGATAACAGTGCACTTCCTCCTTCGGGAGCTAGTTGCATTGTGATTGCAGGACTTCCTGCTTCTCCCATCTACAAAGGGCTTGCGGGTGCCAGTATGCTTGCCGAGATTTTGTTGCAGAAATATGAGTATCATGTACCTTTTTACAGACAAGTAAAAGCTTTTCGTCACTTGGGTATCCGTATCTCTGAGAGCACACTGAGTGGTTGGTTCAAACCTGTATGTACACTACTAGCTCCCCTATATGAGGAACTTAAAAAGCAAGTGCTTGCAACAGATTATATACAAGTCGATGAAACTACCGTAGGAGTCATAGATAAAGAGAAGCGAAAGAGTAACAAAGAGTATTTATGGATTACTCGATCCGTCATGGATAAGCTACTCTTTTTTCACTACGACAATGGTTCACGCTCGCACCAAACCATCCGCAACTTACTAAAACCTTTTACTGGATATCTCCAAAGTGATGGCTATAGTGGCTATAATCTCTTTGAAGAGAAGGAAGGGGTGTGCCTTGTTGGCTGCCTTGCTCATATAAGGCGTTATTTTGAGAAATCCTTGGATGAGAATCGCGCTTTTGCAGAACATGCACTCAAGGAGATACAAGAATTATATCGTATAGAACGTATGGCTGAGAAAGAGGAGCTCTCTTATGAAGCTAGAGCGCAGTTGCGTCATAAATTAGCGGAGCCCATTCTTGAATCTTTTGAGAAATGGATGGAGAGTACCTATAGTCAAGTACTACCCAAAAGTCTTATTGGTAAAGCCATCGCTTATGCGTATGCCTTGTGGCCTCGAATGAAGAGATACTTAGAGGATGGAAGATTACAAATCGATAATAATTTGGCCGAAAATGCAATCCGCCCCTTTACCATCTCACGCAAGAACTTTTTGTTTTGTGGCAATCATGAGGCAGCAGAAAATACTGCTATTATATGTTCACTACTGGCTACATGCAAAGCGCAGGAGGTAAATCCCAGAGAGTGGTTGAATGATGTTATTGCTAGATTGCCCCGTTATCTAGAAAAAGGATCAGAGAAACCGATAAAAGAATTACTCCCAAATGCATGGAAACTGGAACATTCTAATAAAACTCCAACAGAACTCTAATAAGAATCCAATAAGATTTTAAAGTCTACAAATTATAAAAACAGCTCGTTCAAAGCCTCTTGAAATAGAGAAAACTTTGAATGAGCTATTTTTATGGGACAAAACTGTACTTTATCGGGGGCTTAC
>JBOFMR010000226.1:0-27943 GCA_051658485.1 Phocaeicola sp.
TAGAAAAAATCAAACAAGATTCTACGGAAGAAGAAATTAAAAAGCTACTACCAAAAAACTATCGGACAGACTAGAAATAGTACCGGAAGTACTATTGAGGCGATATTGCACAGGCAACGGCAGAATTCGGATGGATACAATTGAAAAGTAAGGTTCAAAAAAAAAGAGATTGCAATTTGCAATCTCTTTTTTTTATAGACATTCACTACTGGCGTTCAGTTGCTGAGTAGTTAATCTTCAAAGCATAAGCTTGACGAAGTGCCTGTTTTACATCTGTAACAGCTCCCATTTTAGTCTCTTTATCAACTTTCAATGACACTGTCATAAATGGTTGGTCCTCTTCTTTCATATTCATACGCTCTTGAGTCACATAGTCTTGTACAGCACCTACATCCTCAAATTTATCGTTTAACTGAATACGTGTCTCAGCACCCATCTTCTTTTGGAACTCTGGCATTGGCTTACCCATATAGATAAAGGTTACCAATGATTTCTTCTCCAACTTCTCTAGTTCAGTTCCTTGTGGAACTTGAAATTGAACCTTCAATGTTACTTCACGCATAGTTGTTACAATCATAAAGAAGAACAACATCGTAAAAATTAAGTCAGGTAGAGAAGAAGTATTCAACTCAGGCATTCCACGTTTGCCCGTCTTATTAAATTTTCCCATTACTTCTTTCCTCCATATTTTTTAGGTTCAGCTTCAGAAATCTTTTGTGGATAGTATTCACGTACAGCTTTTTGTTGATCTTCGTTACACAAAAAATATACGGAACCAAATTTTGCTTTAGCCAATTCGTCTCTCAACTCATTATAGGCTGCAACCAATTCATTCTGAACTTGAAAATAGATGTCATAACTTGTACCAACATCTGTTTGTACTGAGATAACGTGCTTATCTGTAACCATACAATCTCCCAACAACGCAATTTCTTTTCTGTGTTTTTCGGGAAGATTTTCACTGTCATACGGATTAGCGATAAATTCTTTTGCCTTATCTCTCAATTGCTTAACTTCCACGTAATCCTGTCCACACATAATCATGTTGTCTTTATTCAGACGGACTTGGAGTACGTTGCGTTCCTTCACAATAATATTATCATCTTTAGTTTGTTCCTTCTCCGGTGGTTGAGGCAAACGTCTTGCCAAACCGCGGTCGGTATCCATTGATGTCGTAATAAGGAAGAAAATAAGCAACATAAAGGCAATATCGGCGGTAGAGCTAGAATTTATACTAGGTACTCCTCTTTTTTTTCTTGCCATTAATTACTTTTTTAAAATGTTTATCAACGTGATACTTTATTTCTGAAAAATACCTGAAAGATTTACAAGTGTGCTAACTACTGCTACTGATAACAAGAAGTAGATTGAGTAAATTAGCATATCTGTAGTTTTCAACCAAAAGGCATCTGTATAAGGACCTGTACCTGTCATGATTGTTTCATCTGTACCTATTGAATAAGCTACGAACAAAACAGCAATTAACAATACGATACCTAGCAAAGATTTAATTGCACCTTTAGGATTATCTCTCAACGCAGACGCAAACTGTGTAATAGCACCAAAAATGGTTGCAGCTACACACACGCTAAACATTCCGTACATCAAGAAAATTAAAGTTTCAGTATGTTCAGGAGCATTGTACTCCCCCATTGGATTATTATACCCTACAAAATAGAATACGCCAAGCACAGCCAAAAGGACCGCAATACAAGCATATAATACATAGTAGGATACTCTATGTGATAACTTTGCCATTTCTACTTATTTTTTAAATTTCAAGTTGTATTTCATAACTAAGTCAAGCAATGTAATAGAAGAATCTTCCATTTGGCTTGTAATTGCTTCAATTTTAGAAAGGATGTAGTTATAAAATACTTGAAGAATCAAGGCTACAACCAAACCAAAGATTGTTGTAATCAAGGCTACTTTCATACCCCCTGCTACTACAGTTGGAGAGATATCACCAGCTTGTTGGATTTTATCAAATGCCATTACCATCCCGATTACTGTACCCAAGAATCCCAAAGATGGAGCCATTGCGATAAACAAAGTAATCCAAGAACAACCTTTTTCAAGGTAACCAGCTTGTACACCTCCGTAAGATACGATAGAACGCTCAACTACATCTAAGCCTTCGTCTACGCGCATCAAACCTTGGTAGCAAATAGAGGCAACTGGACCACGTGTGTTACGACATACGTTTTTAGCACCTTCAATATCACCTTTTTCCAAAGACGACTCAACACCTTCCATTAATTTCTTTGTGTTTACCTCAGCAAGGCTTAAATAGATAATACGCTCAATACAAAAAGCCAAACCTAGAACCAAAGCAATAGATACCAATGACATAAAGTCAGCACTACCTTCAATAAATTTTGTTTTTAACTCTTTGTGAAGGCCACCACCCTCTTCTACGATTAATTCTGATTGAGCGGTTTCTTCCGCCATCATCGGTTGTACAGATCCCAAAGTAAGGGCTCCCATCACTGCAAGAATTGCAAATAACTTTTTCATTGTGTGTCTAATTTTTTAAGATTAAATAATTAATTGATTTATTGTTTTACTTGTTATTTCTACCAGAATAAAAAAGCGGAGAGAGCGGGATTCGAACCCGCGATACACTTTTGGCGTATACACGCTTTCCAGGCGTGCCTCTTCAGCCACTCGAGCATCTCTCCCTTAATTAGGCTATATTCAATGCCCTCTTACTGTTAAATCGGCTGCAAATTACGAAGAAAATTGATAATAGCAAGCATTTTCAGTAACAAATGTATCCTTTTTTTTTCTTATAGCAAAGCTTTCTTACTGGCTCTAGTCAAATTCAGAGGCCAGAATTAGCCTAATTTAAGCGCTTTAGAATTCATTTTGAAGAGTTTCAAAGCATTCAATGTTGTTATAGATGCTACAACATTTTCTGACACTTCATATATATCACTTAACTTATTTGCTATATTTTTTATACGAGAACTCTCATTTCTACTTCCTCTGTAAGGAACTGGAGACAAATAGGGAGAGTCTGTTTCTAACACAATTCGCTCAAGCGCTATTTGCTTCAAATTCGCAGGAAGTTGGCTATTCTTAAAGGTGACTGTCCCATTAATGCCTAAATAGAAATAAGGGTATTCTAACAACTCTTGAGCTTCATCCACCGTACCACCAAAGCTATGAAATACGCCACTCAAACTCTCCTTCTCATAAGATTTCAAAAGAGTTACCAATTCAGCATGAGCGGAGCGGCAATGGATAACTAAAGGTAAATCATATTCCAAAGCCCAAGCTATTTGAGTATGCAAGGCTTGTTCTTGCTCTTTTGCATAACTCTTGTCCCAATAGAGATCTAACCCAACCTCACCAATGGCTACAAATGGATGAGATTCTTTCAAATAGCTGTGCAAAACCTTTAGTTTTTGTTGATAGTTCGCATCAACTGAGGTTGGATGCAATCCCAACATGGGATAGCAACAATTGGGATAACGGCTACAAATAGCCAAAAGCTGCTCAATAGAGTCGTCGTCAATATTGGGTAGAAAGAGTTTCTCCACCTCAGCTGCTTGGGCACGCTCTATTACAGCAGACAAATCCTCTGAAAAGTCTGCTGAGAAAAGATGGGTATGAGTGTCAATAAGCATTATACATCTCTATCTATAAGGTGAGAAACAAATTGATGCAACTCTCGTTTTTTTAATTCTGGAACATCTATAGAATCAAGCAAAGCAAAGCCTCGATTGTAATAGGATTGAATTTCTGATTTGCAAATAGATTGCACATCCAACTCATTATAAAGGGCTGTAACTGCTGCTATTTTCTCTTGTGGATCAAACTCCTTTGCGGTAATCCAACCCATCAACTCTTGACGTTGTTGCTCATTGCATCTAGCAAGTGCTGTAATCAGCATAAAGGTTTTTTTATTAGACAAAATATCGCCCCCGATGTTCTTGCCAAAAAGATCAGGATTTCCATATACATCTAAATAGTCATCTTGCAACTGAAAGCCTAATCCCATTTGAAGACCAAAAGCATAAAGCACTTCAACATCAGCTGCAGGAGCGTCAGCCAACAATGCACCCATTTTCAAAGAGGTGGCCACCAACACAGATGTTTTTAGGCGAATCATCTCCATATATTCATCTACAGTTACATCCAATCGAGTTTCAAACTCCATATCCCATTGTTGACCTTCACATATTTGGATATTTGTTTCAGTAAACAGATGAAGTATAGCCGGCAAATAAGCAGGAGTAGTATCTCCCAACAAGCGGTAAGCAAGCAATAACATAGCATCCCCCGAAAGAATGGCTGTATTTTCATTCCACACCCTATGAACGGTAGGTTTTCCACGCCTTACATCTGCATGATCCATTAAATCATCGTGCAACAACGTATGATTGTGGTAAGTTTCAATAGCTACAGCCTGTGAAAGGATGGCAGAAGGATTTTCTTTATAAAGATTGTAGGCCAATAGCATAAGCACAGGACGTATACGTTTTCCACCCAATGCAAGTATATATTCAATGGGCGCATAAAGCTGTTGAGGTTTGCGTACATAAGCCATCGTTTGCAGATAGCCATTTACCTCTTGTAGAAGTTGAGAAGCTGAAATGGACATAATATAAGGATGAATTAATAGTCAAAAGGATGACACAAAGTGGTGCTTTCACCAAACATTGTGGAGTAGAACTAAAAAGAGGCTACTTTAAAAGCAGCCTCTTTTCTATGAGTAAGGTATAGTACTACTGTAGCTTAAATGTTACAGGCACTGTATATTTCACACGTACAGACTTACCACGTTGTTTACCAGGTTTCCATTTAGGCATAAGAGCAATTACGCGAAGTGCTTCTCTATCCAAATAAGGGTCAACGCTACGTACAACTACGGGATCCACGATAGAACCATCTTGATTAACAACAAACTGAACGATAACACGTCCTTGTACACCATTCTCTTGAGAGATAGTAGGATATTTCATGTTTTTAGCCAAGAATTTCAAACATTCACCCATACCACCAGGGAATTCGGGCATCTCTTCTACAACTTGGAAAATTTGTTGTTCTTCAACCTCTTCTTCTTCCACTTGTACAGGAACATGTTTCACCTCTACAGCTTGTCCAGTCTCTTCCGATGCTTGAATGGTACTCTCTTCGACCTTTGCATCATTTTCAACAATCTCTAACACCTCTTCTACAGGAGGAGCCTCGGGAGGAGGAGGAGCTTGTTTTTCTTCTTGTTCTGTAATTGGAACGATTTCTTCTTCAAAAATTACTTCGGTAATACCTGTATCAGTCGAAACTTGTTTATCGCTTTCAGTCCATTCGAAAGCTGCAATAAGAATCGATAAGATGAAGATAAAACCTAATAGCGTCCACGTGGTCTTTTTTCCTTCGAGGTCCGCTTGGGGAGATTTTTTAACTTCCATAAAATGATATTAAAAATTTAAAGTATTCACTGCGAGCAAATATACAACAATTCTTTTAATTGAAAAGAGCTCACGCATAAAAAAAAAAGATTCATGCATTTTTCATGAATTAAGAGAATAAAAACAACCAACTTTTATCTATATTTGAGCTGTTTTTCAAACGAATAGTTATACTCTAGTTTAGATTGATATGAAAAAAATTACCATTGCCATTGACGGGCATTCATCTTGCGGAAAAAGTACAATGGCCAAAGATTTGGCACGCGAAATAGGATATATCTACATTGACAGTGGTGCAATGTACCGAGCAATTACACTCTATGCTCTTCAAAACGAATGTTTTACAACAAATGGAATTGACACACAAAAGCTCAAAGAGTTACTTCCTTCCATCGAAATATCTTTCCAATTAGATCCCCAAACACAACGCCCTATTACCTATTTAAACCAAGTCTCTGTAGAGCACAAAATACGTAATATGGAAATCTCCTCACGCGTTAGCTTAATAGCAGCTCTCGACTTTGTGAGAGAAGCTTTGGTGCATCAACAACAAGCTATGGGGAAAGAAAAAGGCATCGTTATGGACGGAAGAGACATTGGAACTGTTGTATTCCCGAACGCCGAGCTAAAGATTTTCGTTACTGCATCAGCCCAAGTAAGAGCACAACGCAGATACGACGAGTTAAAAGCCAAAGGCGACAATGCTTCATTCGAAGAGATCTTGGCCAACGTCAAAGAGCGCGACTATTTGGATGAGAACCGTAAGGAGAGTCCACTACGTCAAGCTGCAGATGCTATTTTATTAGACAATAGTAACCTTACTATTGAAGAACAGAAAGAGTGGCTCATCAAGACCTTCCAAAAAACCATTGAGGCATGCAAGTAGAGATTGATGAAGGCTCTGGTTTTTGCTTTGGCGTAACAACTGCTATTCAAAAAGTAGAAGAGGAGCTAGCAAAAGGAATCACTCTTTACTGCTTGGGGGATATCGTACACAATGGAAAAGAGTGTGAACGACTAAAGGGATTGGGACTGATTACTATTAACCACCACCAATTTTCTCAACTCCGCAACGCCATTGTACTACTTCGTGCACACGGGGAACCTCCAGCAACTTATGAATTGGCTAAAAGAAATAACATTGAGATTATCGATGCGACTTGTCCTGTCGTCTTGCGCTTGCAGAAAAGAATATTAAAAGAGTTTGAATCAATAGAAGAGGGAGAGGAGAAACAGATCGTCATTTACGGTAAAAACGGACATGCCGAGGTGTTGGGATTGGTAGGACAAACTCAAGGAAAGGCACTGGTTATTGAATCACCCGAAGAGGCAAACAGATTGGATTTCACCAAAGAGATTCGCCTGTATGCACAAACGACTCAATCGCTAGATGGATTTCAAGAAGTCGTAAAATATATCAATGAGCGCATCCAGCCAGAGGCTAGCTTTAAATATTACGATACGATTTGCAGACAAGTAGCCAATCGAATGCCACATATCCAACAATTTGCTAAGAAGCACGACCTCATATTCTTTGTTTGTGGTCGTAAAAGCTCAAATGGAAAAGTCTTATTCGAAGAGTGTAAAAAGGTAAATAATGAAAGCTACCTAATAGAGCAACCCAATGAAATTGATTTTATGTTGACTAAGAACAAAAAATCGGTAGGTATTTGTGGGGCAACCTCTACTCCGAAATGGCTAATGGAGAATTGCAAGGAAACACTTTCTAATCAAAAAACAGAAATAACACTAAAAGAGACAGAAAAACCCTCTATTTAGTAATAATTTGCTAACTTTACAACGCTAAAAACTAAAAAAAACAGGTATTTTATGGAGACGATTAAATGCATTGGGATTTTGACATCAGGTGGAGATGCACCAGGTATGAACGCTGCAATCCGATCAGTGACACGTGCTGCTATTTACAATGGGCTAAGAGTAAAAGGAATTTTCCGAGGATACAGAGGGCTCGTTACTGGAGAAATTCAGGAGTTTAAAACGCAAAACGTGAGTAACATCATTCAACAAGGAGGTACCATTCTAAAAACAGCAAGGTGTGCCGAATTTATGACTCCCGAAGGACGTGCTATCGCTTACGAAAATATGACTAAAGAGGGAATTGATGCGCTAGTTGTCATTGGAGGAGATGGTTCACTAACAGGAGCACGCATTTTTGCACAAGAGTACAATGTCCCTTGCGTTGGCCTTCCTGGAACGATTGACAATGATCTATATGGAACTGACACTACTATCGGATATGATACAGCGCTAAATACCATATTGGATGCAGTAGATAAAATACGTGATACGGCAACCTCACATGAGCGCCTTTTCTTCGTAGAGGTAATGGGACGTGACGCTGGCTTCTTAGCTTTAAATGGCGCTATAGCAAGTGGCGCTGAAGCTGCTATCATTCCAGAATTTAGCACTGAAGTGGATCTTTTGGAAGAGGTGATTAAAAGTGGATTCCGCAAATCAAAAAATAGTAGTATTGTACTAGTAGCAGAAAGCAAAATCACTGGAGGGGCTATTCATTATGCAGAAAGAGTAAAGAAAGAGTATCCCCAATATGACGTTCGTGTTACAATTTTAGGACACTTGCAACGTGGCGGAAAACCTACAGCACACGACCGAATCATCGCTAGCCGCATGGGTGTAGCAAGTATACAAGCCCTTCTAGAAGGACAGCGCAATGTAATGATTGGTATAGAACATGACGAAATCGTTTATGTACCTTTCAACAAAGCCATCAAGAAAGAAAAACCAATTGACTCTGATTTGTTAACGGTATTGCACGAACTTTCTATCTAAAAAGAAAGTCCTTAAACTAAGATCAAAAGGCATACTAAGAGTACAAACAAATATTTGTAGAACAGTCTCTAGATCAAGCGAATCGCCCTTCCAAGCTATTTATCTAACTTGGAACGGGCGATTCGTCTCTTTTACAACTCCAGTTTCTCTTACAAGAGAATTCAACAGGCTCACATCCCATTCTAATGGATCCAAACAACCATTGAGCATTATGACTATTCAATATAAATTGCTATCCGATAAAAATTAACAGCTTCAGGAAGTCACTTGATTTTCCTATAATCGAATCTAATAGAGAGCAAATAATCTTCAATGGAGTTCTATCCTATCGAGTTTTATCAAAAAAAAATTAGCTCGCGAAAAGAGAAGCCCCTATTTAAGTAGCCTCAGTAAATCATTGATCATCAAGTAATATCATGATTCGTTCTCTTTTTTACCAGACAGCAATAATTGAAAATCGAATAACGGTCAATTACAATTAAGATAGGTGTATCGTTTTAATTTCTATCAAGTGAATTTTCAATTTAAAGCGTGAGAATATCCACGATTGGATATTTAAAATCTGATAGCACCAATTAATTAGGTTCACTTACTGATCATTTCTACCGGACAGCCATCGCTACAATAAAGCATTCTAGCTTGAAAGCATTCCATCTTCTAGCTTAATAACCTCTTCTGCGATCAAGAAGTAAAGCACTTGTTCTATTTGCTCCACTGAAAAATTCTCTCTCAACTCATTAACTACCTTAGAGACAGGAGATGACTGAACTTCCAACAGTTTCTTTACACGAACCGATATTTCCTCAAAAACACCCTGCTTTAATCCAGAATGATGTTTACGTAAACAATAATCACACTGACCACAATTGTGCTCATTTTTTTCACCAAAATAAAAAAGAAGCATCCTACTTCTGCACTTATCTTGCGCAGTAGCATAAGTAATCATTGATTGAATACGCCTTTCATAACTTACCTTTCTATCCTCGTAGACCTCTTTTGATATCACAATTCGATCCACATTTTGTCGTTCTCGCGTGTAAGTAAGATAAGGTGTTTTCTTATAAGGAATATAATGAACAATATGCCGGCGAGTGAGCATCACCAATATTTCGTAGACTCTCTGCCGAGTAAGTCCCGTACGCACTGCCAAAGAGTCTTCATTCACAGATGCATAATCTGTAAAGAGTCCAGTATAAGAGCGCAAAACGGCATGAAGAAGCTTTTCCACATCCAAATCATCATCTTTCAGTTTATAAAGTTCGTCTCTTCGAATGGTAAAAAGAATACGTGATCCATTTTCTTGCTCATCTGTATAATCAAGATAGCCAGCTCTTGTCAAGATTTTCAATGCACTGTCAGCCTGTACTGGAAAATGTTTGAAATTTCTACAAAATTCATCTAAGTTAAACGCATAGGTACAGCCTAACCCATCACCCAGCGCCATTTGAAAATGGAAATTTACATCTTCATACACCTTGCGTATGTACTCTTTCGAAGGATAGGTATCGGATACACGTTTTGTCAAGATGGATTTATCTCCTTTTGCAAAAAGCAACACAGCATACGCCTTATCGCCATCACGACCTGCCCTACCCGCCTCTTGAAAGTATGCTTCAGGAGAATCGGGCATATCCATGTGAATAACGATGCGCACGTCGGGTTTATCTATTCCCATACCAAAAGCATTGGTTGCCACCATCACACGACTTTCGCCAGTAAGCCAACTCTTTTGTCGCTGATCTTTCACTACATTAGTTAGCCCAGCGTGATAAAAAGTGGACGTTATCTCGTAATTAGATAACAACTGAGCAATCTCCTTGGTCCGCTTTCGGTTGCGCGTGTAAACAATTGCACAACCAGCCATTTGCTTCAAAATATGCAGTAGCTCCTCCTCCTTATTCTCTGCTGTCCGTATAACATAAGCTAAGTTAGAACGCTCAAAGCTCATTCGAAATAGCTTACCCTCTTTAAATCCCAAACGCTGCTGAATATCAACCACTACTTCAGGGGTAGCTGTCGCAGTAAGTGCTAACACAGGCACCCCTGGCAGCAACTCACGAATCGTAGCAATATTTAAATAAGCAGGTCGAAAGTCATATCCCCATTGTGAGATACAATGCGATTCATCAATCGTAATGATACTCACCTTCATACTCTTTAGCTTGGCCTGAAACAGTTCAGTAGCCAACCTTTCAGGCGATATGTAAAGGAATTTATAATCGCCAAAGATGCAATTTTCAAGTGCCACAAGAATCTCTTGACGGCTCATACCCGAATAGATCGCTACCGCTTTAATACCTCGGTCACGCAAGTTGCGCACCTGATCTTTCATTAATGCAATGAGTGGCGTCACTACCAAACAGACCCCCTCTTTCGCAAGAGCAGGCACTTGAAAGGTAATGGACTTTCCCCCTCCCGTAGGCATTAGCCCCAAGGTGTCGTGTCCACTTCCAATACTTTCAATGATATCTAACTGTATCCCTCGAAAGTTATCGTACCCCCAATACTGTTTTAATATTTCGTGATAATTCATTGTATAAAATATGACCGTGTCACCCCTATAAAGCCAACATTACCCCATCACACCCATACAATCACGATTCGCTAGGCTTGATATCTTCAATATGAAGCTGAATCTCCCCACGCTTGTGTGTATTCTCTTCAATAGCATAACAGATATTAAAAGAGCGTTTGGTTTTTATGTAGCGCGCTTGCGAACTCTGCCCAAAAGCAATACCATTCATAACATTATTAGACTCATTGTCTACCAACTCCAATTTGATATGTTCCTGCTCTCTTCCCACCACCTTACTTGTACCATAATCATATACTTGGTTGGTACAAAATATAGGTTTCCGATTGTCAGGTCCGTACGGATTAAACTTCTTCAAGTCCGCACAAAACTTCGAATTAATCTCCTTAAATGGTATTATAGCATCAATATTAATGATAGCATAAGTCTGTTCAGGCAAGATCTTTTCAGTAACGAAAGCCTCAAAACGTTCCGTAAAAATGCCCACATTCTCCGCTTTCATCGAAAGTCCTGCTGCATAAGTATGTCCACCAAAATTTTCCAATAAATCTCGACAATGTTCAATAGCCTTATAGACATCAAATCCAGATACAGAGCGTGCCGATCCCGTTGCTAAATCATCTGTTCGAGTAAGTACTACCGCAGGACGATAATAGACCTCAGTCAATCGTGAAGCCACAATCCCAATCACACCCTTGTGCCAATCCTCATTAAATAGGACAATGGATCGACGATCCGAGAGCCCCTCTAGATCATCTACAATTTGATTTGCCTCTTCGGTCATTGATTTATCCAAATCCTTGCGCGTCTCATTATACTGATTGATCTGATTTGCCTTCTCAATGGCTGCTATATAATCTTTCTCCACCAACAATGCTACAGCCTCTTTCCCATTTTGTATGCGCCCTGATGCATTAATTCGCGGACCTATTTTAAATACGATGTCGCCTACAGTGATCTCTTTTCCTGCCAATCCACAAATATCAATAATCGACTTTAAGCCAACACTTGGATTTGCATTAAGCTGTTTCAAACCGTGGTACGTCAATATTCTATTTTCACCCATAATGGGTACAATATCTGAAGCCACACTTACCGCTACCAAGTCCAAAAGAGGCGTTAGTTTTTGAAACTCAATCCCGTTGCTAATAGCAAAAGCCTGCATAAACTTAAAGCCCACTCCACACCCAGATAGATGCTCGTAGGGATAGGTAGAATCTTTCTGTTTTGCATTAAGAATAGCTATTGCTGGCGGAAGTACCTCATCAGGCACGTGGTGGTCACAAATAATGAAATCGATTCCTCTCTCCTTCGCATAGGCTATCTCATTTACTGCCTTTATGCCACAATCTAGCACAATAATGAGCTTCACATCCAGTTCACAAGCATAATCAATACCTTTTATAGAGACCCCATACCCCTCGTTGTAACGATCAGGGATGTAATAGTCAACATTAGAATAGAACTGCTGAATGAACTTATAGACCAAGGCTACCGCCGTTGTCCCGTCCACATCATAATCGCCATAAACCAAAATACGCTCTTTCTCTACCAAAGCTTTATTAAGTCTCTGCACAGCAAGATCCATATCCTTCATCAAGAAGGGATCATGTAGGTCGCTCAGCTTAGGACGGAAAAACTTTTTAGCCTCATCAACCGAGGTGATACCCCGATCCAACAACAATTTTCCCAAGACAGGGCTAATTGCCAACTCTCTAGAAAGCAATTTAGCTGCTTCAGCTTCTTGAGAGTTAGGAGGTGAATAATTCCAATTGTAATTCATTGTATATTTTCTTTTTTTTTCTTCTGCATAGTGATAAGAAGTAGAGGGAGAACTGTAAGCCACACTAAAAAAAGGGAGGCTAAAAAAGCGACCTTCCTACTTTACTTCTTTATCCAACGAATAGAGTCTATTTATCTCCTTCTTAATCATCACTCTCCTCTCAACGGAGAAGCTCAAGACAAGAAGAGCAAAACCGAGTATAAAATCCGCATTGGCCTTGACTGAAAAAACTATTTTAAATACCACATCAAGCTATGAAGCTCTTTTAATTTCCCTAGAAGAAATTACGATGAGAATCAAGTTTAGCCACTTAGAATCATTTAATGCAAGCCGAACTCTTCTTCGAAAACAAACCCTTGTTTAATTGGTAAAGGTAGAAAAAAGAGCTGAAAAAACCGCTTACTCTGTATGTTTTTACAGAAATAAGCGGTTGGTTTCGTATGAAATAGTACTTTATTTAATACCTAATTTCTTAGCGATAGCTTTAGGAAGTGCATCTTTGTGCAACACGATATTCATTGTTTTGTAACGTGCAAATGCTTTTGAAGCGTACCAAATCCCATTATATTTACCTGTTTTTCCCCATGAGTTTTTCACAAGATAATACTCATTACCATCTTGGTCTTTAGCAGTACCATAAATTAGCATACCATGATCATCCGTTGTTTCCCAGTTGTCATAAGCCTCCTGACGCTCCTCTTGAGTTACCCATTTTTGAGGTTGTGGCTTGTTATTTAACTTCTTCTCTTCAGGAGTCATTTTCAACCAGTTTGCCATATCCGACCCACTTAATTCCTGTACTTTATCATTATCTGGAAGTACAGCAATACCATTACGCGTAAAGCCTTGTTCACTCACATCCGCTCCCCATGCTATGGTATAACCCTTAGCAATAGCATTATCAAACACCTCCATGAGTTCATCGATAGGCAAATTGTATGATTGTGCCCAACGCCAGTTATCTTGAACCTCCAACACAAATTGTGAATAAAAAGGGTGGTGTGTATACGATGTCAAAGAGATATAATCATCAGCATTCAACCCCGTAGAAGCCATAAAGCTTTGAGGCGTATAGGTTTTACCTTTGTATGTAAAGTTTTCTGGACATTCACCTAGATACAAAGAGTGCACTGCTTTCACTGCATCTTTCCACATCGGAGTATGTTGAGGAGTCGATTGAAGTTTTTTCAAATTCCCCTTTGCAATACTAGCTACCATTGCATCTGTCAAAGCTGACAACTCGTTATGGTTGCTCAAGCTATCTCCATACATCACCCCTGGAGGCATCACCTCTTCAGGCACTAATCCATAATGTTTCATACTGTAGATAACATCGTAGAACGAACCTCCTTGCGAGAAAGAGATATCACCGTGTGTACGAACAGCCTTATCTGCTCTATCCAAGTAGGTATTATAGACAACAAACATTTCAGACAAATCATAAATCCCCTTACCCATACGAATCAGCTCCGACTCGATCATCGCTAACCCTGAATAAGACCAACAAGTTCCTGCTCTATTTTGATTTTTAATCGATGTAATAGGCAATTCTTTAACTGTAGTAAAAACAAATCCCTCTTCTTTTTGCTCTTCTGGCTGTGTTGTTTGTGCAGATAAGCCCAAAGCAAATAGGCCTAACGCAGCTACTAATGTGATTCTTTTCATAAATTATTATTTTGTTCTTTTAAAATTCTCTCTTTACTCATTCATAATATCTTCCACCTCTTCGATGGTAATTGGGATCTTTCTATCTCCCATAAAGCGCGAGCCATCAGCAGTTATTAAAATATCATCTTCCAAGCGGATGCCACCAAAGTCTTTATAACTTTCAATCAAATCGTAGTTTAAGAAATCGGTGTGTGCTCCTTCCGCTCTCCATTTATCAATCAATGCCGGTATAAAATAACAACCTGGTTCGTCGGTCATAACAAAACCCTCTTGCAAACGGCGTCCCATACGTAAAGCTGACAAGCCAAATTGAGTAGAAGGGCGTATTTCATCGTCATAACCCACATAAATTTGCCCCAAGTTTTCCATATCATGTACATCAAGTCCAAGCATATGACCCAATCCATGAGGCATAAAGAGTACGTGTGCCCCTGCAGCCATCGCATCATCCAGATTACCTTTCATTAATCCCAACTCCATCAAACCTTGAGTCAACACTTTACAAGCCTCTAAATGCACCTCTTTATAGGTAATACCTGGTCGTGATAACTCCAAAGCTCTATCATGACAAGCCAAAACAATGTTGTAAATCTCCTTTTGACGATTACTAAAGCGACCACCTACCGGAATCGTACGTGTATGGTCAGAACAGTAGGTCGTTAACGATTCTACTCCACAATCAGTTAGCATCATACGTCCTGTTTGCAAAATATGGCTGTGATCATGGTTGTGAAGCGTTTGCCCATTTTGAGTCAATATGGTAGAAAAAGAGTTCATACTTCCATACGAAGAAGCAATACCATCTAACACCCCAGCTATGTATCGCTCACTTACCCCTGGTTTGCACAAACGCATAGCAGTAGTATGCATCTCATAGCCAATATTACAAGCTAAATCGATTTCGGCAATTTCGCACGCCTCTTTAACCGAACGAAGCGCAACTACCGCTTTGATTAGCTCAACCGAGGCGTAAGATGTGACAGTTGCTGCCCGTACACCGATAAGCTCTTCCAACCACATCTTATTTTCAGAACGATACGGAGGTAGAAAGTGTACTTTACGTCCCTGCTCAATTGCCTTAATAACCACCTCATTAAGTTCATAAATCGGGCGCGATTTATCTACACCAACCTGAGCTGCTAAATCCCTTACATAGGGCTGAGGTCCCATCCAAATAATATCATCTACATCTACATCGGTACCAAAAAAAGTATCTTCGCCCGCTTCAATATCCAACACAGCAGCATAACCTGGGTGCGAATGACCAAAGAAGTAAAGGAAACTACTATCTTGGCGAAATTTATAGCTATTATGGGGGTAATTACTGGGTGATTCACCGTTGCCTAACAACAGAATGATTCCACTCTGAATTCTCTCTCTCAAAGCCTTTCGGCGACGTATATAGGTAGTTGATTCAAACATTGGTTATGAGGTTTACATATACATTTTAAGTATGTTGTTTTGCAAATATACAAATTAAATTTCTAAAAAATTGGATATTAAAGATTGAAAAGATAATTTTGTACAAACGATTGAAATAAAAAAAAACTTCATTAACGATGAAACTAGATGAGCATACAGGATTGGTATTAGAGGGTGGTGGCATGCGAGGAGTATTTACTTGTGGCGTACTAGACTACTTTATGGACCATAACATCTGGTTTCCCTATACCATTGGAGTTTCAGCAGGAGCTTGTAACGGGCTCTCATACATGTCTCGTCAGCGAGGAAGGTCCAAATATAGTAACATCGACCTACTCGATAAGTACCACTACATGGGTTTTATACAACTGTGGCGTACACGTAGCATCATCGACCAAAAGTTACTTTTCACCCACTTCCCCGAGTCCATCCTTCCGTATGACTACGAAGCCTACAAGCAAAACCAGGGTCGTTTTGAGATGGTTACAACAAACTGTTTGACAGGACGTTCTTGCTACTTTGAGGAGAAAGAAGATCCCAAACGAATCATTGACATCGTTCGCGCCTCTAGCAGCCTCCCCTATGTATGCCCCGTGGCATTTGTAGATGGAGTACCCATGCTAGATGGTGGAATCATAGACTCTATTCCTGTATTAAGAGCCATCGAACAAGGTTACTCCAAAAACATCGTGGTTCTTACCCGCAACAAAGGGTACAGAAAGAGTGAAAGAGATTTCAAAATCCCTTCTTTTATCTACAAAAATTACCCTCGACTACGAGTGGTATTAAGCAACCGCTGCAAGGCCTATAACCAGCAATTGGAGTTGATAGACCGATTGGAAGCAGAGGGGAAAATAGGTGTTATTCGACCTGATAAAGCTGTAGAAGTAAACCGTATTGAAACTGATACAAAGAAGTTGACAGCGCTATATGAAGAGGGCTATCGCTGCGCAGACCATTTTTTCAAAAGCAACGATGCGAAGAAATAGGTGTTGACAGCTTTTTAGGTTAGCTCAATAGGTTGATGCCATAGAAAGAGAGCTCGCCAAATAGAAACAATCCATATGCAGGGGATTCTTCTCTCCTATCTACTCTACTTAAAACAAAAGAAGAAAAAGGCTTCAATTCTTCACACTATCTATTAACCAGCAAGTTACGGTGAAGGGAAGGGATAATAATCTTCACCGAATATTCACCGAATATTTTTTGTCATTTACAGAAAGAGCCTAGGTTTCGGCTATCGAATCGCAACTTGCCATCTATTCTTCATGAAATTAGGGAGAAAACAACCTGTTCTTTGGTCTATAATGATTAATGACTTTTGCTGTTTCACCTAGGTGAGACGACTGTTTCACCCAGGTGAAACAGCAAAGAGACTAATCTCTTTTTTCTTAGTATTGCATTGTGGCATCATATATTAACCTAACTTTCACTCTTAACAGCTCTGTAGGCATTAGCGGCAGAAATTTTCGAATATAGTGCTGACCTATGGATACAAGAAGCTGCTAAAAAAAAGAAATAAGGACAGATACCTTTGACTATATAAAAATATGGAATAAATAGGGGAGGTATTCTTGCATTAAAACTTGACTATAGAGGAGTTCTGGGATCAATAAAATGATAAAAATACTTAATCCTCAGGCGTTACTTGATTGAATATCTAGTAAAAGTTGGCAAGTCCATTACTCTGTTTGTAAATAAATACAAAATAGTAATAATGAGATATAGATAAATTTACCCGAAAGATTACAATATCAACCAGTCAAAAATTGTACCTTTGCTTATCCTTATATTCAAAGGATAAAGAGTAAAACGTAAATTAATAAATGGGTATCACTTCCTACCAAGCCAAATACATAGCGCACCACTTAACACGTAAGCTGCCAGCTAATGACTTAGGCAAACTTACAGCCTCGCTGCAAGATGCCCAAGTAGATTTAACACCTCACCAAATAGAGGCGGCTCTTTTTGCCTTTAAGTCGCCACTATCTAATGGGGCTATTTTGGCAGACGAAGTAGGTTTAGGTAAAACCATTGAAGCAGGTATTATCTTATCTCAACACTGGGCAGAGCACAAGCGCAAACTACTCATTATTGCCCCTGCCAACTTGCGTAAACAGTGGAGTGCTGAATTGCAAGAAAAATTCTTTTTACCTTCAGTTATTCTCGAAAGTAAAAGTTTTAATGAATGTATCAGCCAAGGGCGTTTAAATCCATTTGACCAAGAGGCTATTATTATTTGCTCCTTTCAGTTTGCTAAAACTAAAGCGCCCTACATTAAAAACACCCTTTGGGATTTAGTGACTATTGACGAGGCGCATCGCTTACGCAATGTCTATAAGCCAAACAACAAAATAGCAAATATTATAAAATCCGCTATCGGAAGTCGCAAAAAAGTACTTTTAACGGCTACACCTTTACAGAACTCTATCTTAGAACTTTACGGATTGGTTTCTATTATTGACGAATATGTATTTGGAGACCTCAAAAGTTTTAAAGGGCAGTTCAATAAAGTCTTAGGTGAAGAAGATTACCTAACACTTCGTCATCGTTTACAACCTATTTGTCAACGTACTTTGCGGAGGCAAGTATTGGAGTATATCAAATATACAAAACGTATAGCCCTATTGCAAGAGTATTTTCCTACTGAAAACGAACAAAAACTATATGATTGGGTATCTGATTACTTGCAGCGACCTAAACTATACGCACTGCCAAATAGCCAAAGGCAGCTCATTACTCTGTTGCTCCGCAAGCTACTGGCTTCTTCTACATACGCCATTTACGGTACATTGTCGTCGTTGATAAACCGCTTAGAGCAACGTTTACTCAAAAATGCTAATAATCAAGAATATTTACTTGGTTATCAAATTGATATTGAAACTGCTGAGCAGGAACAAGATGAGTGGATAGACGACGATGAAGAGGGAGGAGATGATGAAAATCAAGAGGAGGAGGTTATACTCCACCCATACGAAATAGAGGCTATAAAAAGTGAGATAGCGGATTTAAAGCAATACCGTGACTTAGCAGAGAAGATAAAGCGAAATAGTAAATCTGAACAACTCTTTACTGCACTGGATAAAGGATTTGAGCAATTGGAACAGTTAGGAGCGAATAAAAAAGCACTACTGTTTACCGAGAGCCGTCGTACCCAAGACTTTCTATTTGAGCTCTTAGAAAAGCGGGGATACAAAGGTAAGGTAGTGCTTTTTAATGGCACTAATAGCGACAAACAATCTACCACTATTTACAAAGCGTGGCTTGTCAAGCACAAAGGGAGCAATAAAATTACAGGTTCGCCTACTGCCGACAAACGTGCAGCATTGGTGGAGCATTTCAAAGAGAATGTCACTATAATGATTGCTACCGAAGCAGCAGCCGAAGGTATCAACTTGCAGTTTTGTTCGTTGGTGATTAATTACGATATGCCATGGAATCCGCAACGCATCGAACAGCGCATAGGACGTTGCCACCGTTACGGCCAAAAACACGATGTTGTAGTTATCAATTTTCTAAACAAAGCCAACGCAGCTGATGTACGTGTGTATGAATTGTTAGACCAAAAGTTTCAGCTTTTCGATGGTGTTTTTGGTGCAAGCGATGAAGTCTTGGGGGCTATTGGCAATGGTGTTGATTTTGAAAAGCGCATTGCCCTTATCTACAACAGTTGCCGAAACGTACACCAAATACAAGAAGCTTTTGATGAACTGCAAGGCGAGCTACAAGCGGAAATTTCAGAAAAGATGCTTGCTGCACGTGCCACACTCCTTGAAAACTTTGACGATTCGGTACGCGAAAAGTTACGTACAAACCTACAGGAGAGCTTAAGTAATTTATCAGTCTTTGAAAAGCAACTATGGCACATAACCAATTATGCTTTACACGATATTGCAGCCTTCAACAACTCCTTGCAGAGCTTTTATATTCCTGTAGGCTCACCACATTCTGCTCACTTAGCTGGACAATACTATATGATGCCCAAAGAGGGCGCATCCAAAACGCAGATACACGTGCCTGAAAACGCACAAATATACCGTGTAGGCCACCCTTTGGCACAAGAGATTCTGCACCAATGTATGGCTGCCGATACACCAGTGCGCGAAATTACATTCGACTACACGCATACCGAAAGTAAAGTAACGTTGCTTGAAAACCAAATAGGAAACAGCGGTTGGCTACACATTCAGAAACTAAGCATTGACTCCTTTGAGCAAGAAGACCATTTGCTCATAGCTTGCTATACGCAGCAGGGGGAGCGCATAGCCTCCGAAGTAGCTGAGCGAATGCTTCAATTAGAAGCTATGGAAGGCGAAAAGACCTGCATAGCCCCTGAAAAACTAATTTTATGCCATGAACAGATAGAGCAACAAAAAGCAACAGTGCTAGCCGAAAGCACCTTCCGTAATCAACGCTTTTTTGATGAAGAGATGGATAAACTTGACGATTGGGCCACCGATATGAAACTAAGTTTAGAAAAAGAGATTACTGACCTTGATGCAGAGATAAAATTACGTAAAGCAGAAGCTAAAAAAACAGCTAACTTAGCCGATAAAATAGCTGCACAGCGTTTCGTAAAAGAGTTGGAGAAAAGACGATCCGAAAAGCGTATGAAACTATACGAAGCACAAGATGAAGTGGACGACAGAAAAGAGATGCTATTAAGCAATGTAGAAAAAATGCTTGTGCAAAAAATGCAACAAACAGAACTGTTTACTATAAAATGGACTATAAAATAATAGGAGTATGATTGACCAAATTATTATTAAGAATTATAAATCTATCAGAGAGTTAAAGCTACCGCTTAATAGATTAAATGTATTAATAGGTTCTAATGGGGTTGGAAAAAGTAATTTTATCTCCTTCTTTGAACTCGTAAAAGCGATTTACGAGCAACGTTTTGGTAGTTATACGTTGTCAAAAGGTGGTATTGATAGTTTATTGTATCAAGGAAGAAAAATTTCTGATAAGATTTCAGGTTTAATCGATTTTAACAACAATAATGCTTTTTATTTTTTTCTCAAACCTAGTCAATCAAAAAAAGGGTTTATAGAGGAAACAGGAGACTATTTTAATGCAAAAGGAGTTACAGATAAAATCTATTCTAATTGGAGTAAAGCCGTTTGGGACAATGCAGTTGAAGAGTCTGCTCTAATAGAAAGTACTGCATTTAGAGCTCAATACCTGAAAAAATATTTAAATAGCTTTACTGTGTACCACTTTCACGATACAAGTTCTACATCTCCAATGAGAGGCTCTTGTGAACTAAATAATAACGAATATCTTAGAGATGATGGTTCAAACTTAGCCGCTTATCTTTATCGTATACAACAGACAGACGAAAAAGCATTTAGGTTATTTGAAGGTGTTGTGCGTTCTATTGCACCCTATTTCAAGCGATTTAAATTGAAGCCAGACTCTATCAATCCCGATAAAATTAATTTGGAATGGGAAGAAGTAGATTCTGATATGTACTTAGATGGTTATAACTTCTCTGATGGAACATTACGTTTCATAGCTCTTGCAATTTTATTACTACAGCCTGAAGCTCCAGAGATAATTATCATTGACGAGCCAGAATTAGGACTCCACCCCGCTGCTATAAATAAATTAGCAGCTTTAGTTAAAAGAGCATCTATGAAAAGTCAAATAATACTTTCAACACAATCTACTAATTTAGTTAATTGTTTTGAGGTAGACGATATTATTGTTGTAGATAGAGAGGAAAATCAGTCTGTATTTAGGCATTTATCTACTGATGATCTCTCTTCATGGCTTAACGATTATGACTATTCGATTAGTGATTTGTGGGAGATGAATTTAATTGGAGGACAGTTATAATGAAGAGAGTATTTATTGTAACAGAGGGACAAACAGAGCAAGAATTTGTCAATACAGTTTTATCTCCTTACTTAAGAGATTTTGGAATTTACAGTGTCACACCAGTTCTTATTAGGACTAGTAAAAGTGGTCGTGGTGGATTTGTGAATTGCCAGCATCTTGCGAATACGATTAAAGGCTTATTAAGTGGAAAATCTACTGAAATTATAGTTACTTCATTCGTTGACTTTTTCAGAATGCCTAATAATATGCCAAGTTATACAGAATGTGTTGCGAAAGTATCAAAATGCGATCAGATTGAGTGCTTAGAGACGGCAATGTATGAATTAATTAACGATAGTAGATTCTTACCTTATATTCAGTTGCATGAGTTCGAAGCACTGTTATTCTCCAATAATAACGGTTTTGAATACCTGTTTGATAAAAAATTAGCGGTTCAAACTAGTCAGATTGTTATGAATTATGATAATCCAGAGGATATTAATTCCACCCCTGAAGGTGCTCCTTCTAAACGAATTCTTGCTATCAAAAACAACTATGATAAAGTAACGGAGGGTAATTTAATAGCATTAGAGGTAGGCATAAATACGATGTTGGAGCGATGCCCTCGTTTCAAAAATTGGATAGATAAAATAATTGACCGTTGTAAAATTCAGTAAGAACCAGTAGTGCAATGAAATTTAGAAAAGAAATAGAAAAGAAAAAATAAAAAAAATCAATTAACTCCGTGTTTTTGTGCCTTTTGTGTTCAAAATATAAAAAACAGATAAACTCAACCAATATAATGAGCCAACCAAATAAACTCCAAAAACTTGAACTTACGTGGGTAGGTAAGCACGACCAGCGCCAACCGCTTGAACCACGCATACTAATAGAAGAGCCTGCATACAGCTTTGGCGATGCCGATAGTGGCAATATGCTTATACACGGCGACAACCTACTTGCCCTAAAAGCCTTAGAGCAAGAGTATGCAGGCAAAGTAAAATGTATCTACATTGACCCACCCTACAACACAGGTAACGCCTTTGAGCATTACGATGATGGCATAGAACACTCTATTTGGTTATCATTAATGCGTGAGCGATTAATAATACTATGTAAATTATTAGCTGACGAAGGTTCTATTTGGATTCAAATAGATGATGAGGAGCAAGCATATTTGAAAGTACTTTGCGATGAAGTGTTCGGCAGGAATAACTTTGTCAATATGATTTCTGTTAATATGAAAAATGTTGCGGGTGCGTCAGGGGGAGGAGAGGATAAAAGATTAAAGAAAAACTGCGAGTACATTCTTATTTATGCAAAGAATTACGTTAAAATGTCTGTTTTTCAAGGCGCTTATGTATATACTGAAATTTCAGAGCTGATACAAAAATATATAAAAGAAGGAATAAGTTGGAAGTATACAACTGTCTTAGTAGAGGCAGGAGAAAAAGAGTACTTCGGTTCAACTGTTGACGGTGATGGTAATGAAATTAAAGTATATTTGCGAAAATCACCTTTAATGATGTCTATAAAGCAGGTTGCAAATAGAGATGGTATAACGGAAAAAGAAGCATATAAAAAATATGGAACAAAAATATTTCAAACGACAAATGCACAAAGTTCTATTAGAACAAGGATTATAGACTATCGTTTTGAAAATACAATTCAAGAAGACTTAGTATCAATCGAATATGTTCCAAAAACAGGCAAAAATAAAGGTGCAATATATGAACAATTTTATAAAGGAGATAAATGTAGACTATTTGTATGGTTAAAAGACACTTCTGAGATTATTGACAATAAGCTATATAAGAAAGATTTACAAGGTACTTATTGGGATATGAATGCTTGGATGAAGAATCTAACAAAAGAAGGGAATATTGAGTTTAATAATAGTAAAAAACCGGAGCAACTCGTTAGGCAAATTATAGAAATGACTACTAATCCAGGCGACTTAGTATTAGATAGTTTCCTTGGCTCAGGTACTACCGCAGCCGTAGCGCACAAAATGGGGCGTAAATGGATAGGGGTAGAGCTTGGCGAACATGCCAAAACACACTGTTACCCTCGCCTAAAAATGGTAGCAGAAGGTACGGATAAGGGCGGTATTACCAAAGCGCTGAATTGGCAAGGTGGTGGCGGTTTCCGTTTCTACTCACTTGCGCCAAGCCTACTTACACAAGATAAGTTTGGCAACCTCGTAATCAACAAAGAGTACAACGCCACTATGCTTGCAGCCGCTATGGCTAAGCAAGAGGGTTTTACATACGCACCAAACAGTGATATCTATTGGAAACAGGGCAATAGCTCCGAATCGGACTACATTTACACCACTACACAGTTCTTAACCGTAGAGAGCCTCGATGCCATAGCCGATGCCATGGCAGAAGGCGAAAGTTTGCTTATCTGTTGCTCCTCGTTCCAACCAGCGTGCAAAAGCAAATACAAAAATATAACACTCAAAAAAATACCACAAATGTTACTCGGCCGTTGTGAATTTGGCAAAGATAGCTACGCCCTAAACATTATAGACCTACCACGCATTGACGAGGACGAAGAGGAGTACGTGGAAGAAGAAACTTATATAGACGAAACAGAACCTACCCAAAAGGGAGGTAGCAAAACTTTGTTTGATTAAAGAAAGAAACAGTATGAGTGAACTATATAACATATATTGCGATGAAAGTTGTCATTTAGAAAATGATAATGAAAAAGCAATGGCTATTGGTGGTGTTTGGTGTCCCGACAATAAACGCAAAGAGATTTTTGCACGCATACGCGAAATTAAAGTAGAGCACGGCTTAAAGCCAAACTTCGAGATAAAGTGGAACAAAGTTTCGCGCACTAAGTTTGCTTTTTATATGGATATTGTAAACTATTTCTTTGATAATAGCAACCTCCATTTTCGTGTGTTAGTGGTACCCGATAAAAGTAAACTCAATCACGAGCAATTCAACCAAACACACGACGACTTCTACTACAAAATGTATTTTGATATGCTCAAAACACTTTTTGAGCCAAAAAGTGATTACAATATCTACATAGATATTAAAGACACCAAAGGCCAACAAAAAGTAGAAAAACTACACGAAATACTTTGCAATAACCACTACGATTTCGATAAAAAAATCATACGGAAAGTACAACAAGTGAAGTCGCACGAAGTAGAACTAATCGCCTTAGCCGATTTGCTCATTGGTGCTGTATCCTACCTGCACCGTGGCATAACTACAAGCCCTGAAAAGCTCAAACTCATAAAGAAAATTAAGCAACGTAGTGGTTATACTTTGTTATCAAGCACACTCTACCGTGAGTCTAAGTTTAACCTGTTTATTTGGAAGGGTGCGTATGGAAAATAAAGAGTACTTTGATTTACCAGATTTAATCACATTGTCACAGTTTGATAATGATTATCCTACTTTTTTGGAAGCTGTTTATGCTCTTTTTAAGAGAGACTTTGTTGACAACAAGCCTGTTTTTCGTGGCATTAGATTAGGGCTAAAAAAGCACCCAATGTCCTTAGGAAAAGAAGCTACTTTTTGGCATATGACCTCCGAAGGCGAAGATGAACAGAATAGAGAAGTAGATATAAACAGAATGGAACGGGTAGAGTGGCCAGCACCGTTAATAAACCATTCTGAACATAGTTACTTGAAAGTATGGGAAAACAAAAGGGGCAGTAAAGAAAACATACTAATTCTACACGAAGCTGAGGGCTACTTAGTAATACTTAGAAAAGTGAAAGATTATCTTTTGCCTTGGACGGCTTATTCTATTGATTACCCAAATAGAAAAGCAAGGCTCTTAAAAGAGTATGAAGACTATATAAAATGCAAGAAGCGATGATAAACACCGCTTCCGTTTCTCCTTCAACTCTAACAACACTAAGGTATGGTTGCTGAGATGGTCCAAAGGTACAAACTATTTGGTAATTGCCAACCATTTTCAGTGTTAAAACACTCATTTTATTTAATGGAAAATCGTAAAACGGCAATTACCAAGAAATAACATACTGATAATCATTCAAAATTTCATTTGATGGTTATTTGATAGAAACACAAAACAATGAACAACATAGCACAAAACATAAAACAGCGTTTATCGCTTCGCGAACCACTTTGCAAAGCGCTTGATGTAGTGGCAAACATAACCAATACACTTTCGCTACAAAAGCAAACTAACGACACAGATATTGACGCTTTTTTAGCACAAGAATTAGAGACAATAAAAATAGATTTCCCTCAATGCAAAAGCTTTGAGCGCGATTTTCCTTCGTTCGCTTTCTCTATTGCCACGGGCATAGGAAAAACCCGACTTATGGCTGCGTGCATTGCTTATCTCTATCTAAAAAAAGAAGTCCGAAATTTCTTTATACTAGCGCCTAACCTTACGCTTTACCAAAAGTTGGTACGCGACTTTGGAGATCCCTCCTACTCTAAATATGTATTCAAAGGCATAACAGAGTTCGTGCACAATGTGCCTGTTGTAATTACAGGCGATAATTACGAATATGCACGAGGCTTCTTTTCGGATACAGAAATTCATATCAATGTATTCAACATTGCTAAATTTAATTCGGACAGCAAAGAAGGTAAAAAGGGGACTCCTCGTATGAAACGTCTTTCAGAATACTTAGGGCAATCGTATTTCGATTACTTGGCAAACTTACCCGACTTAGTTGTACTTATGGACGAAGCGCACCGCTATCACGCTGACGCTTCAAAAAAAGCCATTAACGAATTGCGTCCAATTTTAGGGTTAGAAATGACAGCAACCCCTATGGACGAGAAAGGAAAGTCATTTAAAAACATAGTGTATGAATACAACTTAGCCGAAGCATTGGCTGATGGTAGATATGTAAAGAATCCAACCGTTGCCAAGCGTAAAAACTTTCAAAAAGGAATACTTTCTGATATAGAGTTAGATAGGCTTAAATTAGAAGATGCAATCAGTGTACACGAAAATGCAAAAATACAGCTAGAACTCTACTCAAAAGACAATAACGAACCTTTGGTTAAGCCCTTTATCTTGGTAGTGTGTAAAAATATTCAGCACGCTTCCGATACCTTGGCTATGATGGAAGACGACCAGTTTTTCGATGGCAAATACAAAGGGAAAGTGCTCCAAATTGATAGCTCTACTAAAAAGGTGGATGAAATTGATCAACTTTTTGTTTCGCTAGAAGACCCAAATAACCGAATTGAGGTGGTTATACACGTAAATATGCTCAAAGAGGGTTGGGATGTTACTAACCTTTATACCATAGTACCTTTGCGTGCAGCAGACGCACCGATTCTTGTAGAACAATCCATTGGTAGAGGTTTGCGCCTTCCGTATGGTGGTAAGCGTACAGGCAATGCCGAAGTGGATAAACTTACTGTTATTGCACACGAGAATTTTGAAGCGGTACTACTAAAAGCAAAAGACCCTAACTCGGTTCTGAGTAAATTTACCTATGTCGAATTAGATGAGGAAGATTTAAACAAAAGCACTAATGCAAAGGTAACTCCCACACCAACAAAAATAGACCAGAAGTACAAACAGGAAATTGAAAGGCAAGACGATGCTTATAAAAAACAATTAGCCAAAAGTACTTACGATGCCAAGCGTGCCGTATGGGCAGTAATTCCTACATTAAATACCACCACCAAAAACAAAGAAGAATTAGCTACACCTAAAAACATAGCTATTATTAAACAAAAAGCTATTGAGGAGATAAAGCGTAGTGCAAAAGTAGCTTCGCCACTTTTTGCAGATGAGGAGGCAGCTTCGCCTATTCAAGAAGTGGAGAAGATAATCAAAGCAGTGGTAGAAGATTTTATCGACAATATCATTGAAATACCACGCTTGGTAGTGGAGCAGCCCAAAGCGAAGGCTGTATATGAACCTTTTGTGCTATATATTGCCGATGGATTCTCTTTACCAGCACTCCAAAATGAAATTATCCGTATGGGCTTGGTCGATGGTTCGGTAGAAACTTTGCAAGCTAAATTAAGCGGTACTTACGGAAATCCTATACAGCAAATTGTAGTACAACTAATGAACTACGATGACATAGATTATGACGAGTGTGCAGAGTTACTATACTCATTAGCCGAACAAGCTTGCGAAGCTATAAAAAGCAATTTAGAAAAAGAAGAAGAGTTACCGCAAGTAGTTATGAACTTTAAAAAAGTAATTGCTGAACGTATATACAAGCAAATGCAGCAGCATTTCCGTCTAGAGCGTCCAGATTATCAATCTTCTCGGGTGTTACCTTTCGTTGCAATACTTTCTCAGAATTTAATTGAGAATACAGATTTTGGCAGGAGAGATTATAGAGATGTTATAACACCTACTTCGTGGGTGCAAAAAACGCTCCATATCCAGCCAGCCAAAACGGGCATATCCAGCCACTTTTGAGGTTGGTTGCTGCCACTGCAGCGGTTTAATGTTACAAAGTTATTTTTTTTCTCCGACGTGATTCTCCTTTTAGGTCAAAAC
>JBOFMR010000227.1:0-9880 GCA_051658485.1 Phocaeicola sp.
CATCTACCGCAGCAGCTGAAGCTGGATATGAATTTGTTGGATGGTACGAAGGTTCAACTCAAGTAGGAGCAGAAGCAACGCTATCAAAGACATTATCATCTACAGAAACAGGTAAGACATATACTGCAAGATTCGAAGTTGCTGGTCCTAACCCATCTTTGCGTTTTAACATTGGAACAACATCTGCTAGTACTAGATATACCCTTCCCTTTGGAGTCTATGGTATTACTGGTTACTATACTTTGACTGTTGACTGGGGAGATGGATCAGAAGTTCAAACATTTCCAGCCCTTTCACCTTTGGCTGGTGGAATAAATCACACTTATGCAGCAGTAGGAGAGTATACCATTACCATTATGAGCTCGGAAAAAGATTATGAAAGGGCACAAATGCCTATAGTTAGTTGGGAAAATGATAAGCTATTAATGTCCATAAATACCCCACTGCTCAACACAGCAGAAACTCGCCTTAGTTCTGTGTTCTCTGGTTGTACTTCTCTGACCTCTATCCCTGGGGATTTATTTAAATACTTCACAGCAGTAACTAGCTTTTCTAGTATGTTCTCTGGTTGTACTTCTCTCGCCGAGATCCCTGGGAGGCTATTTGCTCACAATACAGGAGCAACTAGTTTTAGTTTTTTGTTCTCTGGTTGTACTTCTCTCACCTCTATCCCTGTTGATTTATTTGCTAGCAATAGCGAAGTAGCTAACTTTGGTAGTTCGTTCTCTGGTTGTACTTCTCTCACCGAGATCCCTGGGAGGCTATTTGCTAACAATGAAAAAGTAACTAACTTTGGTTCTCTGTTTGAAAAATGTACTTTACTGAATTCTATCCCTGAAGGTTTATTTAAATACAACACAGCAGTAACTGACTTTGGAGGTGTGTTCAATAAGTGTTCTGGACTCGAAACTATCCCTGCGGATTTATTTGTTAGCAATAGAGAAGTAACTGACTTTTCTTGGGCGTTTTCTGACTGTTCTTCTCTCACCTCTATCCCTGCTGTTTTATTTGCTAGCAATACAAAGGTAACTACATTTTATAATGTGTTTTATCAATGTTCTTCTCTCACCGAGATCCCTCCGGCTTTATTTGCTAACAATAGAGAAGTAACTAACTTTAGGGCTGCGTTTTATCTTTGTACTTCTCTCACCGAGATCCCTGCTGGTTTATTTGCTAACAATAGAAAGGCAAATGATTTTGTTGATGTGCTTAGATCCTGTATTAAAGCAAAAGTGAATCCCAACATTTTTTGTAATGATGCTGATCCAACAGAGAGAGCAGAGCGGTTTAAGTCGGTGTCCGAAAAGATTAATTTTACAGAGGCATTTTACAATCTTGGAAGGGACTTAAGTCCTGTTGAAATAGAGGAAAGCATTTTGCCCGCTTTGTGGAACTATACCTACCCTGCTGCTGGATTTATTAGTACAGGATGTTTTACAGCTGCTAAAGCGAGCAATTCAGTGGCTGTAGGTCCTGGCTGGAAATAATCCAACTGATCCATAAGCATTGGATGGTAGTTTTGTAAAATGAGATAAACTCTTTATTTTGAGACCGTTGCTAGTAACTAAGCAACGGTCTCTTTTTTTTGTTCAGCATAGGTTATAAATGGGGCTTTCTTTTGTTTGCTTACGCTCTGGTATTGTTCAGCTATTAGTACAAAAGGTAATCCTAATCAATTTAAAGAGGAGATTATATAGTGTAGATAGCGTAAGATGGTAAACAAAGCAAAAAAGGATGCCATTTCACAACTTTGGGCGGTGAGCCAAAATAAGTCGAAGAGCAGTATCATTTAGCTGTGTAGTGTTCTGCCCCGATTCAGGAGCTTTTTCCCTATTTCTTTAAGTAGAGGTGGGGAATTGTTGTTTATGTTCAGGGGAGAGGTAGTGATGAAACAGATAAAAAAGAAGAGACTTATTTGTGTAATATTGTAAATATTTATTTATTATTCTCTCGCAGTAGTTAAGAAAATAGATATTTATAAAACAGCTTTTGGATAATTCTAAAATACACACACATGTTTGCTATCTTTGTATTTTTTTTGTAAAACAATAAGTAAATAGTGTTTCGAATTATGTTTAAATTGATTAAATCAACACTGCTCGTTCTCTCAGGAGTTCTAGCGATGAGCAGTTGTTCAACGGAGAATGTCGTAGAAGAACCGACCAAGATGAGTGTTACATTTGCGGCAGGTGAGAACGGATCGGTAGATCCATCTGGTACGCAGACTAAAAATGCGGGAGATACAATCGTCTCTGTAGCAAAAGCAGAACCAGGTTATCTACTTGATGGGTGGTACGATGAAGCTGAGAAGCCTGTAACGGGTGGTGACATCGTCGTAAGTGGTAATACATTAAAGGTAAAATTAACGGCAGCAACGAAAGGTAAAACCTACAAGGCAGAATTTAAAGCTCTTCCGAAACTGATGAGTGTTACATTTATAGTAGGTGAGCACGGAGAGGTAATTCCATTTGGTATGCAGATTGGGAATGAAGGAGATACAATCACCTCTGTAGCAAATGCAAATGGAGGTTATCTACTTGATGGGTGGTACGTTGACGGTCAGAAGCTTGACTCATCGGAGGATATCATCATTTCTGGTGAGGAATTAAAGGTGATATTAACGACAGAAACGAAAGGTAAAACCTACAAGGCAGAATTTAAAGCTGTTCCGGAAAAGATGACTATTACATTTGCGGCAAGTGAGAACGGATCGGTAGATCCATCTGGTCCGCAGACTAAAAATGTGGGAGACACAATTGTCTCTGTAGCAAAAGCAGAAACAGGTTATCTACTTGATGGGTGGTACGTTGACGGTAAGAGGCTTGTTCCATCGGAGGATATCATCATTTCTGGTGAGGAATTAAAGGTAAAATTAACGACAGAAACGAAAGATAAAACCTACAAGGCAGAATTTGTTCCGAAAGAGATTACTATTACATTTGCGGCAAGTGAGAATGGATCGGTAGATCCATCTGGTCCGCAGACTAAAAATGTGGGAGACACAATTGTCTCTGTAGCAAAAGCAGAAACAGGTTATCTATTTGATGGGTGGTACGTTGACGGTAAGAAGCTTGATCCATCGGATGATATCATCATTTCTGATGAGGAATTAAAGGTGATATTAACGGCAAGAACGAAAGATAAAACCTACCAGGCAGAATTTAAAGCTCTTCCGAAACAGATGAGTGTTACATTTGCGGCAGGTACTAACGGAACGGTAGATCCATCTGGTCAGCAGACTAAGTATGAGGGAGATACAATCGTCTCTGTAGCAAAAGCAAATGGAGATTATGCACTTGATGGGTGGTACGTTGACGGTGAGAAGCTTGTTCCATCGGAGGATATCATCATTTCTGGTAATACATTAAAGGTAAAATTAACGGCAGCAACGAAAGATAAAACCTACCAGGCAGAATTTAAAGCTCTTCCGAAACAGATGAGTGTTACATTTGCGGCAGGTGAGAACGGATCGGTAGATCCATCTGGTCTGCAGACTAAGTATGAGGGAGATACAATCGTCTCTGTAGCAAAAGCAAATGGAGATTATCGACTTGATGGGTGGTACGATGGAGATGTGAAGCTTGTAACGGGTGGTGACATCGTCGTAAGTGGTAATACATTAAAGGTAAAATTAACGGCAGCAACGGACGGTAAGAGTTATACAGCGAATTTTCAGCCTATGATCTACACAGTAGCCTTTGTCTCTGAAGATACAAGTCTGGGAACTGTAAATGGAAATGGAGGTAGTGATGTTAGCGGCACAACCTATACGTCTACCGCAACAGCTCTTAACAATTATCAGTTTGCGGGCTGGTATGACGGTTCGACTCTGGTTGAGTCAGAAGCAACGTTATCAAAGACGGTATCATCTGAAGAGAATGGTAAGACTTATACAGCAAGGTTTTATCCTACGAAGTCTAAGTTCTCTTTTACCCTTGATATACCTGGAGGCAACTATTACCTTCCTATTTCATCTATAGGCAAAACTGGTGATTACGGTTTGTACATTCATTGGGGGGATAAAAGTGAGCCCCAATACCTTGCACCAGGTACTTCTTTGGATTATGGTATTTCTCACTTTTATAAGAACTCTATAGAAGATTGTGTTATTACCATTACGAGTACGGAAACAGATTATAGAAATGTTCAAATGCCTAAAGTGAGATTTGGATCTAATTGCTTGGTAAAAGCAATAAATACCCCACTGCTCAATACAGGAGTAACTAGCTTTGAATCGACGTTTTCTCGTTGTGCTTCTCTCACCTCTCTCCCTGCTGGTTTTTTTAAATACAATGCAGAAGCAACTAACTTTAAATCTACGTTTTTCGAATGTACTTCTCTAAAAGAGATCCCTGCTGATTTGTTTAAATACAATACAGAAGTAATAACGTTCTATCAAACTTTTAGAGATTGTACTTCTCTAGAAGCGCTCCCTGCTGATTTGTTTAAGCACAATACAAAAGTAACGACCTTTTCAGGTACTTTTGGACGTTGTAGAGCTCTAAAAGCACTCCCTGCTGATTTGTTTAGATACAATACAGAAGTAACTGACTTTTCTGATGTGTTTAATACTTGTGAAGCACTCGCCTCTCTTCCTTTTGGTTTATTTAGCTGCAATACAAAAGTAAAAAAGTTTCATCATGTTTTTGAATCTTGCACTTATCTCATGTCTATTCCTGTTGATTTATTTAAATACAATACGGAAGTAACTAGCTTTGAGGGTATTTTTTCAAAATGTTGGCGTCTCCCATCTATACCTAAGGATTTATTTAGGAACAATAGAGCAGTAACTAACTTTTCTTATGCTTTTTTAAATTGTTCTGCATTGGGAGTGAATCCCCATATTTTTTGTGATGACAATGACGAAAATGAGAAAGCTACTCGGTTTAATTTGATAACGACACCAATTAATTTTGAAAAGGCATTTTACCGTGTTGGTTGGGATTTACAAGCTGGTAGGGAGTCATTAGTTCGAGATCGATTACCCGATTTGTGGAACTATGGTTACTCTAGTGCTGGAGTAATAAAGACAGGATGTTTTGAAAGCACTTATGCGAGCAATTCAGAGGATGTACCTGATGACTGGAAATAATCCAACTTATCCATAAGCATTGGATGGTAGTTTTGTAAAACAAACTAACTCTTTATTTTGAGACCGTTGCTAGTAACTAAGCAGCGGTCTCTTTTTTTTGTTCAGCATAGGTTATAAATGGGGCTTTCTTTTGTTTATTCTCAGGAGAGGTCGTGATGAAACAGATAAAAAAAGAATGAGAACTTTTTGTGGAGGTGTTGAGAATGGGGCTGTTTATTCTTCTTTTGAATATATAGGAAAACAGGTATTTATATAAAAAGTGGTGAATAAATCTAAATATACGCATCTGTTTATTACCTTTACACGGTGAAGATGAATAAAAACGACAAAATACTATTTCGGATTATGTTTAAATTGATAAAATCAACATTACTCGTTCTCTCAGGAGTTCTAGCAATAAGCAGTTGTTCAACGGAGAATGTCGTGGAAGAACCGACCAAGATGAGTGTTACATTTGCAGCAGATAAGAACGGAGTGGTAAAACCATCTGGTCAGCAGAGTGGCGATGCGGGAAGCACAATCTTCTCTGTAGCAAAAGCAGATGGAGATTATCTACTTGAGGGGTGGTACGTTGAGGATAAGAAGCTTGATCCATCGGAGGATATTATCATTTCTGGGGATATATTAATGGTGAGATTAACGGCAGCAACGAAAAATAAGAGTTATACTGCGAAGTTTCAGCCTGCGACCTACACGGTAGCCTTTGTCTCTGAAAACTTAACTATGGGAACTGTAGATGAATCTATAGGTAGTGGTGTAAGCGGTACAACATGTACATCTACAGCGACGGCTAATGAGAATTATAGGTTTGTGGGATGGTATGAAGGTGGCGGTACGGCTCTGGTTGAGGCAGAAGCCACGTTATCAAGGATACTATCATCTGCAGAAACGGGTAAGACTTATACAGCGAAGTTTCAGCCTACGACCTACACGGTAGCCTTTGTCTCTGAAAACTTAACTATGGGAACTGTAGATGGTGCTGGAGGTAGTAACGTAAGCGGTACATCCTATACATCTACAGCGACGGCTAAACCGGGTTACGAGTTTGTGGGATGGTATGAAGGTACGGCTCTGGTTGAGGCAGCAGCCACGTTATCAAGGATAGTATCATCTGCAGAAACGGGTAAGACCTATACTGCGAAGTTTCAGCTTGCGACCTACACGGTAGCCTTTGTCTCTGAAAACTTAACTATGGGAACTGTAGATGGTGCTGGAGGTAGTAACGTAAGCGGTACATCCTACACATCTACAGCGACGGCTAAACCGGGTTACGAGTTTGCGGGATGGTATGAAGGTACGGCTCTGGTTGAGGCAGCAGCCACGTTATCAAGGATAGTATCATCTGCAGAAACGGGTAAGACTTATACAGCGAAATTCGCTAAAGTCGCATCGCGGATTTATGTGGAAGGTACAGGTGATGACGCTAAACTTATGATAACAAGAGATCCCCAAAACCTTGGGGCATTCTTCCAATTCGGTAGTATCATCGGATGGGATAACGGAGAAGATGTATCACAGATTTTCAACCCCGGCACGTCTTGCGGCACATTATGGAATAAAGATTGGAAAAGTGATGCAGCCCACACATTAGCGAATCTTAAGGAAGGCAAAGGTGACCCATGTAAGCTTGTCGGTTTCACTGTTGCGGAGATTAAAGCAGCGCTTGACGCAGGAAATGCGCCCGACAACAATCAATGGCGTTTGCCAACAAAAGAAGAAATTGAGATCTACAATACAGAAAAGTCTAATTGGGCAAGTATCGCTGGAATTAACGGTCGTTACTTCGGTGATGGCGCAACAGCGACAGGTACAGGCGGAGAGTTTTTCCCTGCTGCCGGCAGTCGCACCTCACTAGTGGGTAGACTGGATGACAAAGGCTTGCGCGGGGATTATTGGACAAGTACGGTATACGCCATGTCTCTCAGCTACGGATTTTCCTTCACTGAATCTGTTATAATAGTTCCTAATTCATGTACATGTGCTCTCGGCTTCTCCGTCCGTTGCGTACCTCAATCACAACCGTAGGTCGACTCCTTGTGGGGAGGGAGTTCATTCGATTCATCTCTTCGTTCCAGTGGTACTCTTTAAGAGCTACCGGTATAGAGTGCCTCTTGCACTCGAAAAGATGAGAGAGAATTTGGACGTGAAGATGTTTTAAATAAATAACAAGAAGAGTAGACTACAAGGTCTACTCTTCTTGTTATTTGATAGAAACTCTCTTTTCCCAAAAAAAACTGACTCACTCGCGATACAACTAGCTGCAGTGTGCATAGGACTCTTTCTCTTGCTACATCCGTATGTGGTTGCTCTTTTTTGGCGGACAGCAATCATAAAAGAGAGGGGAGGACTCTTTTATGGATGTTCTTGGGAGTGGATGGTATTTCTAATTCTTTTACAGATGTAAAAAAGTAAAAAAAAAGAGGTGATAAAATAGGAACTGTGTTTGTATTTATTAAATTTGTTCCCTATAAACAGGATAAAATATATACAAACACTATTTTTATTATGATTAAATTGATAAAATCAACATTACTCGTTTTATCAGGAACTCTAGTAATGAGCAGCTGCCTCAATGAAAAGGCATTGGAGGAGGTAGAAACAATGACCGTAAAGTTTGCTTCGGACGATAATGGGAGCATCACTCTAGATGGTGAGCAAACAGGAGAGAAGGGGAGTCTCTTTTCTTCCGTAGCTCAAGCGATGGATGGTTATGAATTTGTAGGGTGGTACAATGATACAACACTCGTTAAACAAGGAGGTGATTTTACGCTTGCTGGAGATACCTTACAGGTAAAACTCACTCAGCACACAGCCAATCAAATCTATACAGCCAGATTCAGAAAGGGGGGAGATAATAGTGTTATTACTCCATTTTATACCACTTTTACTTGTGATTTCAGTGGTGGTACCGTGAGTAACAGAGGTGGTCTCTATTTTGTTTATCTAAATGTTACATCTACTGCAATTCCCGATCCTTCGTTCTTTTTCGTTGGGTGGTTTGACGAATCAGGTAGATTGGTTGGTAAAAAAAGCCCTGAAAACAATACAGTATATGTAGAAGGGACAACAATACATATTGATTCTAATCTTCCGGCCTATGACTCATACCATAATAAAGTTTTTACTGCAAAATATGTAAGAGCTATATTGAAAGAGAATGATAATAGAACTACACCTCGTCTTGTCACAGTAGGTAAAGGCGATGATGCAACGCTTATGCTTACAGTAGATAGGGATCATCGTGCAGACGTCTTTCAGTTCGGCTCGATTATTGCATGGGATATAATAGGCGAATCTTGGCTATCTGGGCATGCTGTATTCAACCCGACAACTTTGGAATGTAAGGAGTGGGACAGACAATGGAATGTAGGAACTATTTTCCCTTTGAACACTGCAGAAAATCTCAAAAAGGGTAAAGGTGATCCTTGTAGGCTTATAGGCTTCACGGCTGCTCAGGTTAGGAATTTAGCTAATGCCGGAGAGACGGTGGATAACGGTGCATGGCGGATAGCACGGGTGGCAGAGAACTGTGAAATCATAAAAAACCGCTCTTCGTATAGGCATTGGGGCTTTTATTTCGGCCCAGGTGCTACAAAAGATGGTGACGGTGGTGAATTCTTTTCTTCCCAAGAGTTGTATCGAAATCTTTGGGGAATGATTCACTCTGTAGATGGAGCTAGCATGTGGACGACTACTGCTTTAAAAGATGGCGATGATTATAAGGGAATTGCGTTAACTTTTGGACGACGCTTTTTTGAGGAGTTTATAGATCCCGATGATTTTGCGGACCAAAGGCTTGCCTTTCCCATACGTTGCGTGAGACAATAGTAGTAGACCCTTTGTGTTACACGATTTATTTCGAAGCGTTTAGATTCATATCATACCCTTTTGGTGGAGTATTGAGGGGTTGTTAATGTGACTCTTCTGTTCAAGGCTATTCTTTTAAAACCGTCGTTCTATAGCCTTTATTGGACTCTAGGGAAGGGGAGAGAATTTGGACATGAAGATATTTGAAACAAATAATAGAAAGAGTAGACATTGTAGTCTACTCTTTTTTTATTGCTACATACTCCCTCTTCCCAAAAAACACTCACTGGCTCACTATGCAACTACTTTGAGTCTACTGAAAAAGTCATCACCCACTATTCAGTTATCAATAATGAAAAGGATTCTATACTATAATTTGGTATCTTCTCTCACTATAAGCCCTTAGAAAGCATTTTAAGGCATATTAATTGTCATTTACTAGAATAAATTATTCTTTCTAGGAAGCCTGAAATTCATCTATAGGCAGCTGTGACCATCTTCATATCTAGTCATAGTGCAAGGTTTTAATCAAGAACATGTAAAAAACCTTGCACTTATATGCAATTAATAGGCTCAATAGTACTATAATTCAGTTTGTTGTACCTTTTTCAGTAGACCCTACATACTCCCTCTTCCAAAAATTCACTCATTGGCTCACGATACGGCTAGCTGAAGCGTGCATACGACTTTTTTCTTGCTACATCCGTAGGTGTTTGCTTCATAAATAATAACTAGCTGAAGCGTGCATATCCTTTTGTAACTAATTCCACTGCTCTATTTCATGAAATCTATTATTTAGATTCAGATACTTGCGTGATGACGTAGTAGAACTTTTCCTTAAAAATTATTTTCAATTATTTTTAGGGAAAAGCTGCGTTAATGCCTTTAGAAAAACGCATTGTTTTTTTGATCGTATCCATTAGAAAGCAAATAAGTTCCCATTTAGGGTTATTCGATTAAATTTGTCAAAAAAATATTATA
>JBOFMR010000228.1:0-2894 GCA_051658485.1 Phocaeicola sp.
ACTCTTCTGATGGATAATGTAAAAGTCACCAAAACGGGTGATGTATGGGAAGCTGTCTCTCCTACTCCTTGGCCTGCTGAAGGTACACACGTACAGTTCTTTGCCTTTTCACCTGCTGCAAGTGATGCAAGTGGTATCAGCTATGCAAAAGATCAAGCGACTAACAAGCCTGTTCTTAGCTTTACAGCGCAAACGAAAGTAGACAAGCAAGTCGATTTGCTTTATGCACAGTCGAAAGAGATGGAAGCAGCTGCTACGGGTGAACATGCTAAGGTGAATTTAACTTTTACCCACGCGTTGACGAAGGTTAAGTTTTCTGCTAAAGTTCAGCCCAACCAAGAGTTGTTTATCAGTGAACTCTCTCTACACAACTTGGGTAAAGGAGGTAGTTTTTCTTATACTACAGGAGAATCGGTAGAGGGGAAATGGAATACAGAAGTAGCTGCAAATGACAGCTTTGCGATTGCACTTTCTGCTAAGGCAGGAGAAGGTATCAAGGAGACGGAAGCTATAGATGTTACTGCGAAGGATGGTGCTACTTTGGTTATTCCACAAAAGCGTACAAAGGTGGATGTTTCTGATCCAGCACCGGGATTGTTTACAGGGAATACAGAAAATAGCTACATCAAGATGGTCTACTCGTTGAAAAATACAACAATTGGTGATTGGATTGTGGGTAAAGGTTCTGAAGTTGAAAATCAAGTTACAGCTTATATTCCAGTAGATGTTGCTTTTAATATGAATCAAGTGGTTAACTATGCTATCAACTTCGGTACTGGTAATGGTGGTTATGATGATGGTGGTAAGCCCATTATTGATTCGAAAAATATGATTCAGTTTGATACTAAATTTACTGACTGGGATGCAGAGACGCCTATCGACCCAACTCCAACACCAACTCCAACGCCGCCAGTAGAAGTGGAAACAATGAGCTTTGGCATTGAAACAACAGCTGCTAATACTAATTATAATCTTCCCTTTGGAACCAGCGGTAGCACTGGTCAGTATACTTTGACCGTTGACTGGGGAGATGGAACAGGACTTCTAACAATTACAGCAGGTTCATCATTGGCTAGTAAAATAAATCATACTTATGTATCAGCAGAAGAATATACCATTACCATTACAAGCTCGGAGACAGATTTTGGCAAAGCGCAAATACCTAAAGTAAGCTGGGACGGTGATGGGCTATTAAAATCCATAAACACTCCACTGCTCAACACAGCAGAAACTGACTTTAAATTTTTGTTTAGGAATTGTATATCTCTTACCAGTATCCCTGAGGAGTTATTTAAATACAATACAGAAGTAACTGATTTTGGTTCTGTGTTTTTTAAATGTTCTTCTCTCACCACTATCCATTCGGAGTTATTTAAACACAACACAAAAGTAACCAGCTTTTTAGCTGCGTTTAATCTGTGTGCTTCTCTTACTTCTATCCCTGAAGGTTTATTTAAACACAACACAGCAGCAACTAACTTTTCTAATGTATTTTCTGGTTGTCTTAATGCAAAAGTAAATGCCAATATTTTTTGTGACGAAGCAACAGAGAAAGAGACTCGGTTTAATTCGGTAATGAGTAATATTAATTTTGGTTTTGCATTTAAATCGGTCGGAGAGGACTTAACTGATGATGAAGTAAAGGAAAGTACTTTCCCAACTTTGTGGGATTATCCCTACTCGGGTGGAGCAAGTAGTCCATATTGTTTTACATATGCTAAAGCGAGCAATTCAGATGACGTGGATGAAAACTGGAAATAATAACAATTTTCCCATAATCATTTAATATTAGACCGCTGCTTGGTTAAGAGCAGCGGTCTTTTTTTTGTTTATTATAGGTTATGAATAGGCCCTCTGAGACCGTTGCAAAAGTTTTCTCTTCCGTATTTTTCTTCTTTTGGGTTTGTTTTTTCTTGATTATTGCTTTTTAGAGCTTATTTGGGGCTCTATTCTCCTACTCTTAGAGGCTTCTTTCCCCTTATTTTACACAAACGGACATAGCTATCCCAGGAGAATGGTATAAATTATATGCCATTGCCTCCATAAGATGTTGCACATGCATTTTTTCGATTCCTATATATCGGGCTGTACCAGCTCCAAACCATCTACGCATCGAACCAAAAGTACATTCTATCTTGTATCTTATTTTACTAATCTGCTTGTTGAAAAAATTCTGTTCTTCTGTAAGAGGATGGTTTCGATAAGACTTGTGCATAACTTTATTTTCCCAATTGTATTTCGATACTATCTCATCATTTTTCTTGCTTTTATACCCTTTGTCTGCCATAACCCAAGCACCTTCTGAAATACCAGCTTTCTCTACGACATCCTCTAAATGGTTCATATCGTTTTTATTAGCAGAGGTAGTAATAACGCTGAGAATCATACCATTTTCATCTGTACCCGTATGCTGCTTATAACCAAAACGTAGTTTGCCAGCTTTCTTCACCCATCTACCATCAGTATCTACACCTGGCTTAGGCTTTTCGACCAATATTGAAGAGACTTGAGCTTCTTCCTCTTTCTTATCATCTTGTTCCTCTTTACTATCAGATAACTCTGCATGGTTTGAATCTGAAGTCGCAAATAAATTTTCCTCCTGAGCAGTCTCTTGACGATCCTCAACCACCTCATATATCTTGGCTCCTTTTGGCTTACGAGGAGAATCAGTGATACTAGCATCAACAATAATCCTCGTATTGACTATAAGATTATGAGAGGTCAATTGCTTGTTTAACTCTTTGAAGAGCTTATCATGGCTCACCCGATAAACCCTGGGGACTACGCATATATTTTCGTTAGCCTAAATAGGAAGAACTTCACATCAATTACTCCTCTTAAGCTTGCCCTAAAAGCTTTGATTTTAGCATTAAATGATTCTGCAAATGCATTGG
>JBOFMR010000229.1:0-1063 GCA_051658485.1 Phocaeicola sp.
ATTAACAACTTGGAAAAGAAACAATGAAAGAAACAGTACTAACACCTTCGCAGCTACCAAAAAGGTTGAACAAGGAACTGAACGAAAGACAGAAGATGTTACTTGGGTTAACAGCATCTCAATTGGTCGCTGAATGGTCTGGAACAATAGCGCAATTAAAGTGTAACATACATTTAGATGATGCGGTAGAAATGGACATACCAACCTTATCAGATGTAAACGCAACATTCGGAAACATTACTTCGCTTGATATTATATCAGAGCATATCTTATCAGTAATGAGCTTCGCAGGGGTGGATTTAACAAAAGAGCAAGGTCAAGAAACAGCCTTAGCGATTCTATCAAACTACTACTACCTTAATTTAGCCGAGCTATGTATCTTCTTTTCAAAACTAAAAGCCGGAGAATACGGTCAATTGGTCTGGGGCAGCAGATTAAACAATCAATCAATTATGGTAGCGTTGAAATCATTTACACACGAGCGTTATACTTCAATCACTAGAGTTGAGCAACAGAAAGCAAAGGATAAAGCCGAGAGAGGATTCCAAACTATTCAAGACAATGTGGCAGCGATAACTAAAGGTATAGACGCTTACCGAGAACTAGCCGAGAAAGCAAAAACAGATTACAATACCTTTTGCGAGCTGTTCCCAAAGTGCCCAAAGATGTTTGACAGAAAAACAATTTGGAAAGCGTATTCAGGCAACAAAAAAGCGATTGAAACCGTATTTAAAGCGGATATAAGCAAAGAAGAAGCATTTAACAGAATAGCTAAAAGGCTATGCGATTACAACGCTTAAAACAATTTAAAACAAACGATATGAAAAAGTTTACACAAGAGGAATTTGATAGTTTCGAGGTTATTGATGGGTATAGACAATGCCCGTCAGGTGATTATAGAGATGTAAATACATTCGGAGATATATGCTCGTTTGGTTGTGAATGTATATTTGGTTTAAATCTAGAGTTTGGATACAAATGCTCGTTTGGAGATGAGTGTTTGTTTGGTTCAAATTGTTTATTCGGAGATAAATGCTCGTTTGGAGATTATTGTAGATTTTAT
>JBOFMR010000230.1:0-63216 GCA_051658485.1 Phocaeicola sp.
AGAAAAAATCAAACAAGATTCTACGGAAGAAGAAATTAAAAAGCTACTACCAAAAAACTATCGGACAGACTAGAAATAGTACCGGAAGTACTATTGAGGCGATATTGCACAGGCAACGGCAGAATTCGGATGGATACGATACTCTACAAACCATAAACTAGTCAGCGGCAGAATTCAGATGGATACCAAAGTTCGAATGATTACAATGAATATTAGACAAATAAAAAAGAGGATGTACACTTGGTACATCCTCTCTAAAATATTTAGTTCAGTAAAAATTACTCAGCATTTGAGGCTTCTACTTCTGCAACTGGAGTTTCAACTGCTGCACCCTTCTTTGAACGACGAGTACGAGTTGCTTTCTTAACTTCAGTAGTTTTAGCCATGTGCTCATTGTAGTCTACTAACTCAATAAAACACATTTCTGCATTGTCACCAAGACGATTACCTGTTTTAATGATGCGTGTATAACCACCTGGGCGGTCAGCCACTTTCACAGAAACTTCTTTAAAAAGCTCTGTAACTACATTTTTATCTTGTAGGCTGCTAAACACAACACGACGAGAATTTGTAGTATCATCTTTTGATCTAGTAATCAATGGCTCAACAAACTTTTTCAAAGCTTTAGCCTTAGCAACAGTCGTAGTGATTCTTTTGTGCGTAATCAAAGAGCAAGCCATGTTAGACAACATAGCACTTCTATGAGAGGCAGTACGACCTAAATGATTGAATTTTTTATTATGTCTCATTTTTTTTATTCTTTGTCTAATTTATATTTAGAAATATCTGTTCCAAACGACAGATTCAGACTCTCGAGCAAATCATCAAGCTCTGTGAGCGATTTCTTACCGAAGTTACGGAATTTCAATAGGTCCGTTTTATTAAATTGAACTAAATCTCCTAATGTTTCAACATCAGCAGCTTTCAAACAATTCAATGCACGAACTGAAAGATCCATATCTACAAGCTTTGTTTTAAGAAGTTGACGCATATGCAATACCTCTTCATCAAATTCTTCATTGCCATCAATATCTGACGTTTCAAGAGTAATCTTCTCGTCAGAAAATAGCATAAAGTGATGAATCAATATTTTTGCAGCTTCTTTCAACGCTTCTTTCGGTTGAATGGAACCATCAGTACTAATTTCGAGTACTAATTTTTCGTAGTCAGTCTTCTGCTCAACGCGGAAGTTTTCTACCTGATACTTAACGTTACGTATCGGTGTGTAAATAGAGTCGATAGGAATTACATTAACGTCAGTGCAATATTCGCGGTTTTCTTCAGCCGGAACATACCCTCTACCTTTGTTAATGGTAATGTCCATCTGTAATGTCGCCTTTGAATCCAAATGGCAAATAACCAATTCAGGATTTAACACTTCAAATCCAGTTAAATACTTGTTTATATCACCAGCTTTAAACTCATTCGAATTCTCAATAGTAATACTTACTTTCTCATTTTCGAATTCTTCTACCACTTGCTTAAATCTAACTTGTTTCAGATTTAAGATAATATTGGTTACGTCCTCTTTTACACCAGCAACAGTCGCAAACTCGTGTTCTACACCATCAATCTTAATTGTATTGATAGCAAATCCCTCTAATGAGGAAAGAAGAATACGGCGCAAAGCATTACCAACGGTAATACCGAAACCGGGCTCGAGTGGACGGAATTCAAATTTACCAAAATTTGAATCCGCTTCCAACATTAATACTTTATCAGGTTTTTGAAATGCTAATATCGCCATGAAATTAATTATTATTTAGAGTACAACTCAACGATCAACTGTTCTTTAATGTTTTCAGGAATGTCTGCTCTTTCTGGTTTGTGTAACATTTTACCAACCTTAGCAGTTGCATCCCACTCCATCCAAGGATATTTACTATGATTAAATCCTGCCAAAGAGTTTGCAATAACCTCTAAAGATTTAGATCTTTCGCGAACACCAATAATTTGACCTGGCTTCACAGCATATGAAGGAATGTTTACAACCTTACCATCTACTGTGATATGTTTATGACCCACTAATTGACGCGCTGCAGAACGAGTAGGTGCAATACCTAAACGGAATACGACATTGTCAAGACGTGATTCAAGGCTTTGAAGCAAAATTTCACCAGTAATACCAGTTGCACTTGCAGCTCTTTCAAACATATTACGGAATTGTTTTTCTAAAACACCGTAGGTATATTTAGCCTTTTGTTTCTCAGCCAACATGACACCATACTCAGAAGTTTTTTTTCTTCTATTGTTTCCGTGTTGTCCAGGAGGATAGTTCTTCTTTGATAACACCTTGTCTGCTCCAAAGATTGCCTCACCAAATTTACGGGCTATTCTTGATTTTGGTCCAGTATATCTAGCCATTTCTTTTTATAGTTTAATTGTTATTAATGAACTTATTTTGTTGCAGCCGCGATTACAGAAAGGAAAATGCAATCCATTATTAACAAAATCAAGTTACATATAAATAGGGTTATCTATTATACTCTTCTTCTCTTTGGAGGACGACAACCATTATGAGGAAGTGGAGTTACGTCAACGATTTCAGTAACTTCGATACCTGCGCCATGGATAGTTCTAATAGCAGACTCACGTCCATTACCAGGACCCTTTACATAAGCTTTTACCTTTCTTAGGCCAAGATCAAATGCAACTTTTGCACAATCTTGCGCAGCCATTTGAGCTGCATAAGGAGTATTCTTTTTAGAACCTCTAAATCCCATTTTACCTGCAGAAGACCAAGAAATAATCTGACCTTCACTATTTGCAAGAGAAACAATGATGTTGTTGAAAGAAGAGTGAACATGCAACTGTCCATTCGCATCAACTTTTACATTTCTTTTCTTTGCAGCGACTGTTTTTTTTGCCATATCAACAATTATTATTTAGTAGCTTTTTTCTTATTTGCAACCGTTTTCTTTCTTCCCTTACGTGTGCGAGCGTTGTTCTTAGTGCTTTGTCCACGAACTGGCAAACCAACACGGTGACGTACACCACGGTAACAGCCAATATCCATTAATCGCTTAATGTTCAACTGAATTTCAGAACGAAGATCACCTTCTACTTTAAATTCTTCGCCAATTATTTCACGGATTCTAGCTGCTTGATCGTCTGTCCAGTCTTTCACCTTCACATCTTTATCAATACCAGCCTTATCCAAGATTTTAGCCGAACTACTGCGTCCTATACCATACACGTAGGTTAACGCAATCTCGCCTCTCTTATTTTGAGGCAAATCTACACCAACTATTCTTATAGCCATATACTAAATTATTTTTTTTGCAAAAATAATAAATTATCCTTGACGTTGTTTATACTTAGGATTTTTCTTATTAATAACATACAAACGGCCATTTCGTCTAACGATCTTACACTCCGGTGTACGTTTTTTTAATGATGCTCTTACTTTCATATCTTATTTCTTTTATTTATATCTAAAAACGATTCTTCCTTTAGATAAGTCATAAGGAGACATCTCAACTCTGACCTTATCTCCAGGTAATATTTTAATGTAGTGCATTCTCATTTTACCTGAGATATGGGCCGTTATCTCGTGACCATTTTCTAGTTCAACACGAAACATTGCATTAGACAATGCTTCAATGATAACTCCATCTTGTTCTATTGCGGATTGCTTTGCCATATTAATTTTCTTTATTTCTCAACACTTCTTCAATAAAATCAAAAGAAGATAAAATATCTGCTTTTCCTAGCCCTACTGCAACTGTATGCTCAAAGTGAGCAGCTGCCTTTCGGTCTCTAGTTCTAACAGTCCAACCATCTTTTTCCATCAAAATTTGCCTATTTCCCAATGTTATCATAGGTTCAATAGCTATACACATTCCCTTTTTTAATAGAGTGCCATAGCCTCGCTTTCCATAATTAGGTATTTGCGGATCTTCATGCATATCTACTCCAATCCCATGACCAACAAATTCCCGAACTACTCCATAAGAGTGAGATTCACAATGCTGCTGTACAGCAAAACTTATATCTCCAACTCTCTTCCCATGAATCGCATTATCAATTGCCAAATAAAGAGATTCCTTTGTTATTTCTAGAAGTTTCTTCACTTCTGAATCTACTTCCCCTACACAAAAAGTATAGGCTGAATCACCACAGAAACCATTTAAAAAAGTACCACAGTCAATGGAAACAATGTCACCATCTTTTAAAGGAGTTTTATTAGGAACTCCATGAACAACTTGATCATTAACTGAAGTACACAAAGTGGCTGGAAATGGCTCTCCCGAATTATTGGGAAAGCCCTTAAATGTAGGGATTGCTCCATTATCTCTGATAAACTCTTCAGCAACTCTATCAAGTTCTAAAGTAGTAACACCAGGATTTATCAGTTTAGCAACTTCGGCTAAAGCTTTACCCACAAGTAAGTTGCTTTGCCGAAGTAACTCTATTTCATCCTCTGTCTTAAGAAATATCATTCGGGTATAAATTAATATGCAGAAACGCCAGAGCGTCCTTTAATTCTACCTGAATTTAATAATCCATCATAGTGTCTCATCAATAGATGACTTTCGACTTGCTGTAAGGTATCTAAAACTACACCAACAAGAATCAGCAATGATGTTCCACCAAAGAATTGGGCAAACTCAGCTTTCACGCCAAATAGACCTGCAAAAGCAGGAAAAATAGCGATAAGGGCTAAGAACATAGAACCTGGTAACGTAATACGAGACATTATTGTATCAATGTAATCAGCTGTACTCTTACCTGGTTTTACTCCTGGAATAAAACCATTATTTCTCTTCATATCTTCTGCCATTTGGTTCGGATTAATTGTAATTGCCGTATAAAAATAGGTAAAAACAATAATCAATAACGCAAAAATAAAGTTGTAGATAAAACTTGTATGATCTACAAGTCCTCGTACAAATCCACTGGCGGTAGCAGCTTCAGAGAACCCAACCAATGTAATAGGAATAAACATAATTGCTTGCGCAAAAATGATTGGCATTACATTTGCCGCATTAACTTTCAAAGGAATATACTGTCTAGCACCACCATATTGTTTGTTTCCAACAATACGTTTAGCATATTGAACAGGCACTTTACGCACTCCTTGAACCAATAATATAGCTGCTGCAATAACAAACAGCAAGAAAACGATTTCAAGTAAGAACATAACAATACCGCCTGCACCAGGAGAAGATAAACGAGAAACAATCTCTTGAAATAAAGATTTAGGTAGACGAGCAATGATACCAACTAGAATAATAAAAGAAATACCATTACCAATCCCCTTATCTGTTATTCTCTCTCCAAGCCATAGTACAAACATACTTCCAGCCGCAAGAATTATAGTAGAAGTTATAATAAAGAAAGTCCAATCTAAAGAAGCATTAAGCGACGCAGCTGCTTGCATTTTTAAGTTAATCAAGTACGAAGGAGCTTGAAAAATCAAAATAGCAATAGTCAATAACCTAGTGTATTGATTTATTTTGCGTCTGCCACTTTCTCCTTCACGTTGAATTTTCTGAAAGTAAGGAACAGCAACTGCTAATAATTGAATTACAATTGATGCCGATATATAAGGCATAATTCCTAATGCAAATATTGATGCATTAGAAAAAGCTCCCCCAGAGAACATGTTTAACAAAGCCAACAAACCTTCACTTGTTTGTGCATGCAATTGTGTTAACATCGCTGGATTGATACCTGGAAGAACCACGTAAGAACCAAAACGAAAAATCGCAACAAACAATATAGTTATGAGGATCCTTTGTCTTAGATCCTCAATATTCCATATATTCTTTAATGTTTCAATAGATTTTCTCATTGAATCAGAGTTTTATAGCATTACCATCTACAGCTTCGATTGCAGCTACAGCACTTTTAGAAAAAGCATTTGCTTCCACTTCAAGTTTCATAGTTAAGCTACCGTTACCTAGTACTTTTACCAATTGATTAGAAGAAATATAACCAGCTTCGATGAATTCAGCAACTCCTACTTTCGTCAAGTTTTTAGCAGTAGCTAATTCTTGAATTGTGTTAAGGTTGATTGCTTTATACTCAATACGATTGATATTCTTGAAACCAAATTTAGGAACACGTCTTTGAAGAGGCATTTGTCCACCTTCAAAACCGATCTTCTTAGAATAACCTGATCTAGACTTTGCTCCTTTATGACCTCTCGTAGAAGTACCACCTAAGCCAGAGCCTGGTCCACGACCAATTCTTTTCTTGCTGTGAGTAGATCCTTCTGCAGGTTTTAAATTACTTAAGTTCATATCGTAATTATTTTTTTTTTACTATTAATTACTTAATGATAGTCACTAAGTGTTTTACTTTATTCACCATACCTAGAATTGAAGGAGTTTCGTTGTGTTCAACCACACGATTCATCTTACGAAGTCCTAGTGCATCAAGTACTCTCTTTTGATCAGCTGGAGCACCAATTCTACTTTTTACTTGTTTGATTTTAATAGTTGACATATTTCCTCCTTATCCTCTAAATACTTTGTCCATACTAACTCCCCTGTTTTGGGCAATCATGCGAGCATCTCTCATTTCACCCAAAGCCACGATGGTAGCTTTTACTAAATTGTGTGGGTTTGAAGAACCTTTAGACTTAGCTAAACAGTCCGTAATACCTACACTTTCCAATACAGCACGCATCGCACCACCTGCTACCACTCCGGTACCGTGTGAAGCTGGCATGATTAAAACTTCAGCACCACCAAACTTAGCAAGTTGCTCGTGAGGAACTGTACCTTTCAAAACAGGAACACGAATCAAGTTCTTTTTAGCTGCTTCAACACCCTTAGCAATAGCAGCAGTAACTTCTCCTGCTTTACCTAGGCCCCAACCAATAATACCATTTTCGTTTCCAACAACGACAATTGCAGAAAAGCTAAAAGTTCTACCCCCTTTTGTTACCTTAGTAACGCGGTTGATAGCAACCAATTTATCTTTTAATTCTGTATCGTTAGTGATTTTAACTCTATTATTAACTGCCATAATTGATTAAAAATTAAGTCCACCGTTACGAGCAGCATCAGCTACTTCTTTGATTCTCCCATGATACAAGTAACCATTACGGTCGAATACGACAGTCGTAATTCCAGCTTCCTGTGCTTTTTTAGCAATCAGTTCACCAACTTTAGCAGCTTGCTCTTTTTTTGCTAAAGCTTCCATCCCTAAAGATGAAGCAGCAGCTAGCGTTTTTCCTGTTAAGTCATCAATAACTTGAACATAAATCTGCTTGTTACTTCTAAACACACTCATACGTGGACGTTCAGTGCTACCTGAAATCTTATTACGTACTCTATATTTAATTTTAATTCGTCTTTCTAATTTTGTTGTCATGATAATACGATTTTAAATAAATTATTTAGCACCAGCTGACTTACCAGACTTTCTACGAATTATTTCGCCAACAAATCTAATACCTTTCCCTTTATAAGGTTCAGGTTTACGGAAAGAGCGAATTTTTGAGCAAACCTGACCTAACAATTGTTTGTCGCAAGATTCTAATATAATAAGAGGATTCTTATTTCTTTCAGACTTAGTTTCTACTTTGACTTCAGCAGGTAGTTGCAAAAATATATTATGCGTATAACCTAAAGAAAAGTCAATAATGTTTCCATTATTAGTAGCACGGTAACCTACACCGACAAGCTCAAGTTCTTTCTTGTATCCTTCTGAAACACCAACAACCATGTTGTTAATCAAAGCACGATAAAGACCATGGAATGCATGTCTTTGCTTTGTATTATCAAGCATTTCATTTTCGTTTTCAGACAACACAATAACACCATCTTCAATTGCAACATTGATACCTGGGCTTACATATTGGGTTAGTTCACCTTTAGGACCTTTTACAGTCACGACATCATCCTGCTTTGTAACTGTTACACCTGCAGGAATACTGATTGGTAATTTACCTATTCTAGACATTGCTAATCCTCCTATTAATATACATAACAAAGAACCTCACCACCTATTTTCAAAGTAGCTGCTTCTTTATTTGTCATTACACCTTTGGAAGTAGATATTATAGCAATACCTAAACCATTAATTACTCTCGGCATGTCTTTGTAACCAGTATACTGACGTAAACCTGGAGAAGAAACTCTGATCAACTTTTTGATAGCGTTAACTTTGTTAACAGCATCATACTTCAAAGCTACTTTAATAGTTCCCTGAGGACCCTCTTGAACAAACTTATAGTTCAAGATGTAACCTTGATCAAAAAGGATTTTAGTAATCTCCTTTTTCAAATTTGATGCAGGCACTTCAACTACTCTGTGCTTTGCACCGATTGCATTTCTCAATCTGGTGAGATAATCTGCGATTGGATCTGTCATATTATAAAAATTAAATTAATCAGGACTTCCCTGACAATATTTAAAACTAAAAATTACCAGCTTGCTTTTTTAACACCTGGAATCAAACCATTTGAGGCCATTTCGCGGAATTGGATTCTTGAAAGTCCAAATTGACGCATATAACCTTTAGGACGACCAGTTAATTTGCAACGGTTATGCATACGAATTGGATTCGAATTCTTTGGAAGAGCTTGCAATTGTTGAGCTGCTTCAAAAGCTTCTGCAGCATCACCTGCATTTACAATCTTCTTCAATGCCGCACGTTTCTCAGCAAATTTAGCTACAAGTTTGGCTCTTTTTACTTCACGAGCCTTCATTGATTCTTTTGCCATAGTGGATTAGTCTTTTTTTGAATTTTTAAATGGTAAACCAAATTCTTTCAACAAAGCATAACCTTCTTCATCGGTTGCAGCAGAAGTTACAAAGGTAATATTCATTCCTAAGATTTTGCTAATGCTATCAATGTTTATTTCAGGAAAAATGATTTGCTCTTGAATACCCAAGGTATAATTACCTCTACCATCAAATTTACTTTCGATACCTTTGAAGTCACGGATACGTGGTAAAGCAACACGAACTAATTTTTCAAGAAACTCGTACATTCTTTCACGACGCAAAGTTACCATAACCCCAATAGGCATTTTCTTACGCAACTTGAAGTTCGCGATATCCTTACGAGAAACTGTTGCAACAGCTTTTTGACCAGTAATTGCTGTTAATTCATTAATAGCAACTTCAATAATCTTTTTATCAGCAACAGCCATACCAAGACCTTGATTAATCACGATCTTTTTAAGTACAGGAACTTGCATTGTCGAAGAATACTGGAACTGATTCTTCAATGCAGGCGCAATGCGCTCAGCATATTCTTTTTTAAGGCTTGCAGTATTACTCATTATTTAATTTCCTCTCCTGATTTTTTAGCATAACGAACGAATGTTCTTCCATCAGAACTTTCTCTTCTTCCCACACGTGTTGGTTCACCAGTTTTTGGATCAACCACGTTCAAGTTAGAAATATGGATAGCAGCCTCTTGCTTAACAATTCCCCCTTGAGGGTTTGCAGCATTTGGTTTAGTGCTTTTAGATACCATGTTGATACCTTCAACAACTGCACGTCCTTTCTCAACAAGAACTTTCAATACACGACCAGTTTTACCTTTATCTTCACCAGAGTTTACGTAAACTGTATCGCCTTTTTTAATATGTAATTTACTCATTACTTTATTCTTTACACAAAATTAAAGTACTTCAGGTGCTAGCGACACAACTTTCATATTAGCTGCACGCAATTCTCTAGCTACTGGGCCAAAAATACGACTTCCTCTAATCTCGCCTGAACTATTCAACAACACACAAGCATTGTCATCAAAGCGGATATAAGAACCATCTGCACGACGGATCTCTTTTTTAGTACGTACAATTAAAGCTTTTGAAACTATACCTTTTTTAACATCACTAGAAGGGATTACACTCTTTACAGAGACTACAATGACATCCCCTACAGATGCATAACGTCTTCTTGTACCGCCTAAAACGCGAATACAAAGAGCCGATTTAGCACCACTGTTATCACACACTGTAAGTCTGGATTCTGTTTGTATCATAATTACTTAGCTCTTTCGATTATTTCAACCAATCTCCATCTCTTTGTTTTACTCAATGGACGAGTTTCCATGATTTGTACTGTATCACCTACATTACACTCATTCTTTTCGTCGTGAGCATGGTATTTTTTCGTCTTACTAACGAATTTACCATAAATAGGGTGTTTTTCTTTAAACTTAGCAGCAACAGTAACAGTCTTATCCATCTTGTTGCTCACTACAACACCAGTTCTTTCTTTTCTTAAATTTCTAGCTTCCATGAGGACCATTTTTATGAGTTAAGTTCTCTCTGACGTAATTCAGCTTTCATACGTGCAACAGTTCTACGCAATTTTTGAATTTGCGAAGGGTTACCAAGCGGAGAAACTGAGTGAGTCAAAACCAACTGATTATAGTTGGCAACCTCAGCTTCAATTCTTTCAGCTAATTCGTTGGTAGCTATTTCTCTAATTTCTGCAATCTTCATAATAAATTAAGCATTTTGATTTTGAGAATCGTAATCACGTCTAACAATAAATTTAGTAGTAACAGGAAGCTTTTGAGCTGCAAGGCGCAACGCTTCTCTAGCTACTTCGTAGGGAACTCCCTCTGCTTCGATAATGATGCGTCCTGGAGATACCGGAGCAACAAAACCTTCAGGAGCACCTTTCCCTTTACCCATACGCACATCAGCAGGTTTGCGAGTGATTGGTTTATCTGGGAAGATACGAATCCAGATTTGTCCTTGACGTTGCATGTATCTTGTTACCGCAATACGAGCAGCTTCAATTTGTCTACCTGTAATCCATTTAGTCTCTAGCGACTTGATTCCAAATGAGCCAAAAGCCAATTGGTTACCTCTTTGAGCAATTCCTTTTTGACGGCCCTTTTGCTGTCTTCTGAATTTAGTTTTTTTCGGTTGTAACATATTTCCTAAAATTCAAATGCGTTAGCGATTGTTTTTCTTCTTTCTGAAGTTCTTACCGCCGTTGTTATTACTATTTCCTGAGCGACCAGTTTCCTTAGTCTGAGTAAAGTTTGGAGCCAAATCTCTCTTACCAAACACTTCACCACGGCAAATCCATACTTTGATACCCAATAGACCAACTTTTGTCAAAGCTTCTGCATGACAATAGTCAATGTCGGCACGGAATGTATGCAACGGAGTTCTTCCTTCCTTATACATTTCAGAACGGGCCATTTCTGCACCATTCAAACGTCCTGAAATCAACACTTTGATACCTTCCGCACCCATACGCATTGTATTGGCAATAGCCATTTTAATAGCGCGACGGTAGGCAATTTTACCCTCAACCTGACGAGCGATGTTATTAGCAACAATAACCGCATCCAACTCAGGTTTTTTAACCTCAAAGATATTAATTTGAATATCTTTGTCGGTGATCTTTTTCAACTCTTCTTTTAGCTTATCAACCTCTTGACCACCTTTACCAATGATAATTCCTGGACGTGCTGTACATATAGTAATTGTCACCAATTTCAATGTACGCTCAATTACGATTCTTGAAAGGCTAGCTTTAATAAGTCTAGCATTCAAATATTTACGAATCTTGCTGTCTTCCAACAAAGCATCTCCGTAATCATTGCCACCATACCAATTAGAATCCCATCCTCTGATAATTCCTAAACGGTTGCTTATAGGATTAACTTTTTGTCCCATCTAGTCTTAATTTTGATTATCATTAGTACTCTTAGAATCCACGAACAAAGTCACATGATTTGAACGTTTGCGAATTCTGTAACCTCTACCCTGTGGCGCTGGACGCATTCTCTTCAATGAAGCACCACTATCAACAAAAACTTTGGTTACGAATAGTTCGCCACTCTCAGCTTTGCGTTCGTTTTTCGTCTCCCAGTTAGCAATCGCAGAGCGCAACAGTTTTTCAACTCTTGCAGAAGCCTCTTTAGAAGAAAACTTCAAAACACCCAGTGCACGATTAACTTCCATACCACGAATCATGTCAGCCACAAGACGCATTTTACGTGGAGAAGTAGGCACGTCCTGCAATTTAGCAAAATACATGGATTTAAGAGCTTCTTTTCTCTTTTCAGCCGATATTTTTTTTCTTGCTCCCATTATTTGTTACTTTTTATTTCTTTTAAAATTATCCTGATTATCTTTTCTTGTTACCAGAGTGACCACGGAAGTTACGTGTAGGAGAAAATTCACCTAACTTATGACCAACCATGTTCTCTGTAACATAAACAGGAATAAATTTATTTCCGTTATGAACTGCAATTGTATGCCCTACAAAATCAGGCGAAATCATTGAAGCTCTAGCCCAAGTCTTAACAACAAGCTTTTTGCCGCTTTCATTCATCGCAAGCACTTTGCTTTCCAACTTTACGTTAATATATGGACCTTTTTTTAATGAACGACTCATAATTTACTCAATTAATCAATTTATTACTTTCTTCTCTCAATAATATACTTAGAAGATTGTTTCTTAGGTGCTCTTGTTTTCAAGCCCTTAGCATACAAACCTGTACGTGATCTTGGGTGTCCACCAGAAGAACGGCCTTCACCACCACCCATTGGGTGATCCACGGGATTCATAACCACACCACGGTTGCGAGGACGACGTCCCATCCAGCGAGAGCGACCCGCTTTACCTGAACACTCCAAAGCGTGATCCGAGTTACCAACACTACCAATTGTAGCTTTACAAGCACTAAGTATTTGTCTTACTTCACCTGAAGGCAATTTGATTACACAGTATTTACCTTCTCTTGATGTTAATTGAGCAAAATTACCAGCTGATCTCACCAAGGCAGCACCTTGACCTGGGCGTAATTCAATATTGTGAATTACAGTACCCACAGGAATATTTGCCAAAGGAAGTGTGTTGCCAATCTCAGGCGCAGCACTTTCTCCAGACATCAATGTACTACCAACTTGCAATCCATTAGGAGCAATAATATATCGCTTTTCACCGTCAGCATAAAACAACAAAGCGATACGAGCCGAACGGTTCGGATCATACTCAATCGTTTTTACTACTGCTGGCACACCATCTTTGTTCCTTTTAAAATCAATAAAACGGAACTTTCTTTTGTGACCACCACCTAAGTAGCGCATTGTCATCTTACCAACATTGTTACGACCACCAGAAGCGCGTTTTCCGCTTACAAGTGACTTCTCTGGTACTGACGCAGTAATTTCCTCAAAAGTACCAATAATCTTATGTCTCTGCCCCGGTGTTGTGGGCTTAAATTTACGTACTGCCATCTCTATTAAATATTGCTATAAAAATCAATAGTATCGCCATCCTTCAAAGTAACAACCGCTTTTTTATAAGCAGCTGTACGACCTTGAACATAGCCTGATTTTGTGTAACGACTCTTATTCTTTCCAGAATAGTTCATCGTATTTACACTTACGACTGTAACATTGTATAAAGCTTCAATCTCTCTCTTAATCTCCAACTTGTTAGCACCTGGACGCACAACAAAACCGAAACGGTTATCCTTTTCGATCATCGCACTCATTTTCTCAGTCACCAACGGTTTAATAATAATTCCCATTATCTAAGCCTCCTTTTTAATTAAGATAAGACACTGTCAATCGCTTTAAGCGAGCTTTCCGCAACTACAAGAACATCCGCATTCAATACCACATAAGTATTCAACGAAGACGCAATAGTAACAGAAGCGCGTTTAATATTACGAGCCGACAAATATACGTTTTTATTTGCGCCTGGCAAAACCAAAAGAGTCTTTTTGTCAGAAACTTTAAGGTTATTTACCATAGCTACGAAATCTTTTGTCTTAGGAGTCTCAAAAGAGAAATCTTCTACTACAACGATTGCGTTAGATTGAGCTTTATAAGCCAATGCAGACTTACGAGCCAAAGCTTTCACTTTTTTGTTCAACTTAAACCAGTAGTCACGTGGTTTTGGTCCAAATACGCGAGCACCACCCACCAAGATTGGAGAGTTAATATCACCGCGACGAGCACCGCCACCGCCTTTTTGACGACCTAATTTACGAGTAGAACCACTCATCTCACTTCTTTCTTTAGACTTGTGAGTACCTTGACGTTGATTAGCCATAAATTGCTTAACGTCTAAGTAGATAGCGTGGTTATTGGGTTCAATCCCGAAGATAGATTCATTTAACGTAATCTTTCTCCCAGTGTCCTCACCTTTAATGTTATATACGTTAACTTCCATTATTTTTCAATTATTACGATTGAACCTTTGCAACCCGCCACAGAACCTTTAATCAAGATAAGGTTGTGTTCTGGAATTACTTTTAATACCTGTAAGTTTTGAGTAGTTACTCGGTCACCACCCATTTGGCCACCCATGCGCATTCCCTTAAATACTTTTGCAGGATACGAACAAGCACCAATAGAACCTGGTTTACGTGCACGGTTATGTTGACCGTGTGTAGCTTGACCCACACCACCAAAACCATGTCTTTTAACTACCCCTTGGAAACCTTTACCTTTAGAAGTACCAACAACATCTACGAATGTAGCATCGCTGAACAAATCTACAGTAATAACGTCACCTAAATTGAATTCTGTTTCGAATTCTTTGAACTCGGCCAAGTGTCTCTTTGGAGTTACACCAGCTTTTTTAAAGTGTCCCATCATGGGTTTTGTAGTATGTTTCTCTTTTTTGTCTTGGAAACCTACTTGAACAGCGGCATAACCATCTGTTTCTACACTTTTAACCTGAGTAACTACACAAGGACCTGCTTCGATAACAGTGCATGGTACATTTTTACCATCGGCACTGAAAACGGATGTCATTCCGATTTTCTTTCCTAATAATCCTGGCATTTCAGTTTGTTTTTAATAATTAAACTTTGATTTCTACTTCAACCCCACTTGGCAACTCTAACTTCATAAGTGCATCAACCGTCTTAGCTGTAGAGCTATAGATGTCGATTAATCTCTTATAAGAAGACAATTCAAACTGTTCGCGAGACTTCTTGTTCACGAAAGTTGAACGGTTCACAGTAAAAATACGCTTGTGTGTTGGCAATGGAATTGGACCACTTACAATAGCACCAGTCGCTTTCACTGTCTTTACAATCTTCTCAGCAGATTTGTCTACCAAGTTGTGATCGTAAGATTTCAGTTTAATTCTGATCTTTTGACTCATTGTTATTAATTTAAAATATAAATAATAAAGGGATGGGGACCCTATTAAGAGTCATTCACTAACAAGGTAGCCCCATCTCTTGGATTTTTATTATACTAAGTCCGTACGGCCTTTTACCTCCTCAAGAACAGCTTTAGCAATTGAGCTAGATACTTGAGCATGGTGATCATATGTCATAGAAGAAGTAGCACGACCAGACGTAATTGTACGCAACGTAGTTACATAACCGAACATCTCTGCCAATGGAACTTTAGCCTTCACGATACGAGCACCTGAACGGCTAGACTCCATACCTTCTACTTGACCACGACGCTTGTTCAAGTCACCAATCACATCACCCATGTTCTCCTCAGGAGTAACAACTTCAAGTTTCATGATAGGCTCCATCAATACAGGACCCGCTTTCGCACATGCACTCTTATAAGCTTGGATAGCACAGATTTCGAAAGAAAGTTGGTCAGAGTCAACAGGGTGGAATGAACCATCCTTCAACACTACTTTCAATGAATCTAGTGGGTAACCTGCCAATACACCATTCTTCATAGCAGTATTGAAACCTTTTTGAACTGAAGGTACAAATTCCTTAGGAATGTTACCACCTTTCACCTCATCAACGAATTGCAAGCCACCTGCTTCAAAGTCAGCATCGATAGGACCGATTGCTACAATGATATCAGCAAACTTACCGCGACCACCTGATTGCTTCTTATAAACCTCACGAAGTTCAACTGTTTTCGTGATAGCCTCTTTGTAAGCAACCTGAGGACGTCCTTGATTACACTCTACTTTAAACTCACGACGCAAACGGTCAATGATGATATCCAAGTGAAGCTCACCCATACCTTCAATTACTGTTTGACCCGATTGTTCGTCAGTATGAACACGGAACGTTGGATCCTCTTCAGCCAATTTAGCCAAACCGTTAGCCAACTTATCCATATCTTTTTGAGTTTTAGGCTCAATAGCAATACCAATTACTGGATCTGGGAAGTCCATAGACTCTAAAGAGATAGGAGCACCTTCTTGACACAATGTGTCACCAGTACGGATATCTTTAAAACCTACACCTGCACCAATATCACCTGCACCAATTACGTCAACTGGATTTTGTTTATTTGAGTGCATTTGGAACAAACGAGATACACGCTCTTTCTTACCAGAACGAGTGTTATATACATAAGAACCTGCTTCAATCTTTCCTGAATAGACACGGAAGAAAGTCAAACGACCTACATAAGGGTCTGTTGCAATCTTAAATGCCAATGCAGCTGTTCTATCTTCCTCATCTGGAGTACGATCTTCCTCTTCACCAGTTTCTGGATTAAGACCCACAATATTTGGAGTATCCAATGGAGAAGGCAAGAAAGCACAAGCATAGTCTAGCAATGTTTGTACACCTTTGTTTTTGAAAGAAGAACCACACAACATAGGAACGATATCCATCGTCAAAGTACCCGCACGCAATGCACGTAGAATCTCTTCTTCTGTGATAGTCGAAGGATCGTCAAAGAATTTCTCCATCAACGCATCGTCGAATTCAGAAATTGTTTCAAGCATCTTCTCTCTCCACTCATTCACTTCATCCATCAATCCAGCAGGAATCTCTTCGATGTCATAAGCAGCACCCATTGTTTCATCGTTCCAAATGATAGCTTGCATCTTAATCAAGTCAACTAGACCTTTAAAAGATTCTTCAGAACCGATAGGCACAACGATTGGACAAGGATTTGCACCCAAAACGTCCTTCATTTGGCGAACAACTTCATAGAAGTCAGCACCCGAACGGTCCATTTTGTTTACATAACCTACACGAGGTACATGATATTTATCAGCTTGACGCCATACTGTTTCAGATTGAGGTTCAACACCACCTACTGCACAGTAAGTAGCTACAGCACCATCCAATACACGCAAAGAACGCTCTACCTCTACAGTAAAGTCAACGTGCCCTGGGGTATCAATCAAGTTAATTTTGTAAGTATCACCCGCATACTTCCAACGAGTAGTTGTTGCTGCAGAAGTAATCGTAATACCACGCTCCTGCTCTTGCTCCATCCAGTCCATTGTAGCTCCACCGTCGTGTACCTCACCAATCTTGTGAGTCAAACCTGTGTAGAACAAAATACGTTCAGAAGTAGTCGTTTTACCAGCATCAATGTGTGCCATGATACCGATATTACGGGTCAAATGCAAATCTTGTTTAGCCATTTTTTCCTTTACTTATTATTATACTAGATTAGAATCTGAAGTGAGCAAATGCGCGGTTCGCTTCTGCCATACGGTGCATATCTTCTTTGCGTTTGAAAGAACCACCTTGTTCATTAAAAGCGTCGATAATTTCAGCAGCCAATTTATCAGCCATTGATTTACCACCACGCTTGCGAGCATAAAGAATCATATTCTTCATACAGATAGACTCTTTACGGTCAGGACGAATTTCCGTAGGAACTTGGAAAGTAGCACCACCTACACGGCGAGACTTAACTTCCAATTGAGGAGTAATGTTTTCTAGTGCTTTTTTCCAGATCTCTAAAGCTGTCTTTTCTTCGTTAGGAAGTTTAGCTGTTACAGTCTTTAAAGCGGCATAAAAAATCTCATAAGAGGTGTTTTTCTTGCCATCATACATCAAGTGATTCACAAATTTAGATACTTTTTGATCACTAAATACGGGATCTGGAAGGATCACCCGCTTCTTTGGTTTTGCTTTTCTCATTTTTTTGAAAATAATGTTTTGTTTGGGGCTGCATCTTGTCTTGCTTCAACTCCTCCACCGAAGAGTTTACTCAACCTTTTATAGCGAAATCCAACAAACCAAAACGAATAATAATACTAATTTCTGTTTGAAAGAAATAAGCTTAATGCTTATTTCTTCTTACCTTTTGCTGCTACCGCTGGTTGTCCTGCTTTAGGACGCTTAGCGCCATACTTAGAACGTCTTTGAGTACGACCTGCAACACCGGCAGTATCTAATGTACCGCGAACGATGTGGTAACGTACCCCTGGAAGATCTTTTACACGACCACCACGTACTAATACGATCGAGTGCTCTTGCAAGTTGTGACCTTCTCCTGGAATGTAAGAGTTCACCTCTTTTGAGTTTGTTAGACGCACACGAGCAACTTTACGCATTGCCGAGTTAGGTTTTTTTGGAGTCGTAGTATATACACGTACACAAACACCACGTCTTTGAGGACATGAATCAAGTGCTGGCGATTTACTTTTGTCAACCAAAACCTCTCTCCCTTTTCTTACTAATTGTTGAATAGTAGGCATTTTGTTTGAATTTTAATTATATATATATATTGTTTATTTCTAAGCGACCCATTCCAAAACTATACATTTCGGGCTGCAAAGTTACGAATAACATTTTAATAAACAATACTTGCCGACTATAAAAAAAGGGTCTGCTTGCAAAAAAAGGTTTTTGAATTACAGACTTTTATAAAATCTAGCGACAAACTTGTTTCACTATGCCTCCCCCTTAAATCCATTCATCGGTGGAATAAAGGTTTTACCCTCAACTTTGGCTTGCTGCATCTCTTCAGGCATCCGAATCGTACCAAACAGACGTTCATACTTAGCCACGTTCTCTTGCAATGCAAACATCAAACGCTTAGCATGCTCAGGAGTTAATACAATACGAGATTGTACATTTGCTTTAGGAAGTCCAGGCATAACGCGTACAAAGTCTACCACAAATTCAGATGTCGAATGTGTGATGATAGCTAAATTAGCATAAGTTCCTTGTGCAACATCCTCTTTCAGCTCTATCTGAAGCTGATTGTTATTTTTTTCTTGTTCCATCGTATATTTTCAGGTTATTTAATTTAAAATCAACTATATCGTGGGTAAATCTACAATCCAACCCTAATGAGTAATCATATACCAATCTACAACAAATACAAACGATTTGCAGTAAGCAACCCATACCCATCAGCTAAATAAATAGCAATCGAGTTGCAAACCAATCACAATTGGACATAAATTCCAATCATCATTGAAAGGCTACACCATTCCACTCTACATCGAAATAGGTGAAAACTATTTAAAACTTAGACAAAAGAGAGCTAGCACGCATACAACAAGTGATTAATTAGAGAGACGAAACTAGAAAAGAGAAATAAACAAATAAAATCTCCAACTCTTAAGACGAAGAGAGATGTTCATCTCTATCAAATTTCAGCCATTAGCTAAAGGGGGCTATATTCCAACCATCGATTCTGCACAAATCAAGGATGCATCAAAACTCCCCTCAATGCTATTCACCAAGCAAAATTCAAAGCTCTCTTATCATAAAGACAAATATAGCATTAAAACGTGAAAACAAAACTTTTTTGGACTTTTTTCCCCTCACATTGAGTAAGTTTTTTATACTCGCAACTTCTCCAAGAATCAACCAAACTTACGCCCGTATAAAACTAAATGAGACAATGAGCAAACAATAGCAGATTATCTCCAACTTGCCACAATCAACTGAGTGATATCTACACCAGCAGAGCACTTCATTTTCTACAAGCCGCAACATTGCTTTACTTCTTTAAAAACGCTACATTTGCTTGTCTCAATAAAAATTTAACTCTACACCTAGATGCATCACCGACTCATTGCACTCTTTCTCTTTTCTATACTAATCATTGGTTTGACTGAAGCAAAGCCAAAACCAACTGAAAGAGTTGTCTACCAAGTTCAAAAGGGATTGGCTAACAAGGAGTATGCAGATGCCTTCCTATTGCTAACAAGAAGCAAGAATCTTTTCGTGCAAGCTCAGGATCTATTTTCATACAGCTATTTATTATGCCAAACACTTAAAAAAGCAAATGTTCAAAAGAGCAACTTCAATTACCAAAAAATCTACATTGAAGCGATAGAAGGGTTATGCAACGACTTTCTTACCAACAGCGAAAGTAGCAGTAAATACAACCAAAAAGAGTTATGGGAGAGTGTGGAGGAACTGTCTGATTATTACAGGTCCAGAAAGATTGATAAGATAGAAAAACTGTGGAATCGTGTCAACGAAGCAACTGTTCAAGAAAGCACTACGAATTACGCCATCAGCAAGCACTACTACAACTACCTCATCAGCAAGAGAGAGTATGCAATAGGCGGGATGACTATGAATAATTTAGCCTCTCAAATGATGCGTGAACAGGCAAACGACAGCTGTATTGCCATTACGTCCTATCTAGGAGCCATTGGCTTTCTCGCCAACACACAATCCTTTGAACAAGATGAACTTTATGCAACCATCACATTAGAAGCGCTAAATAGAGCCAAAGAAATCTACACGAACCACCCCGTACTTTGCCACTCTGCAGATGCAATACATCTGTTGGGAGAGTATGCATGCTACGATTACATCATTGGGAAAAAAAGAGAAGCTATTCTATTACAAGCCGACGAAAAGGAACAAATTCTTCAAAAATATGGAGACAAAGGAATTGAATATGCTTGGGCACTCTATCACGAAGGAGCCATTCATCGCATAGAGGGTGAAGAGGAGAAAAAAAAAGCGTGTTGGGTGGAGGCATACAACATAAGTAGCAAACTGATACCCAACAAATCTGACCTATATAAATTTACAGTCATCGAAAACTGTTACAATGAGTGTTGGGATTTTTTTCAAGAGCAGCCTAAACAAGAAAGAAAGCCTCTACACTACTACGAAAGTCAAATTCAGATGATTCCTATCCTTGCAATAGACGAAACAGAAAAGTCAAATAAGCTACGAGAGATACTGCAAGATTTAGAAACATCTAGCCCCTTTCCAACGAAATCTTATCTAGATTGCATCCAAGCTATCCATCAACGATCCATGGTAAATGATTCCAAAATGGAAGAGTTCGTAGCTCTACCAAACGACTTAGCCTATGCGCTAAAAAAAATGAAAGAGGCGAGTCTACCAAGTCATAGCAAATTCACATCTGCGCTCGAAGAGAAAAATCCAAATTTGAATCGAATATGCATCCTAAAAGCTATAACAACTTTAGAGCAAAATAATCTTATCACCCCCGAAATCAACAATAAGCTACTCCTTTTATTGGCTGAAACCTATTTAAAAGAGCAAAAATGGGAGTATGCTGAACTACTTTTAAAAGAGGTGGTATCGAGCTACCCAACTAAACACATTCTAAAGATAGAAGAGCTAAACACAAAAGCAAAACTTGGAAAATGTTATGCTAAGCTCAATAAAACCAATCTGTGCAAGAAATCGCTCAAACTCCTCCAAGACGAGATTGGCCAACTAAGCAAAGAGAGTCACCAAAGCGAATCGTATATCTCCATACTCAATTGTATGGCTGATATCTCTCTACACCTTGGCAATAACAAAGCTATGATTAAGTACTCTGACAAGGTGATAAAGAAGAGTAAATATCAGTTGACTGATTTACCTTATCTATACGAATCAATCTACCGAAAAGCACGATTTTTCTATGAAAAAGAAGAGTATGCTCACTGCGTGAAAGTTTTAGCACAAATAGGTGAAGCGGCTTCTCTTATGGAGAACCGAAATGCATACTATGAACTTCTGATTCATTCGCTTTGCCACACCAATGACCGCAGAGCCTATCCTGCTCTAAAAGAATATATGAGTCAAGTCATAGAAGAGTTTATACCAAGCTACTTTGTGGGTAAATCACAATTCCTGCGCGATGAATTCTGGGAAAATCAAGCTGCACAAATCATCGAACTGAATACAGAAGTAGCACACACCTTCCCTGAGCATGAGATTCTAATCTACGCATACAATCATGTACTCTTTGCCAAATCTCTCGATATACGCTACGAACAAAGTATACAAGAATCCATACACTCAGAAAATCCCTATCAAAAGTACACATACAATCGCATGAGAATTGCTCAAGACTCCCTGCACTTTGGGAATCCTCTAAATAGTTTACTTTACAAAAATGAGATTGCTTTTACCCAATCCGAGCTCTCTTCATTTCTCTCAAGAAATGAGATAAAGCAACTTGAGAACGAAGAGTTTTTCTTGAAATTAAAACGAAAGAAGAATAGGGCTTTAGTCGAGTTTGTTATGATACCCGACTGCAACGAGTTCCAATACTTTGCCTACATAACACAGGATGAGCGCAGTGCTCCTACTCTGATAAAAGTATGTAGCAACAAAGAGCTTTCACCCCAGATTACCTCTGATAAAGCCACCATCCAGCGGCTTTATGGAGCATCCGATTGGCTGTATAACCATATATGGGCTAAAATAGAGGAGCAGCTAAATGACTCCATCCACGAAATAACGATACTCCCTACTGGTCTTTTAAATCGAATTAATTTCAATGCCATCCCCACAAGCTATGGGCGGCTTGCTGATCAATACAACCTAACAAGAGCTTCCTATGCCATTTCTACAACAAATAATAGTAGTCATAGAGAGAAATGCGATCTTGATGTTGCCCTATTTGGTGGAATCACTTACAATCTTTCGACAGAGCGTATGGTAGAAGACTCAAGGAAGAGTTCCCATCTGACTCAAGAAGAACAACCCACTTTCAATACAGACCGTAGTCAAATAGGATTTCTTCCCAATAGTCAACTAGAAATTAACCTGATTTATGAAACAATCAAGACCAAAGAGCTCAGGGTAAAAAAGATAACTAGAGAATGGGCTTCCGAGTCCTTCTTCAAGGAGTTCTCGGGAAAATCTCCCTTAATCATTCATCTAGCTACACACGGATTCTATTTGGAATCTCCTCAACAAAAAGCGAGCTATTCGTTCTATAACAAAGAGCTAAACTATGCTTATTACAAAGAACGTTCCCTACTCTATTCGGGTCTGCTACTAGCAGGTGCTCAAGAGGCATGGAGTGGTAAAAGGTTACCTACTGGTGTGGAGGATGGGATTTTAACTGCCGATGAAATAGCTAGACTTGATCTATCAAACACCCAATTGGTTGTTCTTTCAGCTTGCGAAACAGCTCTAGGAGAGATTCACAACACAGAGGGAGTACTTGGACTGCAGAGAGCTTTCAAAAAAGCAGGCGTCCAGATGCTAATCATGAGTCTGTGGCCTGTTGGCGACAAACAAACAGCCCTACTGATGTCTCACCTTTATCGATATTTACAGATAAAGAGTGACCTAAACAGCGCATTGCAATGTGCTATGAACGAAGTGAGAAAGGTTTATCCAGACCCCGTACATTGGGCTGGTTTTATTGCAATTGAGTAACTCCTAACACCTGAAAATTTAATCCCTCTAAAAAACTTAAAGATCGTTCTTTAGAGGGATTAAATAAGGAGTATTTCTCCTGTCAGAATGAGTCAATAGAGTCTATTATAAAATCGTATATCCCTCTCATTGATTCCGACAGAATTCACATCAAAAGAGGGAAAACGACACAAGACTCTACCAAAGTCCTTTTACAGCTGAAAGTTTTTCCAGCAACTCGCTTGCCGAAGCACCATATGGCTGATTAGCAGCTATCTCTGAAAGAATTTGTTTAGCATGCTCTCGATCATTATTTTGCATATAGGCAATAGACAAATAATAGCCTACTATCTCCATATAGTCCGAATAGTCGTTTACTCGCTCTGCTGAAGCTAAAAGGTAGATCTCCGAGAGACGTTTAATCGCCTCTTCACGATTTTGATTTTGTTTCACACCTTCAAAGAGGGAGACAAGTTCCGATTCTATTTGCTCCTCATTAGCACGATCCCCTCTCAATTCACCCGTTGTAAGAGCCAACGAAGGGGCATAAGCCAAACATTCGGTAGCCAACGATTGCGTATTCAATTTAGCCAATTGATAGTCAGTAATGAATAGGGCACAAACCACAACTGCCGCTGCTACAGCGATAGAGATCAATCGACCTCTGAATTTACCTATTACTTCAGTGGGTTCCCCCATTGGACAACTCTTATTGGAAGAGCCCTTTTCCAAAGGAGAATGAGTATTAGACAAAGAGGTATCATCTTTCATGGAGATAGACTCTAACCCTTCTTTATTAGTTGCTGAACGAAGTGACTCAGGCAATGTTTCCGAAGAGTGAATCTCGTGAATTAGTGCATTATCTTCCGCAGCTCCCACGCTCTGCATAGCCTTAATGAGCAAGGTCAAGACAATAGCCCTATCACGCAAATCTTTATCGCCTTTCAACTCTTCCTTAAATTCCTTTGCTTCATTCGGACTCATCTTTCCTTTCAAAAAGTTTTCAATCCGCTCGTCTTGTTTTTCGATATCTATTTTCATACCCTCTCTTATAACAGTTTACGTAAAAGATTCTCCACCCTACTTTTTACTTTACTCAGACAACGACTCGTTTGGGTTTTGGAACCACTTGCCGAAGAATATCCCAATATAGCTGCCAACTCTTGGTGAGAGAGTTTCTCCCAAAAACGTCCCCATAGCAAAGTTTTGCAAGGTTCGGGCAACATTTTAATGAGTGACTCTAGCTGATTCAACAGCTCAGCCATCGCATCGGGTTCCTCGTCAGCCAATGCCAACACTTCGTCCATATAATTATCATTATAAGGACTCTCTACTGAGTCAATCACTGAGTTCAATGAGGAGAGATAACCATTGAAAGTACTCTTTTGTTCCTTTCGGAGGAGGTTTAAAGCTTGGTTTTTGCAGATTTGAAGTAAATAGGTCGGTAGAGATGCGGTTAGTTCCGTCAATCTGCCCTCCTTAATATTATTCCAAAAAGCAATAGATGCCTCTTGATAAATATCCTCTGCATCAGCCTGAGAGAGTCCAAAATAATTTATCAAATAACGCAAGTCTTTCTCTCGCTCTTTGGCAATAAAGAGATCGAACGCTTTCCCCTCGGGTATAAGATCAATAACCTTTTTCATTTTCTATAGTTGACTCACAAACTACCTTTTGCCGGATATTCCTTTTATCTGCTTCAAAAAATTGCAGCACATCGCCTATCCAAGAGGTCTGCTTCGATATTTTATTTACTTTTAGTGTCTTATGAATAGCGTAAGATAGCGGACCATAGTACCGCTCATCTACCCATATTTCTCGATTCTTTTGGTGCGGCAAACAAGCTTCTAATACAATAAGGTGAGAATAACCAGGCAGACTCTCTAACGTGTAGTGTGGTGTGCGAACAACCATTGGTTCATACCACACAAATTCACCAAAATCAAAACCTACATCTACTCCCCGTAAAGGTGCATCTCTATCTACAGCCCCTTCTAAATCTTTGACCTCCTCCTCTTCACCACGAGTGGCCGTTCCAGAGTAACAAGCATCTAGCACGGCATAAACCATACCACTTTGGCCCACTTTTTTTCGAATAAGATTCAAATAATCCCCCAATTCATCATCGATTAGATGCTTTTCTCCTTCATATTTCCCCTTTTCGTAAAACATTCCAGCATCTATAGGAACGATTGATTCATCCCAACCATCCTCTATTCCCTCATCTCCATTCCGATCAAGGACGGGTTGCCCATGACCAGAGAAGTGGAAATAAATCAGATCACCTTCTTCAGCTTCGGCAATCAGCTGAGTCAATGCCTGACCTATATTTTCATACATTGCCTCACTATCTAAAAGCGTGGTTACCAGAAAGCCCTCTTCTTTTAAATCAGAAGCAAGAAGTAAGGCATCATTCACCCCATTGATATTGCTCCAACTTGTCTTAGTAGGATACGATTCATAGTCAGAAATACCAACCAAGAGGGCCCTTTTAGATTGGGCAGAGAGGGAAAGGGATAGTATGGAAAATAATCCCAGAAAAAAACATTTGATAGGGAAAGTACTCAATTTCTTCTTTTATCATTAAGGGAGTGAGTGACAAAGATAGTTTAAATAATCGTTCCACAAAGTTGAGAATAGAGTGAAGTTGACCATTTCTCCCCCAATTAGTAGAGCAAACAGATTCAAGGCACCCTCTGAAAGGGGTGCTAGAGATGCAAAAAAGCGTACGTTCGTTTGAACAGAAAGGTGCGTTTAAATGGGTAGAAACGATTGCACATCTTCACCCAAACGAACAGATCTTTTTTAGACGCTTATTGATCTCCACCATGAAATAGAGCTCCTTCTTCCAATGGAACTATCCTACCCTTTTCTGACTCTTCCAACGATCCTTTCTTACTTTCAGCCAATGCAAAAGATAGAATTACAAGAGATGTCACTGAAAGTAATAAGACTTAAAAGAACTTTCCCAATTGGGAGGATGAGAAAAATTACAAACATAGGCTGTGAATTACCTCCATCAATCAAAAAACATCAGAAAGCCCAAACTCATTGCTACATCCTATTAATCAAATAAGTCAAAGAGTTAAACCACTCAAATACCACGCAATGAATCCATATAGCCTATGGTAAGCAAGAACGAAATCCATTTCAAAAACCAAGTAACTCCATACGGTAGGCAAGTCCTCCCTTCAAAAAAAAAAGAGATCTGCTGTTTACCTTTTGCCATAAAAGGGTATAAAGAAGTAAAAACAACTACTATATATGATAAAAAAGACAATTGGGCGCCACCCAAGCAATGATTTCCAAATAAGTGAATCAAGCGTATCAAATAAACACGCAATTATCACCCTTAGTGATAACACCGGAATAACGATAAAGGACCTCAATTCAGCAAATGGAACATTTGTAAATGGGAAGAGGATAACAGAAGAAACCCCCCTTAAAGGTTCAGATCAAGTAACCTTAGGAAAAGCTTTGTTCAATTGGGATTTGGTAGCTAAATGCCTCTTAAAAGAAGTAGAAGAGGCAAAAATAGCTCCTCCACCCGCATTCCCTCCCCAAATTATTCAGAAAAAACTTATCGGAAGAAGCCGACAAGCTGATATTCGTTTAACCCACTTAGAAGTATCTGACAAGCATGCTTACCTCTGTAAAGATGCAATGGGCTGCATATACATTGTCGAGAACAACTCGACCAATGGAACCTATGTAAATGGCAAACAAGTCAGAACAAGCCAATTGAAACAGGGAGATACGCTTACGCTAGGGAAAAAAGTACCCTTGGAGTGGGAACACCTCTTTCCTAAAGAAAGAAACAAGACAGCGCGGAAAAAATGGATTTACATTACAGCCTCAATTGCATTTGTCATACTGATGCTATTTTGCGCCTTTCTATCGAAAAACAGGAAGCTAGAAGCAACCCAAATCTACTCCATGTATAAAAAAAGTGTAGTGCTAGTCTATCAAAGCTATACCTACAATCTGAGTTGCGATGGTCGAAAAATAAGTAGCTATTTTAAAGACGTAGAGGATGCTGACAAATTGGATGGTTGTTACGTTACTAGTGAAGGAGAGGTAAAAGCTGGTATAAGGAATGGAACAGGTACAGGCTTCTTCATTTCGACTGATGGGAGAATAGCCACCAATAGACATGTCGTTGTACCAAATAAGGAAAAAGAGAAGGAGATTATCCGAAAATTCATGCAAGATCTATTACTCGATTGGGCCTCTCACTCCAATGACAAAAGAATCAAACAGACAGCTAGCTACCTAGCCAACAATTTAGAGATTAATCACCAACTTCTCTATCTAGGGGTCGGCAGAAATGACTCTCACGTACGTACCCTATCTGATTTAATCGATTGTTCACTTATTAAAGTAAGCCAAGATGCAAACATAGATATTGCAATTATTCAAACCAACTCAAAAACGACACCTAGAGATGTGGAACACATTGTCAATATCAACCAACCGGCTGAAAAGAAAAACTACTCGCTAGGGCAACCCATTTACACCCTTGGCTTTCCTCTTTCTTTTGCAATTGGTAGCACAGACGTAGGGCTCGAAGCCAATAATCAGAGTGGTGAGGTGACTCAAGAACGAGGCGATTACATCTATGGACACAACATATCCATCCATCAAGGAGCGAGTGGGTCTCCTGTATTTGACCAATATGGAACATTTGCAGGAGTAATTGTATCGGGGTTCTTAAGCGTATCACAAGGCTACAACCACGCCATAAAACCCAACCAAGTAACGAAAATAATAAATCAATAAAAAAATAAAACATGGCTACAAAAAAATGCAACAACGGTCATCAATATGACTCAAACATCTACGGAGAGAACTGCCCTTTTTGCCCTTCGGCACAAACCAAACAGGTAAGCGATGCGAACGATCTCTTTAAAACACGTGTTTCAAGCGAGACCAACGCCTCATCATGGGAAGCTCCTACGATTCCGATGTCCGAGCACTTCTCAGCCAATGGAGATGCAGGGGCAACGGTTATTCGTCACCTCGGCTCTAGCGAAACGAATCCAGCAGGTGCATCTGGCGGGAACAGAAAGTTAGTAGCACTACTTGTCTCCTACACCACTCACCCCTTGGGCGAACTTTATAAAATTTATGAGGGACGAAACACTATTGGAAGAGCTAGTCAAGCTGATATTACATTAACAAATGACTCTAATATCTCAGGACAACACCTACTCATTCTCTATCGAGAGGCTGAAGGAGTATTCTGGGCAGCCGATCAAAACTCATCCAACGGAAGCTATGTGAACAATAAATTTGTGAGCGACAGAGTTCAATTAAAGACGAATGATGTCATCACCTTGGGTGCAACCCAAATGGTTTTTATAGCCATTCCACAACTTTAAATAATAAACACGATGAATATTACGAATGGATACTACCACATAGTAGGAGCTACTGACACGGGGTGTGTCCGAAAAGCCAACGAAGACTCGCTAGGTTGGTTGGAGACTAAGAATGGAATGGTAGCAGTAGTCTGTGACGGAATGGGAGGACATGTGGGCGGAGCAACTGCTTCAACGACTGCTGTAGAGACGATTCTTCAACAACTAGGAAATCAATATTACGAAGATCCCCGCATTGCCATCGGCGATGCTATTGACCGAGCTAACAAAGCCATTCTACACAAGGCAAAAAAAATGCCTGAATTAAGAGGAATGGGATCGACTGTAGTACTACTCCTCATAAGAGAGGGGTTGGTCTACATCGGAAGCGTAGGAGACAGTCGCATCTACCTAATAAGAAATCACACCATACACCAACTTACCAAAGACCACTCTTACGTTCAAATGCTCATTGATATGGGGCAAATAACTTCTGAAGAGGCAGAGGTACATCCCCGCAGAAATGAGATCACCAATGCATTGGGAATAGCGGAGATGAAACCAGCTACCATCCTACAGGATGCGATAACACCCGAAGCAGGAGACTGTTTCCTACTATGTTCAGATGGATTAACAGGTATGATTAGCAACAAAGAGATAGCCAAGGTCATTAGCAAACAAGGAGAAATGGGCGCACAAGATCGGGCTGATTTGTTGATTCAAAAAGCGAAAATAGCTGGAGGATTAGACAACATTACTGTAGAGATAGTAGAGTTCTCAGTAACCCCCTCTACAAAAAAACCACGAGCCAAAAAGAGAGGGATGATTCTTCTCATTCTCTCACTCCTATTGACAACCTTAATGGCTATTTACTTCATTGCAGGTAGAGAGAAACAAGGCATCACAAATGTAGTAAGCAGTATCAACATCTCCCCCTCCGACTTTGAATACGGCCAAGAAGTAGTCACTCTCATAAAGGAGGAGAACGCCTACTCTTTATACGGTGGAAAGACAAAAGTCACTCAACTAAATGAGCTGATATCTAGAGATTCCATTGATACTTTAGAACCTTATCTGCAATATAAGTCCCAACCAAATGGGTTTAAGCTAATAGCAACAGGTTCCGTTCCTGACAAAGAGTTGGTCATAAGGCTGAAAGGAGAAGAGACAACTCTAATCCTTACCATTCCTATTAAAAAGCATCCCGAAGCAGATCAAGCCGATTCAATCTTTGTGCCTGCTATCGTTTCAAAAACAACACCCCGTTTTGAAACAGACTTTTCAACTAAAAAAATGGCCACTAAAGAGTCATCTACATCCATTATTAACTTAGGAAGCATCGATTTCCAATCTCATTCAACCTTTTTATCCTTTGATTTCACATCAGGAAAGGATATAAAAATCACAGGTGAAAATGGGAAAAAGATAGCGACTGTTGACTTCTCTCCAGTTAATAGTTTTAAGCTCTGTAGCGGCGAAGATGAGATTGCAACAAAATATATTGGAAGGAAAAGAGTAGAACTCACGTTTGCGACCCCACATTTTAAGGAGGAGACACTCTGCTTCAAAATTGGGGAAACAACCTATAAAGTTCACATCAAGCAAGCTTCATCATCTAACTCCAATACCATTCCCCTACAAGAGCCCAATCTAAAAGAGAAATCCATCCTCCAGATCAATAGCAAAGAGGAGGATAAGCTCATTAATCAATCAGATGTAGAAGTTCAAAAAGACTCTACTGGGACAGAGAGTAATCACGAAGAAGAGGGGCAAAAGAGGTTATCCACGATACAAATATAGACGATGAAAGATTACTCAATTGTAAAACAGATTGGACAAGGGGGAATGGGAGCAGTGTATGAAGCTCATACAACTCTTGGGGAACGAGTAGCACTCAAAAAACTATCCAATCGCTTTGCTGGAAACAGTGAATACAGAGAACTGTTTAATTCCGAAGTAGCTGCCCTACGAAAGATGAATAGCCCAACTGTTGTAGCCATAAAAGGAGATAGCTTTTCGGATACAGATGGGAATCTATATCTTCCTATGGAGTATATAGAGGGGGAAACAATAGAGAAATATATAAATGAACGGGGAGCTTTAAGAGAAGAAGAGGCTATTCTATTGATGGAGAAGATATTAGATGCTTTCAGTTACATACACCGCTGTAACTGCATACACCGAGATATTAAACCCTCCAATATTATGCTGAAAACAGATGGAAACATTTGTATCATCGACTTTGGAATAGCCAAAGATATGAAAATGGCTACAGGCAAAACAATTGGCCGAATTATAGGGACAGATGGATATATGAGTCCTGAACAGGCCAAAGGAGACAGTATTGATTCACGAACTGATATTTACTCATTAGGATGCCTATTCTATTTCCTCTTATGCGGCAAACATGCCATCAAGAAAGAGAGCAATGAGTACCAAACCATCTGCTCCATCTTGAATGAAGAGTTTCCATCTGTAAGAGAGAGCAACCCTAGCATTTCTAGAAATACAGAATTAGCCCTACTAAAGGCAGTGGATAAAAACATGTTGAACCGATTTAGAACGGCAGAGGCCTTTAAACATGCATTACGCAATGAGACTATGAAAGAGACTAAAATAGACCCTCTCACAAAAACTCAACTCACAGTGGGACGAATAGGTTGTGATATTAATATACCCAATGAATATGTAAGTAGCCAACACCTCATAATAAAGTACTACGATAATCAAGATCCTACTCAAGGCGTCACATGCTTAACTATTATAGACAACAGTTCAAATGGGACAAGTGTAGATGGGAAATATCTACACAAAGATAAAATGACTTTTGACCGGTGCAAGTTGTCAGAAAAAGAGAAGCTACCCACAATCTATTTAGCAGGTAGAACCGAATGCAAATTGGAGTGGGATGAAGTGATTCGAATCATTACAGAGAAGAATCAATTGCATGAGAGCCCAAGGGAGAAAGAGGTAGAAGTAGCACATCGACCAAACACACCACAAACTCAGAAAGAGGTGAAAGTACAACCCCAAAAAGAGAAGGAAGAGATAAAAGTAGGGGTGATTATTTTCTCATTTCTATTCCCATTAGGCGGCTGGATATTCTGGCTATCTAGTAGAGACAAATGGCCTAAAACAGCCTCAAAAGCATGTTATGCAGCTTGGATTAGCGTAGCTATAAGCATGATAATTGCATTTTTTGAAAGTATTACTTAAAACAACAATCCATTATGATAGGAAAAGAAATTCTAAATTACACCATCGTTTCTGTAATAGGAAAGGGCGGTATGGGAACTGTTTATTTAGCAGAACACAAATACATTAAACTCCAAAAAGCAGCTATTAAAGTTATTAATGGAGGTATGGTGAACAGCTTTACCCGCCAACGATTGGCAGAAGAGGCAGAGTATTTGGCAAGACTAAACCACAACCACATTGTACGTTTTTTAAATTACCACATCGATGAGTCAAACAGTGTATATCTCATCATGGAGTATGCTGAGGGAATTACACTCGACAAATTTATCAACGAGGTGTCGGGACTTATTGTTGAAAATAGAATCTATCCATTCTTCGCACCCATTCTCGATGCAGTGGGTTACGCACATAAGCATGGAGTGATTCACCGAGATCTAAAGCCCAACAACATTATCATAACGCAAGAAGAGTCAGCCAAGATACTCGATTTTGGTATTGCATGCATTATGAACAAGGAGGGAGATGAAAACCCTGAAGAGAAACTTATTATGGGTACACCTGCTTATATGAGTCCTGAACAGGTCAAAGGAGAGAAGTTGGATGCTCGATCGGATATCTACTCCTTAGGAGTACTGCTCTATCAAATGCTCACAGGAAATGCTCCGTATGATACCACTACCCTCTCAGAGTATGATATAAACAAAAAAGTAGTAGAAGAGTCACTGCCTAAAATGAGCCTCTACTACAAATACATTTCCGAAAAGCTACAAAAAATTGTAGATAAGGCAACAGCAAAAAATCCCAAAGAGCGCTACCAATCGTGTGCCGAGTTTAAGAAAGCATTGCATCAGGCTATTTATCCACCTAAGGTGGCTAAATGGGTTAAAATGGTAGCAGCCATTTCTCTCTTCTCTCTTCTTGGAGGAGGTGGATACCTATGGGATTATCATCGTATAAAAACCTACTACTACAAAGACTATGTAGAACAATGGGGTATTCCACAAGGTATTGGAGAGTTGGCTTCAAATGATCGAAAGGCTTCAAACCAGATGTATCGCTTTGAGTATTGCAAAAGGAAACTGCAGCGAGTTTCACACGTTAATAGTGTAGGAGTTCTAATAGAAGAACACGAATCAGAACGGTCGGAACGTCCCATTGATATGCTATTCACCTATGCACCCAACGGAAAGGTATCCAAAGTGAAGGTAAAGGACTGTTCAGAAAAGGTGTTGTATATCAAAGCCTACAACGATAAGTTAAACACACTCATCTTTCAATATGATGATGCCTATGGAACTGAAAAAACACTCGCTGCTCAAACCATTGGTGACGTAAATGCATTAACTGATACGGGAGGCGATAAGAGACAGATCTCTCGCTGGTTATTGACATATAATGAGAATGGATATGTCTCTAATCTAGCATATGCTACGTTTCAAAATGTACTGGTTGGAGATGCCAATAACATCTATGGGCGTAACTATAGCAGAGATAGTAAAGGACGAATCATTGAGGAAATCTATCTAGGAAAAGATGGAGAGAGAAAAAGTACCAATTGGGGACTAGGAATGAAAAAGTTCTTCTATGATGACAAGGACAATTTTGTAAAATCAGAATATTACACAACGGATGGTAAACCTGCATTGGACCAATTCAATGGCACAAATGCCATGGTGAAAAACTATGATAAACATGGGAATGCAATTGCTGAATATTACCAAGATCACGATGGAAATAGAATGCTTCCAAAGAGTGTATTAGTCGCAGGTTTTATAATTAAATTTGACGAACAAGGTTTTGTCATCCAGAGAACAGCTGTAGGTATTGACAACCAGCCTTGTTATACAAAATATGGCTATTCCATCATAAATATAGAGAATAATGAATTTGGCCATATTTCCCAAATTACATACCTCGATATAGAACAAAATCCCTGCTATTCGACCAAGGGAAATGCATCTGAAAAGATTACGACTGACAAATCTGGCAATACTTTGAGTTCTTGGAGTTACGACATCGAAGGAAATCTCATTGAAAACAGCGATGGTAGAGCTGGTTATGTAGCTGAGTACGACCAATGGGGGAACACAACAAAAATAGTAAACTACGGTATAGACCAAAAACCTGTAGAGAATAAGTATGGCGCATATGGCTGGGAATGGGAGTACAATGAGCTAGGGCTCGAGACTAAAGCAAAATGCCTTGGAAAAGATCTAAACTATGCCCCTGACAAATATGGTTCAGTTGTAACTGCAAAAACATATGATAAAGCAGGGAATTTAATTCGCACAGCAAATGAAACAGCCGATGGAAAACAGTCACTTCTACACGGTCAATATTGCGGTGTAGCCTATCTATACAATGAAGGGGGATATCAAATAGAACGTTCCTACTTTAATGAGAAAAATGAACCCTGCAAAGGACCTAACGGATACGCAAAAGTAACCTACGAATATGATTCCAATGGATTTAACTCATCCATGAATTATTATGATTCTTCAAATAAACGTATCCTCTATAAAGGAATAGCGGGTCAAAGATACACCCGAGATGAGCGAGGAAATATAACGAAGCAATTCGCTATTGATGAAGATGGAAATCAATCAACAGCACGTTATGAAGTAAGGCAAACTTTCGATAAAAATGACAACCTACTTACGACAGCCTATTACGAGAAGGGTAAGCCCATCAAAAATGGATACCATAAAATAGGATATGCATACAATAGCCGCAACCAAAAAGTAGCAACTAAGTTCTATGATGTTCAAGGAAAACTTGTCACAAAGAATGATGATAAATATGCCATTGAAAAGAATGAATACGATTTGATGGGTAATGTACTAAAAACTAGTTTTTACGGAGTAGATGAAAAGCCAATTGAATGCAAGAATGGATGGGCATCAGTACAATCCATCTACAATGTGATGGGGCAAATAGTAAAAAACATCTATTATAATATCAATGGGGTACCTGCATCTACCACAAAATGTCTACCTATAGTAGAATATAAATATGACAAATGGGGAAATACAACCTACTTTGCCATCAAAAATGGAGAGGGAAAACTATACATACCCAAAGAGTATGAATACGCAATTTATCGAAGAAGCTACGATGCAAGGGGGAATGAAATAACAGACTCCTATTTTGATCAAAATGACAAACCCATAGTGCCTAAAAATGGTGGATACCACTTGATGAAGTGTGAATTTGATAGACTAGGAAATAGAAAGAGTATTAGTTTCTTCGACACAAAGGGGGAAGCGATGATTAGCTCAACATCAAAGTGTCACAAATTAGTCTATGGCTATGACAAACGCAACAATTGGTTATCGGAAGCATTTTACAATGAAAAAGGAGAAGCGATGCTAGTGAATAAATATCACAAGCAAGTGAATAGCTACAATGCCGAAAATCAAATAATCGAATGCAAATATTACAACAAAGATGACAAACCGGTTAATAACTCCTATGGCTACCATAAGGTACAATATAGCTATAAGAGCAATGGGGATTCTGATAAATTAAAAACCTATAATTTAGCAGGAGGAGTCATCGACACATATAGTTGGGATGGTTATGAATGGCAAATTGTTAAAGATTGGAGAGATGAAGTAAAATCACTCAGTGATTCGCTTCCATATGACTATGGAGAGGAATATGGAAATATTATGGTAAAATCAATAAAAGTAACAGGAAATAAACATTGTACAATCATCTTCACCATACCCCAATCTAAATCTTCAATTTCAGAAGGTGACCTCACTTACTACAAAGATTTCGCAGTAAATGTTAGTAAAACACTTACAGAGGGGAAGGAGTTTCGCTATGCAAACATAAAAGTAACTGTTCTTTTATATGATGTTGCAGAGCAAGAACTCTACTCTAAAAACCTTTAAAAAGGGAATTCATAAAAAGAACAACACTACCGAACTGAAATTCATTCTCGCTAGGTAGTCCTCAAAAAATCGTTGTGATTATTCTATTCAGTCTCTATCTTGAAAATCAGCTATTGACCATTTGGAATAATTGCAACGATTTCGCACCTATAGGTGAAGAGAAGGCCCTATCCTAACTACTCTACCTAAAACAAAAGAATAAAAAAAGCGTCAATTCTTCACCATCGCTGATTAACAGAAGGTTATGATGAAGAAAAAAGGAGGGAACCTTCATCAAACCTTCACCTAAACTTCACCAACTGATTTCTCCTGGTCAAAAGAGATGAAAAGTAGAAGAAGGAGAATCACTCACAATCGACCAATGAATTTTCGTCCTATTCAAGAGAGTAGAGTTTGTTCTTTAGTAGATAACAATTAAAAGTATTGGTCATCTATTGTATTCCAGAAAGGTGACGAAACAAAAAAAAGATGCAAAAAAATCCCCATATTATCTGCACAGATAATATGGGGATTAATATTCTTAAAGCAAAGAAGAGCTCTTAGTTCGACTTATTGGCACGTTTACGTTCGTTTTCGTCCAATATCACCTTACGCATACGCATGCTCTTAGGTGTTACCTCTACATACTCATCTCCTTTAATATATTCCAAAGCCTCTTCAAGCGAGAATACAATAGGAGGAATAATACGTACTTTATCATCTGAACCAGAAGCACGCATATTAGTCAATTTCTTCGACTTCGTTACGTTGATAATCAAGTCATTTTCATGAACGTGTTCACCTACTACCTGACCTGCATATACGTCATCTTGTGGGAAAATAAAGAATCTACCACGATCTTGCAACTTGTCAATTGCATAAGCAAAAGCAGTTCCACCCTCCATAGCCAACATCGAACCGTTTGTACGGCGATCGATATCCCCTTTGTGAGGTTGATAGCTCTTATAACGGTGTGCCATGATAGCTTCACCTGCAGATGCAGTAAGTACATTGGTACGAAGACCAATAATACCACGTGATGGCATATCAAATTCGATATTTACACGCTCCCCTTGTGTCTCCATAGAGGTCATTTCACCTTTACGGCGAGTAACCATGTCAATCATCTTGCTAGCATACTCTTCGGGCACACTGATTGTAAGCTCTTCGATAGGCTCACATCTAACACCGTCTATCTCCTTGTAGATTACTTGTGGCTGACCTACTTGTAATTCATATCCCTCACGACGCATTGTTTCGATTAATACAGAAAGGTGAAGTACACCACGTCCTGATACAATCCACTTACCATCTTCTTGATCACGCACACGCAAAGCCAAGTTCTTATCAAGTTCTTTAGCTAAACGGTCAGCAATGTGACGAGAAGTTACAAATTTACCCTCTTTCCCAAAGAATGGAGAATCATTGATAGAGAAAAGCATACTCATTGTAGGCTCATCAATAGCAATGGGTGGCAATGGCTCTGGATTCTCAAAGTCACACAGTGTATCGCCAATTTCAAAACCTTCAACACCTACGATAGCACAAATATCACCTGATGATACAGCATTTGTTTTAAGGCGTCCTAGTCCTTCAAAAGTATGAATTTCCTTCACTTTAGACTTCACTTTCGTTCCGTCACGCTTCGCTAAGATTACATTCATTCCTTCAGTCAAAGTACCTCTATGCACACGTCCTACCGCAATACGACCTGTGTACGATGAGTAATCAAGTGAGGTAATTAACATTTGAGGGGTTCCCTCTAAACGTTGAGGTCCAGGGATATGCTCGATAATAGCATCAAGCAATGGGATAATGCTGTCTGTTGGAGTTTTCCAATCATCATTCATCCAGTTATTCTTAGCTGAGCCATAAATAACAGGAAAGTCAAGTTGGTCTTCGGTAGCATTCAAACTGAACATAAGGTCAAATACCATCTCATAAACCTCTTCAGGTCTACAGTTGGGCTTATCAACTTTATTAACAACAACCAAAGGCTTCAACCCTAGTTGCAATGCTTTTTGAAGAACGAATCTTGTTTGTGGCATAGGACCCTCAAAGGCGTCAACCAATAGGATACATCCATCAGCCATGTTAAGTACACGTTCTACCTCTCCACCGAAGTCGGCGTGACCTGGGGTATCAATAATATTGATTTTAGTCTCTTTGTAATTGATTGATACGTTTTTAGAAAGGATAGTAATCCCTCTTTCACGTTCTAAATCGTTGTTGTCAAGCATAAGCTCGCCAGCTGCTTGGTCGTTACGGAATAGCTTTCCTGCCAACATCATTTTATCTACCAGCGTAGTTTTACCGTGGTCTACGTGGGCAATGATTGCAATGTTTCTGATATCTTGCATATTATACCTATATATTTGGGTGCAAAGATAGCCTTTTTTATTGACAATCTATAAGTGCTTCTCTTTATTTTACGAAATGTGTCTCTTTGCGAAGATAGAAGGAGTCACACCATACAGTTCTACAAAGTGTTTGCGGAAGGTAGGAATATCGTTATAACCCACCCTTTCGGCCACCTCTTGGATGCTATACTGCTTCTCAATCAGTAGTTGAACTGACTCTTTTAAACGCACGCCACGAATAAGTTCGATAATGGTAAAACCTGTTATTTGCTTTACTTTCCTATAAAGTGTGGGTTGGCTCATACTAACCATCTCTGCCAATTGTTTAGCGCTAAACTCTGGATTCTGCAAATTGGTGGCAACAATCTCCAACAATCTCGTAATAAATGGATTTTGAGGAAAATCAACCGAATTCGACAATTGAGGTTCTTCATCAAGGCTAGGCATAACCAAACTGGAGTAAAAGGTCTTCAGCTCTCTCCTCGTTCTTATCAATCGCCTTATCTTGGTTAATAAGATATCCGATTTAAAAGGCTTAAGTATGTAATCGTCTGCACCAATTTCCAATCCTTTTACCACATCTTTATCATCGTTTAAAGCGGTAAGAAGTATAATGGGAATGTGGCAAGTATCTAAATTCTCTTTCAAAGCCTTACAACAATCAAATCCATCCATAACCGGCATCATCACATCTGAAAGAACTAGTTCAGGCATCTTTTCATTCACCAATTGTATCCCTAACTCCCCATTCTCTGCAAAAGAGACATCATACTCCTTCGAAAGTAAGATTTTCAAATAGTAACGGTTGTGCTCATTATCCTCAATCACCACTAATTTAGGTTTTCCGCAATTATCAACCTCTACCACTCTCTTTTCCAATGACTCCTGAGAGAGAGAATCTCTCAACTCCATCTCCTCTTGAGCAGGATCAGTTGTCAAGAAGGTTACATAGAGCTGATTGTTAAAATGAGATTTGCCAAGTAAGATGCACAGACGACAGATATATCGTCCATCTGATAAAACCTCCATCTTTAAAACCCCATGGTGCAACTTCACGATTTCATCTACATAACTTACCACCTCATCACTAAGTCTATCAACAGATTCACTATCGGCTGTGATCTCATAACAACAATATTGTTTTTCATCAATGGTCTCTTCCTGAACTGTAAAATCTATCGTCCCACGATAATCACACGATCTGAAAAGATATGACAGAATACAGCTAAGTACAAACTCGATCTTTTTATAGTCCACCCAAATCATCAGCGATGAGCAGATAGGTGCATAGTTCAATTGGAGGTGACTAGCACCTAACTGACTGCGGAAAGAGAATACAGCAGCATTGCTAATATGCTCAGCTTGATAGGAAGATAAATTAATAGAAGATAGGTAACTACCCTGTTCATAAGCTGCAAGTATATGAGAATAAATCCCATTGAGAACAAGAGTGGAAGAGGCAATTTTTTGTAATTTATGGTCAATATCAGGTTTTATAGATGAACTCACCCGAATTTCTGCAATCAACTCAGCAATTTCCAAAAGTGGTTGATTCGTTTGAATGGCCAAATGGGCCTGCATAGCACTGCACAGTTTAAAGTTTCTTCCATCACCCTTACCACCGTTTTTTTCAGAACACTCCTTTTTCTTACCCCTCAAAGAGAAAAAAGAGACCGATTTTACGACTCTCGATAAAGAGAAACCTAGAATTAAAGCTACAAAAAAGAGTAATGCTAAAAAGAAATACTCAGATAAGGTGAAGTCATTTACTCCTAAAATTAGCGCCCCTTTATACATTGTGAATTATATTGATTAATATACATTTATTCACAAAGATAGTTTTTTAATCTTGTTGCTCGCATCTCATCTATAAAAAAACATAGGATTAACTCTCGGCACTCTTGCAGAAGTATAAAACAGTAGGATTTCAAAAGAAGAGATGGATGTGAAACAGACTCCCTTTTGTTAAAAATAGCTATAAGGGGAAAATTCACTAAAGTCATAAAATTAATAACAACAGAAGAAGAGGCATACATTCATAAATAGCATAACAATCTATTATTTAAAGACATACAAAACAGGGCTCTAATAGAATGAAGCAAATCGCTTTTATCAACTAATGATTTTATCAATCAAAAAAGTTCAATGCCATCTCTTTTTATCCATAAAGAGAAATCTTCAAAAAACAGTGACGAACTTTTTTTTATTTCATTCTGTTTAGACTAGAAACAGATGAGTTTAAAACGTTTGAAGGTGATTACACTTTACTAGATCCTTATTTACCTAAAATTTATGACTATGTATAAACAGAGACTAAAACTCTTTCTTGCCTCTCTGCTGATTGGTGTTTCGTGCGCAAAGAGCCAAGTTGCCATTAAGACCAACTTACTACTGGATGCCTTGCGCATACCCACACTAGGAGCTGAGTTTGGATTGAGCCAACAACTGACATTGGATATCCCTTTTTATTACAATCCTTGGAGCCATTCAAACCAAAAAGAGTTTAAACTATTCATGGTTCAACCTGAATTGAGATACTGGTTCTGCAATAAATTCAATGGCCATTTTATGGGACTTAATCTATTGGCGGGAGTTTATAACACAATAGGTATTGACTCTCCCTTCGCCCTATGGAATGACATGAAAGAATACAGATATAAAGGTGATGCATATGGGATAGGTTTATCCTATGGATATCAATTTATCTTAGGACGCCATTGGAATCTAGAAGCCAATGTAGGAATAGGATACGCTTACGTAAATTATAAAAAATATCCCTGCAGTGAGTGTGGAGATATGATTGAGAAATCTCATAAGCACTATTATGGCCCTACAAAAGCTGCTATAAGCTTAATTTATCTATTCTAAAAAATGAAAAGGATGAAGAAAACAGTTCTCTTTGTCATACTTATGACAAGCTGCCTAATAGGAAAGGCACAGATATCTTCGATTTCCATGAATCGAATAGATGTACACGTAGAAAATGGAGGTGATTTGCTTCTTAGTATGGATATTGAATTACCTTCAAACGTAAAGGTATCATCCAATGAGATTCTTCAACTTACTCCATTCATTCAAACAGAAGATAAGAGCAATAGCTCACTGATGCCTACACTCGTGGTATCAGGGAAAAAACGTCGAATCGTAGAAGAGCGAAAAAGGAGCAAAAGCCTGCTTACTGAACAAAGCTATCTACGGAAAAACAAAACAGTACAAACTTTTCACTACTTGGCACGCATTCCATACGAATCGTGGATGGTTGGAGGTGATATAAAATTACTACTTGAATTAACCAAATGTAAGCATTGTGCCAATATAGATGAGAAAAATATAGTGGAGAGTTGGAGGCCAACGCAATACCAAGTTAGACCCAACATTGTTTTTATACGACCTCCTAAAGATTCGATTAAATTGCGTGCGGAGGTAGGAAAGGCCTATTTAGACTTCCCTGTAAACCAAACAATAATAAAGCCCAATTACCGAAATAACCCTCGAGAGCTAGCAACCATAAAGAGAACGATGGATATTTTCCAAAACCCTTTGGTTACTATTACGGATATCTCAATAACAGGTTATGCATCACCCGAAGGGAATTACATGCTGAATGGGCGATTGTCTAAGGGACGTGCAGAGGCTTTAAAAGGACATTTAATCGAAAGCTACTTCATCGCTCCTAGTATGATTCAAATACACTCCGTTGCAGAAGATTGGGAAGGTCTTGAAGCTTATGTCGTAGAAAGAAATGGTGACTATGCCAAAGAGTTGTTGCAAATAATACAAAAAGAGAGCATAGAGTTCGACCAAAAGGATGAGCTGCTTAAGCACGTAGGAAATGGAACTCCATACAAGGAGCTACTAACTAATTGCTACCCCACTCTAAGACGATCGGACTACACAGTTAACTATGTGGTGGCTGATTTCACACCTCAAGAAAGCACTGAGATAATAGATGTCAATCCCAAATTGCTGAGCCAAAATGAGTTGTATCAACTAGCTCATACATTTCAGCCAGGAAGCACCGAATTCTATTACCCTTTTGAAGTAGCTGTAGAACTATATCCAACCGATCCAATAGCCAACTTAAATGCAGCAGCGGTAGAGTTACAACGAGGCAACCTAGACAAAGCCTTGCAACACCTCGAGAAGAGTGATCCACAAGCAGCTGCCACTCTTAACAACAAAGGGGTTGCACACCTTTTAAAAGAAAATTTAGACCTAGCAGAAAGGCTCTTCCAAGAATCCATTAAAGCAGGTGGTATCGAGGCTAAAGAGAATCTAATAGAACTAGATAAAAAAAGAAATGAAGAGTTGTTTTATGGGACTCACTAGAAAAAAGATGATTATAATCTGTTGATAGAATTAGAACAACTCTTCTTTATTCTTTCTACACCACTGGTTCCTCATAAAAATCGTACATAAGCCACCTCTATTTCTGATTCAGAATTATGCTCCTGCGCTCTTCAAATAGACTGAGTTTATTTGAAAGATTATGACTATGGCAAATATCGTGTGGTCATTTCAGACTGTAGTACATCTAAACAAGGATCATGAAGTGATTCTTATTTCAATACCTCTTTATGGGAAACAAGTGTTTCTATATCATTTTGTTATCTGACACACTTATCTATTCTATCAATAAGCATGATAAGTTTATCATTGTTGTAAATCCAATCATAATGTCATCTGAAATAGCGGCATGCAAAATCTGATTATTATGGGAGAAATGTTACTCGCTTAAAAATACAATTGCCATAACTAGAGCGATAGAAAACTTAATTCTGGCAACGGGTAATTATCCTTTTACATTAGCAAGCGTTCCGTTTATATCAAGTGAATATTTCGATTTGAGACTTGAGATTTGAGAAGAACCTGCAGGGGTTTCAAAATCAAATGATATCTATTATTCGTATTCAAATACTTACCAAACAAAAAATTTATGTTATGAGAATTCAAGAAAAGCTTTCATTGATCGCAATCTACTCACTATTAGTTACAGGGTGTAGCAAAGACAACATTGCTGAAGTAGAGAATCAAACCATTGGCGATAAAGCCTATGTCAGTGTAAACATTGTATCCCCAAGTTCTACAGACCGTTCACTGAAAGAATTTGAAGTGGGAACAAATGAAGAGAATAAGGTAAATGAGGTTATGTTATTCTTCTTTAAAGATGGAGCTGGATGTGTAGATGCAGTTACATTCAACCCAACATTCACAGAAAACACGACGAATGGAACAACCAATGAAGGGGCTATTTCAAGCGCAGTGGTAGTGTTGGAAAATCCAAAGATTATACCAACATCGGTCATTGCAGTGTTAAATCCTACTGCAGCAATTAAGCTACTTACAAAGCCAGACCTTTCGGAATTAACCAATCTTATCGAGACATTTTCCACCAAAGCCCCGTTCGTACTCTCTAATTCTGTCTATGCGAATAGTACAAAAGAGACAGTAATTAATGCGACTCCGTTAAGCGGAAATCAGATCTGTAAAACAAAAGAATTGGCCCTTGTAAATCCAGTCAATATAGCAGTAGAGCGTGTTGTGGCTAAAGTTGCAGTTGATATGGGAAAAGTAACAACACCAAATGGAGCTAATAGTCAATTGATTGTAGATGGAGCTTCTTTAAATGTCAACATCAATCTAGTGGGATGGAAAGTAACTGAAACTGTACCCAAATCATACTTGCTTAAGTCAATAGACAACGGATGGAATGAAACATGGTGGAATGACCCCAGCAATAAACGTAGCTATTGGGCAAAGTCCTATACACTTAGCCAAGAGGATAAGTATGGGTATCACAGCTACTCAGATATTAGTGAAAATCTTAATCCCGAGTACTGCTTAGAGAATACAACTAACTCTAAATATACAAAAATTATTGTGGCAGCTCAGTTGCAAGACAGCGAGGGAAACCCCATTGAGTTAATGGAGTGGAATGGGGTTAAATACCTAAAAACAACTATGATAGATTATATCAAAGGAAGTGGTAGCATACAACAATATTATACAAAGAAAATCGATATGAATAACATCGAGACCTACTCCTCTCTTCCTGCAGATGCCATTGATTTCACTACAGAAGGTGTTACAACGGGAGTCCAAAACAAAGTTATTCCTACCCTATCAGCTGCATATACGAGTAAAACCTTCTACACGTTATCAGGTACAACCCCCAATATTACAGCCACTGAAGTAACTGTAGATGACGTAAAAGCAAGCTTAAAAGCATTTGGTGAAATCAAATATTGGAATGAAGGAAGTAGCTATTATTTCATAGAAATTAAGCACAACGATAGCAAAGAAGGAGGTCTAAAAGGGATTGTTCGTAACCATTATTACAAGCTATTAATCAATTCGGTTACAGGACCTGGTATTTCAGTTCCAGACAAAGAGGTCAAAATAGTTCCCAGTCCTGACAAAGATGAGGATTCATACTTAGCTGCAACAATCACAATTCTTTCGTGGAATGTTGTTAGCCAGACTGTTGATCTTAAGTAAGTCAAATAAATGATGCCTAATTGATTTTTCAGTAAAGAGAGGAGCATCTTAAGTCCACAATCTTTTTTGCATAATATTATAATGCAGATAGTTATAGAGAAAACTTTTTCACCCTCATTTGGGTGAAAAAGAACTTCAATAATCATCTGAACTATAATACATTGCAAAAACACTTGTGGATATTAGGGGCTATAATGAGGTCCAGACTAAAAAGGTGCCCACCATTCGTTTGTATCAAGCAAACCTTTTCCGAGTTTTAGAACTATAGAAATGGAGATATTCAAAAACAAATGACACCTATATTATTGCTATCCGATACTTAATGCCTTTAAAAAATCACTTGACTTTCCTATAGATAGAATCTATTAGAGAGAAAAGAAGATTCAATTTGGGTATATTCCATTGAGTTTATCAAAAAATCATTGGCTGATGAAAAGACTAGTTACTCTTTAAAGAGCCTCAACAAACCATTGATTATCATGCGATATAATGATTCGTTCTCTTTTTACCAGACAGCAACACCAATTTATAGTATCCGTCTATTTACTTAAATCAGAATATACATACAAAGAGAAAGGGAAGAGAGATACTGCCAATCCTCTTCTCCTCTCTATTATAAGTTTATACTAAATCCGAAATCACAAAAACAAGTTTCTCTTAACTATTTATTAATTAGCTAGTTAGAAGACTATCAATTCGTTTAAAACAAGTAGCTTTTTGATTCAATATTTGAACGTAATATACAATAAGATATTCAAAATTGAATGATAGTAGTTATTTGTCTTCACCTACCTCTTCATTTACAAACCAATATATTGGGGATATAAACGATTTTCAAACTATTCGTTAGCAAAAAAGAGAGGTGTACATCATTGAATATTATAAAGAAGCATACCATGAAGCCATCCATAAAAAAACGATACATACAACTATTGATGCTCGCACTAAGCTATCTAACTACCGCTTGCCACTCGGTGTTAGGAAGTGACTTAGAACCATGTGCGGTTGAGTATCAAATCAAATTCAAATATGATCGAAACCTAAAATATGCAGACGCATTTGCACATGAGGTGCATTCGATAGCATTATATGCTTTCAACGAAGAGGGCTCCTTAGTACATAAGCTCAAAGAAGAGGGAGAAGCTTTGAATCGTGAAGATTATTCAATGTCTGTCAATTTCAATCCACTAGACTATCACTTAGTTGTATGGGGAGGCATTAAAGAAAAAGGAGAATTCAGTCTGCCAAATGGCGGAAGCAAAGAGATAGAAAAAAAAGACTTAAGCTGTTGGTTGAAAAGAGATCATGAAACAGGAATCGCTACCGTACAAAGTGATTTATCTTCACTCTTCCACGGCTTAATTCCGAAAGGTTCGATACCATCTGAAACAACTAAGGTTACCATCCCACTAACTAAAAATACAAACCATGTTCGAGTTGTCTTGCAACAGATGTCAGGAGAATCAATGGACGCCTCAAACTTCAGCTTCGCAATAAATGACTCCAATGGCTTGCTAAGTTATGCAAATGAGGTGCTACCCGACGAAGAGATAACCTATCTCCCGTGGCGAATAGACTCAGGTACTACAGAAGTTTCACGTAGCAAACTGAATGTTATAGTTGCAGAGTTCACAATGGGCCGATTGGTCAGCTACAACAAACCCATACTGAAAGTGTTAAACAATAAAGGACAAACCATTTTATCCATCCCCTTAATTGCTTATGCCCTACTCGTTAAAGGTCACTACAACCAATCGATGAGTGATCAAGAGTACCTAGATCGCCAAGATGAATACAACTTAACATTCTTTCTTGATCAAGACCTTGATTGGATTAATACCTCAGTTGTCATCAATGGCTGGAAAATCGTGTTGAATGAGTCAGATTTATAACTAAACCATAGAATGCTTAAACAAGGGGTGTATCCTGATTCTTATTTCAATGAATTTTTAACGGACCGTTAATGTGTTGATTACCTAGAACCAATCTCGTTCAGCAAATGATATTCATCCCCATATCACCTAGACAACCAAGATTCTTTCATTCCAACCATCTAGTTGGGTCCACTTATAAAAGTCCACTTTTGTCTATTTACCCCTAGCAAAATGCTCTGTATACCGTTATTCGCTAAAAAAGACTTTGTTCAGTAGACTCCTAAAATCAGAAATCAAAAAAAGATGCCAAAATAAGAAGTATACAAAAGACGAAAATACTTAATCAAAAAACGTCTCTTTACTTCAACTTACTACATCACAATCTACCCGAGAATCAACCTCTTGGATATAACTCTTAAAAAAAGATGAAAACAACGCTCTACTATTTACTCTTACTTCTCATTGCCACAACAATGAGTGGCTGCAAAAATGACTCTACCGTGGAGGAGGGCCCAAAGATATCATTTGTACTATCACTTGGGCAATCATCTTCGGACACACGTACTGTTTTCGATGAAGAGATAGGCACATACAATTACGACAACCAAATAGACCAAAGCGATTTGAGAGTTATACTGTATGGCCCAAACACAAAGCTCTATTTAGGAGAAGTGAAGTCAATCACTACCACCCGAATTGATATAAATACCTATCAATTTGTAGGAACTTTAGCGCTAGAACCCGGCATTGGAAAAAACTTGAATTGTCGAATGATGCTATTCATCAATTGCGGAGATGCTATTCCACCACTCTACAAAGAGCCAAGTAGTTCATTACAAAACTTATCCTTCACCTTTGACCCCAACTCCTTCTCACCCAAAGCTTCTCAAAATAGTCTAAGATACATCCCGATGTGGGGAGTAAAAGCTATCAATATAACCATAAAGACAGGAGGTAGACATGACCTAGGAACCATTTACTTACTAAGGGCGATGGCAAAAGTACAAGTAACACTTGATGAGAGCATCACAGATTGGACCCTTCACTCTGTCCAACAGACTTGCTACCAAGAGAGTGGGTGCATTCTTCCCCAAGGTTATTTGGACATGACTACAACTCTTCGCATGACTAAGCCAACAATACCTACAGAAGATGTGCGTAGTATGAAATCAATTAATTATACGGAGGTAACAGCAGGTAGAGACTATATCATCTACCTACCAGAATACAACAATACGGGTTCATCCAACCAAGAGACAACCATTGATTTAAACCTTAGACGTAATTCTGAATCAAGAAACTACAAACTCTCTTTCAAGGATTACTCGCAGAGTGAGACATCTTCGACAGAGAAATGGGACATTGTACGCAACTATTATTACAAATTTAGAATCACAGGATTGTTCGAAGATATTCAACTCTACTATACAGTCGAACCATGGTCTAACCGCACTATAAACATTCCTGAATTTCAATAAATAAAACGATGAAAGCACCAAGAAGATTAATACAAATAAGCAGCTGGATAGCAGTTCTAACCCTACTATGTACAGCTTGTAACGATGATTTAGCTTTTCTACAAATGGAAAGGAACAAAGAAGATGTTATCATACAAATTCCTTTATCCATTCCAGGTGCTGATAAAATCATCTCATCAAGAGCCCCTGACAACAATATAATTAATGATCTTTATGTACTCATCTTTGATGCCAATGGCGAGGTCAAAGGGCGAAAGTTTTTCACGCGCAGTGAACTTACCAATGGAGTTATAGGTTCTCAACCAAATAGTGAAAGTTCAGAGAATTGGGTAAAAATGGCAACCAAAAAAGGAATCTCTTATATCTATGGATTTTCTAATTTAGGTGGCACTATCGACTTGTACGTCGGTTCGCTGAAAAATGAGCTTGATGCAATAACCAACCGCAATGAGTTACTAAATCTATCTCTTACATTAACAGAGGACATATCAAGAGTAGGAAGCAGTTATCTTATGAGTGGAAAATTAGAAGAATACAACATAAGCAGTAGCACCATTCGTACGCTACCGCTTCGAAGGATAGACTCCTCTATCAAATTTAAAATCGAAACGGGAGGAAATTGCAAAAGCTTCACATTAAAAAGTTATCAACTATTCAATGTCCCAAAGAAAAGCTATCTCATAGAGAGGAGTGCCAAAAGGGAGATTGGAGCCACCCCAACTTGGGAAGCTGCCAATCAAGTTAGTGACTTCTTTAACACACCAGAAATTACTGGAAGATTGAATGCCACAGAAGGCTTTATGTTTTATCTTACAGAGAATAGGTTAAATGGGGAAAAAGAGATTACTGGAGTAACTGAAAAGGAGATCTATTCAAAAAGAGAAAAGCAACTTAAGAATCCTATAGAAAGTGGACATGTAGAGAATGGTGCTTATGAATATGCGCCAAACTATGGGAGTTACATTGTCCTAAAAGGATACTTCAGAGGTAATTCAACGGTGGAAAACAATTCAGGAAGCGTAGAGGCATCCGTTCAATACACCATTCATTTAGGATATGCAGAAGGAGCAACTCTAAAAGAAAAAGCAAATGATTTTTTCACGAACCGAAACACACAATATACCTATCAAATAAAAGTTATGGGTATAAACGATATTATAATCGAGGTTATTAATGAAACTGAAAATTCACCAGGGGCTGAAGGAGATGTCATCTTTACGAATGGTACCACTCGCATCAATCTAGACTCGCATTACGAAACAGTACTGCTTAAATTTAGCAAAGACCTACTAACCAATGATGGTGAAGAAGAAGAACAAACTGATTTTTTTAATTACCAAATCACTACTCCCTTTACCGAAATGGGAGATGATATTACAGATGAGAGTTGGATACGCATTGTCAGAAACCCTAAAATAAGTAATGGGGTTTATAGTACAGATCTAGGCAACTACCCTACTAACAACTATCTAACAATAGAAGGCTTGATAAATGAGTTGAAGGCACATGCAACTACACCAAACTTCTTCGACTCAAATAACGAAGTCATTTATACATGCCACATTGATGAGTTCTACTACAATGCAGCACCAGCCAACACTCCCCCACTAAGTGGTAATTTATGGAGATACTTCACAAATGTACCAAATAGAGAGCTGCATATACTAACCGATGTTGAGTTAAGTCCAGACAAACAGAGCTCTATTACGCGATCGACCTACATTTTGTCACAACGTGCCATCCAAACTTTTTTTGATACAACTACCACAGATATATACAGTGCCTATGGTGTAGAGTGTATAAATGAGACTGGAGCAATACGTGGATGGGAAGATTATAGAAATAGAATTGGACTCTATACAAATCAAAACGAAAATAACGGATCTTCAAATTTCAAAAGTATCATAAATCAATTAAAAAGTAAGACGACAACAAATGGCAATCATTGGGCAACCTATGTAAACTGGGCTATGAACGGTTACAAAGTTGCATCCATAGAAGCTGGAGTCATCAATGCGATGAAAACAGTTGGCAATACAGATTACAAAAGAGCCTATTTAGCCTGTCTACAACGAAACAGAGATTTAAATGGAAACGGAGTAATTGATGATAACGAAATAAAATGGTATCTCCCTGCATTAAATCAATATGTAGGAATGTTTATAGGTGATGCTGGAATCTCGGAGGAGGCGAAACTCTATACGGAGAACAAATATCTTTACAAACATTTTTTATCTAGCACCGTAAGCATAGGAAACTCAAATAACCCTGCTAATTTATGGATCTATTGGGCAGAAGAGTCTGTCTCGATTAGTTGGAATACAGAATATGGTATGTCTACTTATTCAGGTAGTGCTATTTTAAACCACTACAGATGTATGAGAAATTTAGGTAATGGAACACCCCTCTTCTTTTATACAGAAGAGGGTGGAAGCGTTACTACTCCCTACTTAAACCAAAAATCATATCGCTCAAGCCTCTCCTTTGGAGAGTTGGGAAGACACAACAATTGGGAAGATGTAAGCCGGATAAGTGCCAATGGCTTTATGATTAACAAAGCAAATAACCGTCCCTCATCAAATGTAGGTGCCGCTATGCAATATAACATTGCAGATTCTCCCAACTCTGGATGCTATAATCTAGAGCCAAAGGGTAAATGGCGGGCACCTAACTTGCGCGAATTCTATCTATTAAAAGCAATAAACATCCTCCAATCCGGAGATGTAGCACGTACTATCTTTAAATTTCACAATGAATTTATTCCAGCGCTTAATGGAGGGTCTGGTACTGGAAGCTCTAAACGAATCGGATGGAACTTCAATGGGAATGATATAAATATGGGCAATGGGTCAGTTCTTGAAGGGGGATACATTCGATGTGTGCGCGATAATTAAATGAGTACTACCCAGCAATAAATAATTTTAGAAATGGTGAAGAAATCAAGATCAAACAATAAAATGAACTTGAAAAAACCTCTATAATTGATTGACAACTAAAAGTCGAAATGACCTCAAAATAACAAAAAATCAAAAGTGAAAATAAGAGGCGATAAGATGCGAAATATTTTATTTTAAATATCTTTGCACTGAATAACTTTAAAATTTAACAAAATGAGTCGTATTTGCAACTTTCTAATTCTAACAGTTGGACTTTTTCTAACGTTATCATGCAGCAAAAACTCCAAAAAGCAACCTGATACAATCATAGACGAAAAGCCAACCTTTACCCTTCCTCAGATTCCTCCGATGATTACTGACCCTGAGTCACGAGCAAATTTTTTAGCAATGCACTATTGGGACAATTTCCTATTTACAGATACCACTTATATTCACCTCCCAGACGTTACCGAGCAAGCTATCGTTAACTTTATGGACATATTGCTTTCTATACCCAGTCAGACTGCTCAAGAGGCTCTCCAATCCCTACTAACCAAAGCAACAGTTGAGCCCCTCATGGGCAATTACATTTGGGATGTTATACGACGCTATTGGAATGACCCAAACTCACCGATGCGTAATGAGAAGATGCACATATTGGCTTGCAAAGCTGTTCAAGCTATACCCACAACAGATGAAAGAGTCCAAATCCAAGCCAAAGATGATTTTATACAACTATCAAAAAATCAAGTAGGCAAACCTGCTACAGACGTTCTCTATGCACAACCCAATGGTAAGAAAAGAACACTTTACAGCATTAAAAGTGATTATACCCTTCTATTCTTCTACGACCCTGGATGCGAGACATGCGAAAACATGAAGAAGTATATCAACCACTCTGATGTTCTAAGCAAACTCATTGATAATAAAAAACTACAAATTGTAGCCTTCTTCCCCAGCAAAGGAAGTGACGAGTGGAAAGCTCGCCTAGGAAACATACCTAGCCAGTGGATAAATGCATGTGACCCGGAAGAACTTATCTATGGGAAACAGCTATACTATTTGCAAGCCATTCCTACGCTTTATTTACTAGATAAAGAAAAAATAGTGCGACTAAAAGATGTTACAATTGAAGAAGTAGAAGCTTTTTTCAAAAATAAATCTCTCTAAATCATTTCATTCTAAAAGAATATGGTTACCTTTGCACTCGAAAATATTTTTTATATCAAAAAAAAGCAAAAGAACTATGTATTTAGATTCAGCAAAAAAAACGGAGATCTTTGAAAAGTACGGAAAGTCTAACACTGATACTGGCTCACCTGAGGCGCAGATAGCATTGTTCTCATACCGTATTTCTCACCTGACTGAGCACCTTAAGCTCAACAGAAAAGATTATAGCACTGAGAGAGCTTTGATTATGTTGGTAGGTAAGCGTCGTGCTTTACTTAACTACTTGAAAGACCGCGAGATCGAAAGATACCGTGCAATCATCAAAAGCCTTGGATTACGTAAATAATCCAAGCTCTAACAAAGAACTTGAAAAAAGCCTTGATTCAGTAGTGAATCAAGGCTTTTTTTTATTAAAGAGCAAATTTGATAGAAAGTAATGGTCACGGCTCACCCGTAAAAGTTGTGGAGTGATATTCTTTTTGTCGTCTGTTTACCAATCTCTTTTTTAATATGCTATTACCCTTTTAGAGGGGCTGAAACTCTCTTCTACTTAAAATAAAAGAGCAAAAAAAAGGTTCAATCCTTCACATACTCTAATTATCAATAGGTTATGGTGAAGAGAGCGGGAAATAGTCTTCACCAAATCTTCACTGAAGAATCTTTATTGACCCAGTTTTACTTGGGGCCAACTTTCTCAGGTGAGCCGAACTTCTTCAACAACCGTGCGACTAATGCATCGAAAGAATGTTTTAATGCAGAGCTAAAAAAGTTTAGGGCAAATTTAAGAGGAGTGAATGATGTACCACTCTCTCTATATAAAGTGGCGAACATATATGCCAAGTAAAGAGATCAACAATTAGTGTCCACAACTTTCTCAGGTGAACAGTAATAAGGAACACTTTCCTATTAATAGCCAATACTTAAAACCATTTTATCCGTCTAAAGAGGAAGAATGCAAAAGCAGAGAGAGAAATCGAAGCAACTACAATAAAAGTAAATGCATGAGGAACCTCTTCTAAATAAACATCAACATTCATTCCATAAAAGCTTGCTATAAGCGTAGGAACCATTAATATAATCGAAAGGCTTGTCATACGTTTCATGATAGTATTCACATTATTCGATATAATAGAGGCAAAAGCATCCATTGTACCTGTAAGAATATCACTATAAATATTCACTGTATTATATGCCTGCTTAAGCTCAATCATAACATCCCCTGCCAATTCAGCATTTTGGTAGTTATTCTCCTGAAAGAGTACATTCAATCGACCTACTACAACCTCATTAGAGCGAACAGAAGTATTGAAATAAACCAATGTTTTTTGAAGCTTCATCAAACGTAACAAGTCTTCATTACGAATACTCTTTTCCAACGCCTTCTCTGCAGCATTTACATCATTATTTATTTGCTTTAAATACTTCAAGAACCACACAGTTGAAGAGTAGATAAGACGAAGAATAAGTTCGTATTTATTAGGGACTGACACGCCCTTTCGACGAGTGAATTGAATGAAATCTGAAATTACATCGGTCTTGTGATAACAGAGCGTTACAATTATCTCATTATTAGTAAAGATACCAACAGGTACAGTAGTATAAGGCAAACCGTCACCTTGTTGAAGAGGTACCCGAATGATGGTTAGCAACCAATCACCCTCTTGTTCTGTACGCGAACGTTCATCAACATCCGAAATATCCTCTAAAAAGTAATCTGGTACATGTAATTCTTCGGTAAGAAATTTAAAATCATCTTCTGTAGGGCACTCTACATTTATCCAGCAATTAGGTACCCAATGTGGTTTTTCTACAAAACCAGCCTCACAATAAAGATATCGTCTCATCTTAATTGTCTCCTTTTGTTAGTTGTCCAATCAGAGGTTTTAAGATGAAGTCTGAATGGACTAGTTAATATTAATACAATGCCTTCGCGGGTTTGAATCGTCCATTTTTCTTTTGACTTTTTAAATTCGCAACAAATGTAGCTCTTTTGGTTGAAAGTAACAACCCCTCCTCCACTCTAATCAAACTATTCTCACAACTAATAATTCAACAAAGTGAAGCAAGTCGAAAGTTATCCCCTAGATACCATAGAATTACTTAACATCAAGCCTTTCAGTACTACTTATCATTAAACACTAATCCAATTCCACAATGGAATTAGCTGGAGCAATCAAGAAATATTCTCCTTTCTCATAAACTGCCATACCTAGCTCCTTAGCGACTACTGGATCTGAAGTAAATAGATGAACCCCCTCTTGAGTTTCACCACGTAAATAAAGAGAATACCCCTTGTAATTAACCAAACGAGTATGCACCTCTTTCACTGCATGATTGGAACGAGTGCTCACGATCTCTCCTTCCGAAGTCACCCACTTACCATCTCTAAATACAGAACGAAGTATCTCATTACCTCCAGGTGTACATTCGTATATCTCTGCACCCTCAGCAGGCATGTAGTAACCTGTAGAGAATTTATAGAGCGGATAACCACCTTTCCCCAATGTAGAAGGGGTAAAACCACCTCCTGTAAAGGGCCATTCTGCTACTGTAGAACCGTCCATTTCGGGAGAAAAAGGAATGACTATAAAATCAATGTCAGCCGAATAAAAACGAATGACTCCATACCCAGCTCCATATTCTTTAAACTTACTATCTACGTAATCCAGCCTCAACCCCCAATAAACCTCTCGCATAGTACGAAGTTCTTTTACATCAGCTGCAACATTTACAAATCCACTTATTCTTCCTTCATAGATATTATCCATATAATCTCCTAGATCTGCCAATGGAATAACTTTCTGAAGCAAGGTTTGTGTATTCGGAGAGGGAATATCCATACGCAAAGAGCGAAGTTTAGCCCGTTGAGAAATTGATAAAGCAGAGGCCTTTGCTGTTGTCAAACTAATATAAGCCTCTTCACTAATGGCATGTCTCTCAAGTAAATTCGATTTCTGTTCAACAAAACCTGTCAGTTGATTTACAAAATCACGATTTAGTTTTCCATTAAAAAGACGGTAATATGACTCATCTGGTGACGAACAAGCTGAGAAGATTGCTATAACAGCAGTAAAAAATAGAATTAAGTGTCTATACTTCATGTCTCTATTGATATTTATATTGGATTCTTTCTTTAAAAGTACATAAACCTTTTGATGGCTGTAAAAGGTAGCAAGTTATAAAAAAATATTAAGGTGGCAAAAAAAAGAGAAGCCCAAGTATAGTCAGAGGCCAATTCAAGAGATCTTCCTTTTTTCCCAGAAAAAGCAAATGGAATCACTAATTTTATTAAGTTTGCAGAAACCTATAATAACAAAAAGATGATTCGACTAAATGTTTTTATTCAAGTAAGCGAAGTTAATCGCTCAAAAGTAGCTCAATTAGCTAAAGAGTTAGTTGCTTACACCATAAAAGAGGAAGGATGTATCGCATATGACCTATTTGAAAGTACCACTCGCCCTGACGTACTACTCATCTGCGAAACATGGAGAGATACCGAAACACTTCAGGCACATGAGAAAAGCTCACATTTCGCGACATTGGTTCCTAAAATAAGTGCATTGGCTATTTTAAAGCTGGAAAAGTTCAATTTCTAAAAGCTTCATGCTAAAAGAAAAAAGAGAGTTGCAAATCTGCAACTCTCTTTTTTTGAAGTGGTACCACCAGGAATCGAACCAGGGACACAAGGATTTTCAGTCCTTTGCTCTACCAACTGAGCTATGGTACCATCTTTATTTCGAATGCAAAGGTACGCTTTTTTCTGTAACTTCCAAATGTTTTTAAAATAAAAAAGTGCCAACAAAAAGCAATCAACTCTTTATCAGCACTTTTAATTTGAATTTATTTTTCATTTAGTGGATTCCAGCCTTGCGCTTTAAGCTCAAACTCTTGTCCATCTCGGGTAATTAGAGCAGCACCTAACTCTTTTTTTGTTATGTGCCCAATCACTTTTACCCCTTTCATACCCTCTACCTTCTCGTGATCAGTAAGTGGTACAGTAAAAAGAAGCTCATAATCTTCGCCCCCATTTAATGCACAAGTAGTAAGATTCATATTCATCTCTTCAGCCATTACTGCCGTTTGAAAATCAATAGGAATCCGCTCTTCATAAACGCGACACCCAGCATTACTTTGTTCACAAATATGCATTAGCTCCGAAGACAGACCATCTGATACATCAATCATAGAGGTAGGCTGAACACCTATTTCTGCCAATTGCTTCACTATATCTTGACGAGCTTCAGGTTTCAACTGACGTTCTAACAGATACTCCTTTCCACTAAAATCAGGCTGTACCTCTTTCACTCCCTGAAGGACTGTTTTTTCACGTTCCAGCAATTGCAATCCCATGTAAGCAGCACCTAAGTCACCACTCACACAAATTAAATCACTCTCTTTGGCACCGCTTCTATAAACAACCTTACCCTTCTCCACTTCACCTATACAAGTGATGCTAATGGCCATACCAGTTAAAGAAGAGGTAGTATCCCCCCCTACAATATCCACTTGATGCACATCACAAGCCAGTTTCAATCCAGCATAAAAATCCTCAATGTCCTCTATACAGAATCGTTTAGAGAGTGCTATAGAGACTGTGATTTGCTTGGGCGTACCATTCATGGCATAAATATCAGAGAAGTTAACGATACCTGCTTTATACCCCAAATGTTTCAGTGGCGTATAAACAAGGTCAAAGTGCACCCCCTCCATCAACAAATCAGTAGTAACTAAGACTTGTTTTTCTTTAAACTCCAATACAGCAGCGTCATCACCTACACCATATTTAGACTCTTTGTTTTTCAGTTCAATACCTGCCGTAAGATGTTTGATAAGCCCAAATTCACCTAGCGTAGCTATTTCTGTACGATTTGCATTTTGCATATCTATCTTCTTAAGCTTTGTTGATCATTTCACGCATTATAGCAGTCATGCGAGGTTGTGCCTCATCGGCTGCCTTTTGAACCTCTTCATGAGATACCTCTACAATCTTACCTTCTACTCCTAAATCTGTCACAACCGATACACCAAATACTTTGATACCGCAATGGTTGGCTACGATTACTTCAGGAACAGTAGACATACCCACTGCATCGCATCCCATAATACGGAACATTTTATACTCAGAAGGAGTTTCGAAAGTAGGTCCTTGTGTACCCAAATAAACCCCCTGTTGCACCTTTATTCCCAACTCTTTAGCAATAACCAATGATTTTTGTATCAACTCTTTTGAATAAGCTTCACTCATATCAGGGAAACGAGGACCATAAGAGATGTTTTTTCCATGCAACGGATGTTCAGGGAAGAAGTTGATATGATCTGTAATAATCATCAAATCACCAATTTCAAAATCAGGGTTTGTACCTCCAGAGGCATTTGAAACAAAAAGAGTTTTAATACCCAACTCACGCATAACACGCACAGGAAAGGTAACCTCTTTCATATTGTATCCCTCGTAGTAGTGAAAACGACCTTGCATAGCCATAATCTGTTTATCACCCAACTTTCCAAAAATCAATTTTCCACTATGCCCCTCTACTGTAGAGACTGGGAAATTAGGGATTTCTGTATATTGAATTTCATACTTCTCAGTGATTTCATGTACTAGACTTCCTAGCCCTGTTCCTAAAATAATAGCTGTTTCAGGAGCTGTATGCATCCTTTCTCTGAGAAAGGCTGCGGTTTCTTGAATTTTCTCTAACATAATCTCTAATTGTTAAATTAAACTTCTCTTGTTGATTTTGTAATATCTCCACCTCGATAGGTAGCACATAGATATATTTTTTCAGATCTTCGGCCAAATCAGGGTGATCAATAAGGCGTACAGCATCTTTTTCTGTCGTTATAATAATCCGCTTCTCTTCAGGCAAAGAGTCAAACTCTTCCTTTATCTTCTTCATATCCTCAGCCCCAAAGTGATGATGATCACTAAAAGCCATGGGGTGAATCACAAAGCCATAGCCTTTCAAATCATTTTCCATTTTTTGAGGCGATGCAATCCCTGTTACTAACAAGATGGAAACCGCTCTATTTAAGCTCTCCAGCGAATAAGCTGCTCCTCCCAACAATGGATGTAATTTACCATAGCTCATTGTCGAGAAATAGAGTTGCTGATAGGGATAGAGTTGCATTTTAGCCGTCAGAATACGGTATTCCATCGGAGTTAAATTGACAGGACATTTGGTAATTATAACTACATTAGCCCTATCTTTTCCCTGCCTAGGTTCACGCATTCTACCTGCTGGCAACAATTTGTCATCGGTTATCATTCGGTTGTAATCAACCAACAAAATATTAAGTCCTGGTTTTACGTAGCGATGTTGGTAAGCATCATCAAGAATGATCGCTTCTAGATTCTCTGTATCGATAGAAGACAAAAGCCTCTCAATACCGTGGCATCTATCCCGATCTACCGCCATATAGATAGATGGGAATTTCTTTTTCATTTGAAAAGGCTCATCGCCAATCATATCAACAAGCGTCTCCTCATTAGCCAAAATATAGCCCTTGGTTTTACGTTTGTATCCACGACTTAAAACGGCTAGTTGGTAGTTATCTTGCAATAATTTTATCAGATATTCGGTATGAGGTGTTTTGCCTGTCCCTCCCACGGTAATATTTCCCACAGAAATCACAGGAATCTTAAAAACACGCTCCTTGTAAAAACCCCATTCAAAAAGTTTATTACGAAACCTTACCACCATCCCATAAAGTATGGAGAGTGGGTAAAGCCACCAATTGATCTTGATAAAACGATTTTCCATTAGTTTAGCTAGTCAATAATCAATTCGAAAGGCATACGAGCCTGCACACGCTCCATCTGAGTCATATTTTGAATAAATTGGAAAGTACTGAAGTAGCTTCCCATACTTTTCTTCAACTCATTTTGTAGAAAGCTCTCTTTACTATTAAAAATCAAGCTAAAAAAGTTCTCTTTCTCTGGATAAGACTGCAACGAATAGCTTGAAACATCAGCATATTGTACAGCAAGCTTAATAGCCTCTTCTACACCTCCAATGCCATCAACCAAGCCCAACTCCTTCGCCTTATCACCAGTCCAGATACGCCCTTCTCCAATTTCTTTTATCGCTTCGGGATCCATATTTCTTCCCTCAGCACATCGATTTATAAAAGTTTCATACCCTTCATTTATTTTTTGCTGCAAAGCGGCTCTCTCTTCAGGTTTAAAAGAGCGTCCCATACTTCCTAAATCAGAGAAGGGGTGTGTATTGACTGCATCGAAGTGCAAACCTATTTTTTTAGTTAGCAGCTCTTGTGCATTAGGAACCATTCCAAAGATCCCAATAGAGCCCGTCAATGTTGTAGCATTTGCCAATATATAACTTGCAGGTGAAGCTATGTAGTAACCACCCGATGCTGCATAGTCACCCATAGAGACGATTACTGGTTTCTTTTCTTTCAATGCTTTGACCTCTTGCCAAATTTGCTCCGACCCATAAGCACTTCCTCCAGGAGAGTTGATACGCAGCACCACCGCTTTTACATTCTCGTCTTCACGTAGCTTACGCAACTCCTTTATGGTCTTCTCACTATTAATTCCCTCCATAGAAGTTTTCGACCCATCTATCTCACCATCTGCATAATAGAGAGCGATAATGTTTTCACTTTCACCTTTGGTTTCATTCGAACTAAGAGTATTCATTTCACTCAATTTAAGCGTGCGAAGTTCTTCCTTCTCTCCTCTGCCAGTCAGTTCTTTTAGATAATTTACGACCCCCTCTTGATAGAGAAGCGTATCAACTAAGCCACACTTCACATAAGATGATGCCTCTTGGAACTCCAACAACTGGCTAGCATATCCATCCAAGATATCCTTGGGTATATTTCTAGCTGAAGAAACTCCTGTTAAAAACTCGTCCCAAACAGACTGCGTATAGGCAGTAAGCTGTTCCCGATTGGCAGCACTCATTTCAGTAGCTATAAAAGGTTCTACAGCAGCCTTATATGTGCCCACTTTAAAAACCTCCATCTTAACACCTACTTTATCCATTGCCTCTTTAAAGAAAAGTGTTTGTGCAGAGATACCTTTCCACGAAAGAGCACCTTGTGGATTAAGTATTACTTTATCAGCCACACTTGCTACGTAGTAGAGACCTTGTGAATAAGAATCAGCATAAGCCACAATAAACTTACCACTCTTCTTAAATTCAAGAAGCGCATGGCGTATCTCTTCAAGCGAAGCTGGAGAAGCAGCTACAGAACCTATATTTAAAAAGATACCTCTAATATCGTTGTGTTCTTTGGCTTTTTTAATCGCAGATAGAACATTTTCTAATCCTGTTGACTCATAATCATCACCGACCAACTCACTAAATGGAATTTCAATGGAACGTTCGACTATTTCTCCAGTCAGATTAAGTGCAAATATACTTCTTTCTTTCACCACAGGTTCCACTCCAGTCATAGTGAACATCCCTGCTAGCGTAATGACTCCTAAAATTGTTAAAACGATTCCAGCCAATACCACCCCTAATAGGCTGGCAAATGTGTATTTAATAAAATCTTTCATGTATTTCTGTTTTTAATGAACAAATGCTACCCTATTCTTAACTAAAGCGTAACTAGCTAACAAAAATAAGGGTTTGTATTGATAAAAACAAAAAAGCGAATCTCTTTTAATCCTTCTACCGAATATTGGATTGACTTTATCTAAAGAATAAAGCCTACAAAAATAGATGGTGCAAAAGAATCAACTTCTGCAGCCTATAAATAAAAAAAAGAGATTACCTTTGCAAAATTAATAAAAAAAGATTCCTATAAGACAAACCTAAATAAAGGAGGTGGTGAGTTTAAACACTATTTTTAACGATAAGAAACAAATAGCAACAGTAGACTAAGCAGATTAAAAAAGGGAACAACAAGCGTGAAGAATGAGAACTTCTCCATTCATCCTACGGTTTATCACCCTATTCCTTCTAGATGATAATAAAAAGTAAATGTGATGTTTCGAACCTATGTAATCCCACTTTAGAGTTAGTTAAGTATATCCTTTGGTTCATGAGTAATGGGGTCTTCTCACTGTTTGTTGCAAAACCAGCTAGACAGACCCAAACGATGTAATAATGCTTGTTGACCACTTAATGAGAGTGAAGAAGGCTCTTAATCGGCTACACAAAGATACACTCTCATTACTAGACCCCTTTTAAAGCAATTTTCAAGTAAACTTTATCTAAGAATCTTCAATATGCTAAATTTAATCAATGAACCCATAAGCGTAGCAGGTTGGATAACCATTGTCACAATTATCTCTGTTTTTACCATCTTGCTTACAACCAAATGGTCTACTAGTTATACCTTCTTAGGAGGAGTAACTGTACTCTTACTAACGGATGTACTATCAGCCAAGGAAGCCTTTGAAGGATTTTCCTCCAGCACCATTGTTGTCGTAGCACTCCTATTTGTTCTTTTCACTGGGCTCGAAAAGACAGGAGTACTCCATTGGATTTGCAATCGACTATTAGGAACACCTAAAAATTATGTTTCTGCACTTATTCGATTAATGGCTCCCGTATCCATACTCAGCGCATTTCTTAGCAATACGACTGTGGTAGCGATGTTTATTAACATCGTCACAAAATGGTCAGAGAAGCTTAAAGTACCTGCTTCAAAACTTCTCATCCCATTAAGTTACGCCTCCATCTTTGGCGGAGTTTGTACCTTGATAGGTACTCCGCCCAATCTTATTATGGCAAGTATGTATTATGCTGAAACAGGAAAGACGATTGGTTTTTTTGATATAACCCCCTTGGGAATAGCAGCCTTAACATCGGGTTATTTAGCAATCTTTTTATTCCGAAATTTTCTACCTAAAAGAACTTCTGCCAAGGAATCGTTCGAGGATCTAAGATCTTATTCCCTAGAACTTATTGTCCCTACAGAGAGCCAATGGATAGGAAAAACAATTGAGGAGGCAAAACTCGATAACATAAAAGGGGGACACATCGTCGAAATTCATAGTTTTGATGGTGAGGTGACCTCTCCAATAGCAGGAAGTGAGTATTTGATGGGAGGTGATCGCCTTGTCTATACAGGAAATATAGAGAGTATACTCAAGTTAAGAGAGACGCACGGATTAGCCCTTGCAACCAATCAGCTATTTACAATGAATGGAGGGAACCCCAAGCTCCGCATCCTACAATCAATTGTTCCGATTAATAGTAAATTGATTGGCTACTCATTTAGCCAAACTGATTTTGAGAAAAAGTACAACCTCACACTAGTAGCCATTTCGCGAGAAGGGAAATGCGTGAATGAGAGTCCACGAGCAGTGATCATTCTGCCTGGTGACTTGCTCTTATTAGAGTGCAGTGAAAGCTTCCAAACCTATGCTACAGACTCGATTAAAGAGGTTGTTTTCATAAACAAAGAAGAGAATAATCAGGTAGCAGATAAAAAAGCGATCTATTCAAGCCTTATTATGCTTGCCGTTGTATTGTCAACAGCTTTGGGCTTACTAACCCTATTAGAAGCTGTACTTATAGGAGTCTTTGGAATGATTTTTACACGGTGCTGCACCGTAAACGAAGGACAACAAAACATAAATTGGGATGTCATTATTATTTTTGGGTGTTCGCTCTCGTTAGGCACTGCTTTGCAAAATACAGGTGTTGCCAATTTCTTGGCACTCTCACTTTTAAACATGGTAGGCGATTCACCTTTAATGGTTTTAGCAATCATCTACCTCTCTTCAGCCATACTAACCGAGTTTGTGTCAAACACAGCAGTTTCTGCCCTAGTATTTCCCATCAGCTACGGAAGTGCTATCGCTCTTGGCGTAAATCCAATGCCATTTATTATGAGCACAATGATTGCTTGTTCCTCAAGCTTTTCTACTCCAATTGGTTCATCTACCAACATCATGATTTATAATCCTGGTGGATACCTTTTTATTGATTTTCTAAAAATAGGTCCTATAATAACTCTCGTTATTATGACTGTAACATTGATTCTCGCTCCTATTCTTTGGCCATTCTAAATAAAAGAGCGAAACAAACTGATGTTTTGACGAAAAGATACTGATCTTTTGATGAAAAGAAACTGATCTTTTGATGCTATTATACAATGGGAAAAAGCATCGATAGAGAGCAATTGGGCTGAACATTAGGTGACTAATATCATGCAACACAACAGTTGTAACGTATCCATCCGAATTCTGCCGTATTTTTCTTCTCTTTTTTCTTTCCGACTTTTGTATTCAAAAAAACTATGTTTAATTTGAATGAAACCAATCGTTTCGTTATTAGTCATACTAGTACTGATATGCGCAAAGGTGTT
>JBOFMR010000231.1:0-1425 GCA_051658485.1 Phocaeicola sp.
TTATTAGTGTCCGCTAAACTTTATCGCTAAATCATAAAATAAGGGCTGGTATCTTGACTAGATATCAGCCCTAAATGTTACTTTTATTTTTAACCACAAAAACTTAAGTAACATGAGTAAAAGTACACATTTCTTCGGACAGCCGGTCTATGGTCAGTTAATAAAATGTCTTGATAAGGAAAATATAATAAAAATCAGTCGCAAACATGGAGGTGAGAGGTATGTAAAGTCATTTGACGGTTGGCATCATCTGCTAACTATGCTTTATGCTGTGATTAAACGTTTCGATTCATTGCGTGAGATAGAAGCTTCTATGCTTGCTGAGGTTCGAAAGCTAGCGCATATTGGTTTAACCCATGTTCCTCGTCGCAGTACACTATCGGATGCAAATACCAGACGTACTGAAGCATTCTTTGAAGAGGTATATCGTAACCTATATGAGGCAAACAGGGACTCTCTTTGCTCGGACAGCCGAAGAAATGCTTCAGAGGAGTGGATGAAGAAGCTAAGAATAATAGATTCTACCACCATCTCTCTCTTTTCTAATGCGATATTCAAGGGGGTAGGACGACATCCCAAGATGGGCAAAAAGAAAGGAGGAATCAAGGTTCACTCAATAATACATGCCAATGAAGGAGTCCCATGTGATGTGAAGTTTACTTCAGCAGCCACTAATGATTCTTTTATGCTTGCTCCAACATACTATACCAATGGGGAAATCATAGCATTGGATAGAGCCTATATCAATTACGAAAAATTCGAGGAACTGACGCAGAGAAATGTTGTTTATGTGACTAAAATGAAGAAAAATCTCACATACGAGATACTTACAGGTTGTATTGATATGAGTCCTGAAGGAAAAATGAAGTATCGAGAACAAGTTGTTGTATTCCGTAAAGGAGATATCAATCATTTAGCCCGTATAATCACTTATGTGGATATAAAGAAAAAAAAACAGCCAAAACTTATTCAGCTGCTGACCAACGACTTTGATATGAGTCTTGAGGATATTGTACTCATCTACCGGCGTAGGTGGCAGATTGAGTCACTATTCAAGCAAATAAAGCAGAATTTTCCACTTCGGTACTTCTATGGAGAGAGTGCAAATGCCATCAAGATTCAGATTTGGGTCACCTTGATAGCCAATATGCTTATGACGTTAATGCAAAGACAATTAAATCGACCATGGAGCTTTTCAGGATTAGCAACAATGGTAAGAATTATACTCATGTACTATATCAACCTCAATACGTTCTTTGAGAAACCAGATGAGGACCTAAAAATGCTACTCAAAGAAGCTGCAGAATCGCCACCAAGTAGTGGATAATTTAGGAAATGGGGGTTGTCTTATATAAAAAGCAAGTCCAACTCATGGGTTTCAATGAGTTGGACTCGAATAACTATGCTTTAGCGGACACTAATAAT
>JBOFMR010000232.1:0-17620 GCA_051658485.1 Phocaeicola sp.
GTATGCTTATTACCCTTTTAGAGAGCCTGAAACTCTCTTCTACTTAAAATAAAAGAGCAGAAAAAAGCTTCAATTCTTCACACGCTTTGATTATCAATAGGTTATGGTGAAGAGAGTGGAAAATAGTCTTCACCAAATCTTCACTGAAGAATCTTTATTGACCCAGTTTTGCTTGGGGCCAACTTTCTCAAGTGAGCCGAACCTTTTCAACAACCGTGCGAATAATGCATCGGCAGAATGTTTTAACCCAACTTTGCCCTAAAAATTATTTTCAATTATTTTTAGCCCTAATTTCTACTATTTCAACACGTAATTAGGGTCTGCTGAAAAAGTGACAATAAGTTGATTTATAATACTATATGTGCTCATTTTATTGCATAAGTGCAAGGTTTTTTGCATGTTCTTGATTAAAACCTTGCACCATGACTAGATATGAAGAGAGTCACAGCTGTCTATAGATGAATTTTAGGATTCCTAGAAAGAATAGTTTATTCTAGTAAATGCAAATAATATGCCTTAGAATGCTTTCTAAAGGCTTATAGTGGGAGAGTGTACCCAATTATGGTATAGAATCCTTTTCATTATTGATACCTTAATGGTGGTGTAATGACTTTTTCAGCAGACCCTATAAGAGTGGTAAATATCTATGCCAAGTAAAGATATTAGCAATTATTGTTCACAAAGGGATCCCCAGGGTTCATTGGGTGATGCAAAAACGCTCCATATCCAGCCAATTTTGAGCTTGGTTGCTGCCACTTCAGCTGTTTATTAATAGTGCACAGTTATGTATATTCTCCGACGTGACTCTCCTTTTAGATCAAAGCATATCACTGTATGCACAACTCTATCGAGTACTGTCGCTGTAGTATTTTCTGCCATCAGTTCCATCCAGTTTGTCACTGGCGCTCGGCATGGATTTCATTTGATGATTAGTGAAATGGATATCAATAATAAAGAAACCCTGTTATTCTCAAAATGAATCTGAGAATAACAGGGTTTTTCTGTTTTATCTTATAACCAATACCAATTAATCGATTCTCTTTACTTGATTTACTCTCTTTTTAGCTAATAAACTCTTACTGTAAAGAATCATTTTCTACAAGAGGAGTAAAGCTCTAGATAGAGGTGGATTAAGTAGATTTGTTATTGATGGGTTTAAAAGAAAAGATAACGTGAATCTTTTACTTTAGCCTTTTTATACAAGTCGTTGACGTAATTACTTCCGTAGCGAGCAGCAGTGTTTGCTAGGTTCACCTCTTCAGATTTAGCATCGAATGTTTCTGCATTTTGCTCTTTGTTTACAATTTGTATTACATATACAGCAGCATTCCCTTTGATTGGTTCTGATACATCTCCTTGTTTTGCATTGCTAGTAAAGGCTCCTAAGGCAGGTTCGCTACCACGTGTGATTGAAACGTAAGCAGGAGCTGCAAATGTGATATGTTTAACACTGTCACTTACTGCTTTTTCCATGCCTTTTACTTTTTCTATGTCAGCACCCTTAAGTTCTGCAAGAAGCTTTTCAGCTTTTTTCTCTTTGATGATTTCAGTTTTAAGCATATCTGCTACTGAACTAATGCTGCGGTATCCTGTAGGGTTTATTTTCTCTACGGCTACAACCATTAAGTGGTTGTTTTCACCACATTCATAAAGTGAAGAAACACTTCCTTCTTTAGCCTCGAAGATCCATTTCAACACATCACGAGTTCCTTTTACGCCACCCACTTGGTGTTCAGATGATTGAAAATCGTTACGTTCTAATAAGCGGTAACCATTCTCTTCTGCATTTGCTGTCAATTGAGCTAGAGTTGTGTTTTGTGCAACAAATTGGCTGAAATTGTTGTAAGCTTGGTTGTAAGTCTCTTTGCTAAATTCAACTGGGCGTTTAACAATGGCAACTTGGTATTTCGTTTGCATCTCTTTTTTATCCAATACTTGCAAAATAACATTTCCTTGAGCCATAGCCAAGTTGATGTATGCTTTAGGAGTTGCTTCAATCAATGCAGTTAGGTAACGAACATTCTCAGCATCAAGTTGAGAACCTTCATAGCTACTTGCTTTCAATGAGTTTTTCTCTCCTGTTTGTCCATAAGCTGCTGCTACAGTTGCAAAATCAGCGCCATTCTTCAAAACATTGAAGATGCTATCCGCTAATTCGTGTGTTCTTTTTTCATTTTCACCTACGACTTGAAGTTGACGGTACTCAATAACGTCTGGAGCTGTTGTCTTAGCAATAATTTTGAACGCATTGTATGAATCATCTGCTTGGTTGTAATAAGGACCGCATACTTCGTTGATTTTTACAGACTCTAAACGAGTTGAAACATCATTAGGAAGTGCACTCTTATTTATTGCAATTGGTGAGAAAGGTATTACAGATCCTGTAGAACGTATAAAAGTGCTAATCTCTGCAGGGTTAGCCAATTGTTGAGCTGATTCAGTAACTTCAGTCAATAGTTCTTGGCGGTCTGCCTCAGAAGGAGTTACTACTACATCAATGTATTTGATGTTGCGAGTCTCTACAGGTTGTTGGAACGTTTCTTTTCTTTTGTTGTATAGAGCTTTGATTTCACTATCAGAAACTTCAATCGTAGAATTGTCAATCGAGCTGTATGGAATGGCAGCAAGTAGGACATCACTTTGTTCTGTGCGTGATTTAAATGCATCTTCAGCCGATACAGGATTTGAAATAAGTGATTTAGAAATTAAGTTTTGGTACTTTTCAGCCAACAATGATTGTGTCAATGTTTTTTCAATGAATTTCCAAAATGAAGCCATGCTTTGGTAGTATTCAACATACTGTGCTGGCATACCACTTGTGTGTAGGTTTGAATAATCAACTAAGAATTTTTTAAGCATATCCTTGTCAAACATTCCTGTTTGTGGATTGCGAAATGGAGTTTGCGCCAATAAAGGGTGTACTCCTTGGTCAATTACATATTGGATTTCAGCTTTTGATACGGTCAATCCTAACTTTTTAGCTTCGCTTGCAATTAGTTCATTGTTTACGTACGTTTGCCAAACTTGGTCTTTGATTTGAGTTAGTTGTTCATCGCTTAAAGTAGATGCTCCTTGTGTTAGCTTAATTACTTGTGAGAACTCATCAACTAATACTTGATACTCTTGTGCTGTAATTTCTTTGCCGTTTACTTCACCTACAGTTCGTTTTCCTTGGTGTGGTTGTAGTACCCTCCACGCATCGCCTGCAATGAATGCAAAGAGAGCTAAGCCGATAACCCCAATTAATAGAGGACCTTTGCTTCTGATTGTTTGTAATGTTGCCATTTTTCTTAATACTATTTTTGTTTATTATTTTTTTTTGCTTTGTAGTAAAATCGCACGAAGATACAAAAAAAAGTGCTTTTAAGGCTACCTTATCTTCAAAAAAACACTATTTGTTTACCTTTAGTTTCACCAATTCTATTTTTGTCTCTGTCACCTTGATTATTTTAAATTTGAAGTGATTGACTGTAATGACTTCATTGGCTTTTGGGAAACTTTGGTAGTAATTAAGGATAAGTCCCCCTATGGTTTGATAGTCATCATTTTTAGGTAGTTCAAGGTTGAAAAGTTCATTTGCTTTTTCAATGTCTAGTCTTCCTGAAAAGAGGTATTCATCTTCGCCTATCTGTTTAGCTATGTAGGAGGTGTTATCGTGTTCGTCTTCTATCTCTCCAAAAATCTCTTCCACTAAATCTTCCAAAGCTACAATGCCTGATGTTCCACCAAACTCATCCACAACTACTGCAAGGGCCTTTTTTTGTTGCATAAAGAGTTTCATTAGCTTGTGTGCATTCATGGTTTCGGGTACAATAGGTAGGGGGCGTATGCTATCTGTCCAATCCTTTATATTTAAGAACATTTCGGATGAATGAATGTACCCTATGATATTATCAATGTTCTCTTTGTAGACAATAACTTTACTTTTTCCACTTTTAATAAACTGCTCCTTTAGCTCCTCTAAATTATCTTCCTTGTCGATTGAAACGATTTCAGTACGTGGCACCATACAGTCGCGAACTTTGATATTCGAAAAGTCGAGCGCGTTTTGAAAAATTTGTATTTCACTATCCACCTCTTCTTTACTTTCCGAATTGGGCAGACTGCTTTGAATAAAGTAATCTAAATCGACTTTTGTAAATGCTTTGGCATTATCTTCCTTGTTGGTCTTTTTCCCCATTATTCGGAGTAACAGGTTAGAGATGCTTGATGCAATTTGGCTGATGGGATAGAGAAGAATGTAGCAAATGAAAGTTGGAATAGCTAGGATATTTAGTGTTAAATTCGGATTGATTTTAAATAGTGTTTTAGGAAGAAATTCTCCTGTGACTAAGATGATCAGTGTCGATATAATCGTTTGGAGAAGTACCATTATAAAATGATTCTGAATAAACTCAGATAGAATTTGTTTTTCAATGACCTGTGCCATCAAGATACCATAAATCACGAGTGCAATATTATTTCCTACCAGCATGGTCGAAATAAAATGGTTAGGATTGCGGTAGAATATGGCAAGAATACGTGAAGAGATGCTTTGTTTACTTCTATCCATTTCAAACCGTAGTTTGTTGGAAGATACAAAAGCAATTTCTAGTCCCGAGAAAAAGGCAGAAAAGAACATTGAAATTAGGATCTGTATAAATATTCCCATAGTCGATTTCTGTTAATTAACGAATGCTATCCTGTTTGGTGCTATCTGTAGGTGCGGTGTTCTCTACTATAAAAGCACCTGTGCTATTGTAAATTTGATACTCTGTGAGCTGTTGATTGGATTCAAATCCGTATTCTCCATTGATTATACTCTTGTCTGTTTGCTCTATTCGAATGGGTTTGTCAGAGTATATTTTCTCTTTTTTCTCATCCCAAAAGAGGAGTGAAGTGTCAAATTTATCCCCTTGTTGGTTGCGGATATGTACATTCCCTATGAGTTTCCAAAGGTTCTTTTTCTCGTAGTAATAGGCTGTATCTGCTTTTATACTAGAGTCTATGAGAAAGAGACTATCATACTTCTCTAGGTAGACCCCTTTTTCAAAAGCCCAATAGGGAGGATCTTTCTTGTCAAAGATATCCCACTCTTCTGTAATAATTTTATATCGGATAACTCCTGAATCTGACACTAAGGAGGTTACACCCAATGTGCGCATAAATGGGAGGGAATCTCGCTCTGTGATAGACTCTATGTGATGTTTCTTACTGTTTGAACAGGAAGGAAATAAAACAAACATAACAGTTGCCCAAATGGCAACTGTTATGTTTATGTAGCGAATACAAAGAGTATGTAATCCGTTTTCAGGCATATTTTATCTTATCTAATCGTTGTTGTTTCACCAATCCATCCACCGATAGTAACTGAATCACCTTTTTTCAATCCTAGGAAAAATAGATCAGCATCTTTAGGTGTATGTTTAGAGTAAGTTCTAATCAATTCATTAGCCTTGTCAGCAACTTTAGGGTCTACGCTTTTTGCTTTTTGTAGCTTATCTATTACTGCGAAATAGGTACATTTGTTTAGTGCGCTTTCATCGCTCCAGTTGGGGTTTGAAGCATACATACTAGCAATAAGAATGTAGGCATTTCCATTGTTCGCATTCAACGAGATAGAACGGTTTGCGTATTGTTTAGCTTTGCTCAATTGTTTTTGGCTGAACAAGATTGCTGCAGTTTTGTAGAGATAATCCGATTTTGCAGTAGGGTCTTGTTCCAATTCGATTGCTTGGTCAAAGTACTGAAAGCATTTGTCAAAATCTCCTTTTTTGTAGTACATATATCCACATCCAACAGCTGTAGCTGCACTAGGCTCAATAGCATGTGCTGCTTCTGATGCTGCAAAGTAAGCCTCTTGTTCTGTACAACCCAACAATTGCATAACAGAAATAACCTGTTTTAGGTAATCCATATTGCTCTTGTTTTGATCTACTTTAGGACCATAAATGCTTTGTAAGTTGTCACAAGTAGCTGCTCCACTATTGATGAAATAAGCATCAATATTCTCTTTTGCTGCTTTTAGGTTTGTTTTATCTCCCTCTTTCGTTGCTGCTTTGTAAGCCAAATCAGCATATCCAGAAGCGTTTAGATAATCTTCAATGAATTGCTCTTTGTGCGACTCATTTGATTTTAGCTTACGTGCTGATAAGTCCATAAACTCTTGAAGCACATAGTAATCAGACTTCTCTTTTTCACTGCTTATAGCTTCGTTGAAAAGTGTATAGGCTACGTTAATGTCTGGGCATCCATTGGCATAGTAGTCGTGTGCTTTCATTCCCACGATAGAGCCTTTTGATACGGGTCTTTTTACGTAACTATTTAGGGTGCTAAGGTTTGCAAGTCGTTGATCATAAACTCTCATCAACTCCTCAAAATAAGCATTTTTCTTAGCTGCATCTTTCTCATTTGCAATGAGCCAACGTAGAATTCTAGCTCCATTGGTGTAGGTACCAGCTTGTGCTACAGGTGCCTCTTCAAAAACACTTTTCCATGGAGAATAAGCGTCACTATAATTATTAGTCTTTACATATTCGGTATAAATACTAATATTTCTCAAACATTTAATGCTATCTTCACCATGTCCATAACGAGTTCCACTTTGCGCTCCTGTTTGAGCAAAGGCTGCAGTTGCACCCATTGAGAGAGTCAATAATCCTATTACTGTTTTCCTTTTCATTGTATGTAAATTAATTGTGTGTTTTTTCTTTTTATTCTACTTTCCATTTCATAAACCAACGCTCATTGAAGGTTAATCCCACGTTGATTTTTAGGTAGTTTTCTTCAAGCATACCTTTGACTTTTGGACTTACTGGACTTACTTTTACATATTCGCCCGATATACTTAGTATTGATTTGCTTTGGAATATGGGTAGGGCAAAACCTCCACTTATCCCATACTCACGCACTCCATCTGCCTTCCCCTCTACTTTGGTATAAGGATCAGCATAGTATGCACCTGCTCGGTATTTGATGCGGTTAAAATAGTTTCTACTCATAGGATTGGGTTGAAACTCAGCACCAATGGCATATTTGGTTCTATCTGTAAAGTATCCTGTTTTACCAATGTATTTGGCATCAGCCCATTTTTGAAGTGTATAATCAAACCCGACAGTGAGTCGTTTGTCATATACGTAAGTGATACCTGCACCAAAGGTGTGAGGAATACTAAACCCATTTGAGATTGTATCTGTTTTATAAGTTGAACTCGCTGAGGTAAATTGGCTACTTCTACCTGTAGAATTGAGTGTATGTCCCAAAGAGTAGACGGCGCCCAAAGTTGCAGAGTGCTTTTTCCCAAAGGGTTGAGTGTACTGCAAACCTAAGTCAAGCTTGTAGTCGTTTACATCAATGATGTAGGAACGGTAGCTTGTGTAGGAGGTTGATTGGTTAAATTCAGTACTAACCAAGTGGTTAATCGTTCCATATAGGTAGGATATATTTGCCCCAATAGAGAAGTTTTTAAATGGTTCTACTCCAAATCCAACAAAAATTTGATGCAATCCGCCAGTTCCTGAATAGGTGCTAACTGAGCTAATCTCACTCGTTTCATCACTTTCAGGTTGTTCTATCTTCTTTTTAGACATATTGTATCCTACAGAGGAGTAGGGGAGAAATCCCACAGCAATTCCCATTCCTTTTCGTAATCGGAATTGAGCTGCTATGTAATCCACTGCTGAGTTTTTTGCATTTGTCCGTACATCACCCTCTTTGAAATTCGCATTTTGAAGTGATACACCCGTATCAAATAGAAAAGTTAACGAATCTACTGCTGCATACGATGCCGGATTGGATGCATTTATCTGAAGTCCGTTGCGTAATCCATATGCAACTCCGCCCATGGCTTTACTCTGTCCAAAGTTTTGGTCGGATAGCTGCCCAAATCCGTAACGTGTGTAAGGAGAATTTGTGCTTGTTTGAGCCCAAGTTAGTCCAGTGGAAGCGAGCAAGATAAACACACCAATCACTTTTTTATAATTCATCATTATGCCTTAATATTCTGTTTAAACCTTTCAATACTAAAAATCTGTCTGCAAAGATGATACTTTTTAAGTTGCAATCAAAAGAAAAATCATCTCCACCTGTTAAAAAAACAAAAAGGCCGGGATGCATTTTCTTCAGTTCTTCTATATATCCACCCATTTCGAACTCAATTCCTTTTTGTACGCCTGACCGTATTGCTGTTTCTGTATCGTATCCGTAAAGAGGAGAATCACCTTTTTTATCTACCAGCGGAAGCTTGTTTGTAAAGTTGTGTAGCGCTTCAAAACGCATTTGCAGACCAGGTGAGATGTTTCCACCCTCATATATCCCTTTACTAGTTATGAAGTCGTAGGTGATGCAGGTTCCTGCATCTATGACCAATAGAGGAGTGTGTGGGTGAAGATAATTGGCTCCGACAACTCCAGCTACTCTATCCATTCCCAATGTATGTGGTGTTCTGTACCTGTTCTGAATAGGAATAGGTGTTAGATGATTAAGGTGGAGCAGCTCAAAGGGTAGCTTTTTTAACTCTGATTTAATCTTGTCACTGTAGGAAATAACAGACGAGATAATGCCTTGAGTTAAGGAATATTTTTCGCAAAGCATACCCAACTGCGCAAGAGATTGATTAGAATCTCTGATCACTTCGATTATTTTGTCTTTCTCAAATATAGCTAATTTTGCTGTAGAGTTTCCGATATCTATAACTAAATTCACTGTGTAGATTTTATATATTGTTGCAAAGTAAGAGAAAAAAAAGTAGAAATGGAGTAAAAAATAATATTTGTTCACCATTTAATGAATATTAAAATCTATTTTTGCACGCAGAAGTAAGGCGGAGTAGTTAATATCAGTTGCTCTTGAACGCATCGTTCTATATATGAAGGTCTTGGATTTACCTTGGAAATAGTTGGTCGTTGGCATTTGTCGGATTTCTACTAAGAAGTTATTTAATGGGGCAATAATTGATTTGACCTAACTTATTGTGATTGTTTGTATGAGAGATAGTTATCAGATAGCGAAAAAATCGTTTTTCACCTTTCTTTTTTTTGTGTTTTTTATGTCAATGGCAATCCGTGCAAATGATGTACGAGTGAGTTTTTTGACTTGTGAGCCGGGAAATGAAATTTATACTCTTTTTGGCCATGCAGCTATAAGGTATGAAGATCCAAGTAATCAAGTGGACTGGGTCTATAACTATGGTATGTTTAGTTTTGATACTCCTAACTTTATTTACCGTTTTGTAAGAGGTGAGACGGATTACCAATTAGGAATTGTTCCCTTCTCCTATTTCGTATCGGAGTATGCACTTCGTGGGTCGGGTGTCTATCAGCAGACAATTGATCTTACAAGCGATGAAAAGAGAGAATTAAAGCGCTTACTTGATGAGAATTACTTACCCAAGAATAGAATCTATCGTTATAACTTTTTGTATGATAACTGTACGACACGTGCTCGTGATATTGTAGAGTCTGTTTTAGCGGGAGGTGTGAATTATCATTATAAAAAAGAGAAACTCTCCTTTCGAGATATCCTTCATGAATCTACAGCAGGTCATGATTGGAGTGAGTTTGGGATTGATTTGTGTTTAGGCGAGGAGGCTGACTACATTATCTCTGAACGTCAAGAGTTGTTTGCACCTTTTTACTTATATGAAGCATTAAGAGGTGCTTCAGTAGTTCGAAACGATACGATAACTCCTTTAATCTCTTCAGATGTTAAGGTGGTGGATGTGGATTCTGATGGTGAAGAGGAAGAAGGTATCTCTTTTCCTTCTCCGATATTGAGTGCTATGTTTCTCTTATGTTGTTGCATTGGTTTAACTATTTACAGAGTCGTCAATCGCCGAAGAGTCTTTGCGTGGGATCTTTTTTTATTGATTTTACAGGGTAGTGCTGGTTGTATTATTGCCTTTTTGGTTCTCTTCTCTATCCACCCTACTGTGAGTAAAAACTGGCTTATTCTTGTTTTTAATCCACTCCCTCTTCTCTTTTTACCTTGGACGATTTATGCCTTATTAAAGAATAAAAAGGAGTGGTTCCATTGGGTTAATTCTGTTTGCTTAACTTTATTTATCATTGTATCCCCCTTTGTAGTGCAGAAATTCCACATAGCTGTATTACCTTTGGCCCTCTCTTTTTTGATTAATTCAGTGGGCTGTTTGGTCTTACAAAATAGAATAAGTAGACGATGAAAGGAAAGATTTTAACTTCACTATTAACTGTAGTGGCATTTTCTGCCTTGCAAGCACAGCAAACCCCTGCTGTGCCTAAGTTGGTTGTGGGATTGACTATTGACCAATTTAGAATTGATTATATAGACGCCTTCTATCCTTTATATGGTAACCGAGGATTTAAACGTTTGTTAAAAGAAGGGCATGTGTTTCATCATGCTGAATATGATTTTGCTCATTTAGATAAATCGTCAACGGTTGCTGCGATCTATTCGGGAACTTCACCTCGTATCAATGGTGTAGTGGGTGATAACTTTCTTGATAGAACAAGTTTACGTGTAACCAATAGTGTGGATGATGCCCAATTTATGGGTATCTATACATTAGAGTCTTCTTCACCCAAACGCTTACAAGTATCTACTCTCTCGGATGAGTTGATGGTAGCTACGCACGGGGCAGCTGAGGTCTATTCCATTGCACCCACACGTGAAATGGCTATTTGGGGAGCAGGTCACTCTGCGAAAGGAGCTTTTTGGATAAATGATGAAACGGGTAAATGGAGTGGTAGTACCTATTACGACGTTTTCCCTTTTTGGGTCTCTAGTTATAATGACCGTGAGGGGTTGGAAGTTTCAATAAAAAATACAGTTTGGACTCCCTATTTACCTTTTGAGAATTATCGTTATTTGGCTACTAATTTTAGCCGTGTCCCATTTAGATATAAGTTTGACGATGACCGCGTAAATAAATATCGCAAGTTAAAGACAAGCCCTTTTGCAAATGATGAGGTTAATAGATTGGTTAAGAATTGTTTGGAACAGACTGCTATTGGGCAGGATTTAGTTCCTGATTTACTCTCACTAGCCTATTACGCCGGTAATTACGAAGGAAAAGCTGCTGCTGATTTTCCAATTGAGATGCAAGATACCTATGTCCGGTTAGACAATAGTTTGGCTGACTTATTAGAGATGATTGATCAAAAGGTAGGATTGCAAAACACACTTTTCTTTATAACTTCTACCGGTTATGTGGATCCTGACCCATTGGATCACACAGCCTATCGCATTCCTACTGGCGAGTTTCATATCAATCGCTGTGCCGCTTTGTTGAATATGTATCTAGCTGCCATTTATGGCGATGGCCAATATGTCGAAGCATATCATGAACAATCTATCTATCTAAACCATAAATTAATAGAGAAAAAAAATCTTTCACTAGCCGATGTGTTGAATTGTGCTTCCGAATTCTTAGTGCAATTCAGTGGTGTCAAAGAGGTTTTCTCATCACACCGTTTGCTTTTGGGTGCTTGGACACCTGAAGTGGGTAAAATAAAGAATGGATATCATCCAGCTTGTAGTGGTGATTTATGGATTGATGTGTTGCCCGGTTGGAGTGTTGTTCGTAATCACTCTCTCGATACGCGAGTAATACGAAATGCATACGCCTCCTCTCCATTGATTTTTATGGGGTGGAGTATTGAACCACGCATTGTGAAGACATCGGTTCAAATGAGTGCAATAGCTCCCACGATTGCTCACTTTATGCGAATACGTGCCCCCAATGGCTCTACGCACCCCCCACTAACAACTCTTTGTAAATAATTGTATAATAGGGAATGCGTTGAAATTGCATTTTTATTGTACCTTTGCGAAGATGATTAGGCAAAAGCTAGAAAAAAACGAATATAACAAAAAAAACATACAATGGGATTTAATGAATTTATAAGCAAGCTGTTTGGAAACAAAGCAACCCGAGATATGAAGGAGATCAAACCTTGGGTTGATAAAGTAAAAGCAGTATATCCAGAGATTGCTAAATTGAGTCATGATGAACTTCGTGCAAAGACGGAAGAGTTGAAACTCTTTATAGCCAATTCGGTTGCTGAGGATAAACAGAAGGTTGAAGAGCTAAAAGCAAGTGTTGAAACACTTGATATGGAAAAGCGTGAGCCTGTTTTTGCACAAATAGATAAACTCGAAAAAGAGATTCTTACAAAGCTTGAAAAAGCACTTGAAGAGGTGATGCCAGAAGCTTTCGCTATCGTTAAAGATACAGCACGCCGGTTGACTGAAAATGAGACAATCGAGGTGATTGCTACTAATTTAGATCGCGACTTAGCTGCTCAAGGAAGAGATTTTGTACAAATAGAGGGAGACAAGGCTATTTGGAAGAACCACTGGGTAGCAGGGGGAACTGAAGTTAATTGGGGAATGGTACATTATGACGTACAACTCTTTGGTGGGGTAGTGCTTCATAAAGGTAAGATTGCCGAGATGGCAACGGGAGAGGGAAAGACGCTTGTAGCTACACTTCCTGTATTCCTCAATGCGTTGACAGGAAATGGTGTACACGTAGTAACAGTAAATGACTATTTGGCAAAGCGTGACTCTGAGTGGATGGGACCTATCTATCAATTCCATGGATTGACTGTTGATTGTATTGATAAACACCAACCCAATTCAGACGCTCGTCGTAAAGCCTATTTGGCAGATATCACTTTTGGTACAAATAACGAATTTGGTTTTGATTACTTGCGTGACAATATGGCAATTAATCCCAAAGATTTGGTGCAACGCAAACATAATTATGCCATTGTCGATGAGGTAGACTCGGTGTTGATTGATGATGCCCGTACGCCTTTAATTATTTCAGGTCCAATTCCTAAGGGAGAAGAACAACTTTTTGAACATCTTTGTCCTCTTGTGGAGCGTCTTTTTGAAGCACAAAAGAAATTAGCTACACAGTTGTTGGCAGATGCTAAACGTTTGATTGCTTCGGATGATAAGAAAGTTCAAGAAGAGGGATTCTTAGCACTCTTCCGCAGCCACAAAGCATTGCCTAAAAACAAAGCTTTAATCAAGTTCTTAAGTGAACCTGGAATTAAAACAGGTATGATTAAGACCGAAGAGATTTACATGGAGCAAAATAACAAGCGTATGCCTGAGGCTACCGAACCTTTGTTCTTTGTTATCGAAGAGAAAATGAACAGTGTAGACTTAACTGATAAGGGACTTGACCTTATTACTGGAAATGCTGAAGATCCAACACTTTTCGTTCTTCCTGATATTGCTGGGCAACTTTCAGCATTAGAGAACCGCTCTGAACTTTCTGCCGAAGAAAAGATACAAATGAAGGATGATTTGATGACTAATTACGCCATTAAATCAGAACGCGTACATACCATTAACCAACTATTGAAAGCATATGCTATGTTCGAAAAGGACGATCAATATGTAGTTATGGATGGACAAGTTAAAATCGTAGATGAGCAAACAGGACGTATCATGGATGGTCGTCGCTATTCAGACGGTTTGCACCAAGCAATTGAAGCAAAAGAACGTGTGAAGGTAGAGGCGGCTACGCAAACCTTTGCAACCATTACGCTTCAAAACTATTTCCGTATGTACAACAAACTTTCGGGTATGACGGGTACAGCAGAAACAGAAGCAGGTGAGTTGTGGGATATCTACAAACTTGATGTTGTGGTAATTCCAACCAATCGTGGAATCTCTCGTAAAGATATGAATGACCGCGTTTATAAAACAAAACGTGAAAAGTATAAAGCGGTAATCGAAGAGGTAGAACTGATGGTGAAAGAGGGAAGACCCGTGCTAGTAGGTACTACTTCAGTTGAAATCTCAGAGATGCTTAGTAAGATGCTTACGATGCGCAAGATAGAACATAATGTCTTGAATGCTAAACTTCACCAACGTGAGGCCGACATCGTGGCGCAAGCAGGTAAAAAGAGTATCGTAACCATTGCTACCAATATGGCGGGTCGTGGTACCGATATTAAGTTGAGCGATGAGGTGAAAGCTGCTGGTGGTTTGGCGATTATTGGTACTGAACGTCACGAAAGCCGTCGTGTAGACCGCCAGTTGCGTGGACGTGCAGGTCGTCAAGGTGACCCAGGTTCTTCTGTTTTCTTCGTGTCGCTTGAGGATAATTTAATGCGTCTTTTCTCTTCTGATAGAATTGCTGGCTATATGGATAAGCTAGGATTTAAAGAGGGAGAGATGATTGAACATAGCATGATTTCAAACTCAATTGAACGTGCACAGAAAAAAGTAGAGGAGAACAACTTCGGTATCCGTAAACGCTTGTTGGAGTATGATGATGTGATGAACAAGCAACGTGTGGTTATTTACACGAAACGTCGTCATGCTTTGATGGGAGAGCGTATTGGTATGGATATTGTCAATATGATATGGGAGCGTTCGAATTATGTACTTTCAGTAGGCGATTACGAAGATGTGAAGATGGAGATGCTTCAAACTTTGGCAATGGAGTGCCCATTCACTGAGGAGGAATACCATGCTAAGAAGCGTGAGGTTCTAGCTGAATTAACCTTTGAAGCAGCAATGGCTAACTTCAAACGTAGAACAGACAGAATGGGACAAATTGCAATGCCTGTAATTAAGCAAGTGTATGAAAATCAAGGACAGATGTATGAAAATATTATGATACCTATCACCGATGGGCAACGTATGTATAACATCTCTGTTAACTTGAAAGCAGCTTATGAATCAGAAGGTAAGGAGATTGTAAAATCATTCGAAAAAGCGATTTTACTTCACACGATTGATGATGTGTGGAAAGAGAACTTACGTGAGCTAGATGAGTTGAAACACTCTGTTCAGAATGCTAGTTACGAGCAAAAAGATCCTCTTTTAATCTTTAAATTAGAGTCTGTAAACTTGTTCAATAACATGGTGAATAAGATGAACAATCAGACACTTTCTGTTTTAACACGTGGACACATTCCAGTGCAAGAACCTGAACAAGTTCATGAAGCAGCTCCTGAACCAGTTCAACAAGTTCGCCAACAGTACCAAGAGGTAAAGCAAGATTTGAATAATCGTAATCAACAAAGTGCAGCTGCTCGCGATACACGTGAAGAGCGTAGAGAGCCTATTCGTTCCGAGAAAACAATCGGTCGCAATGACCCTTGCCCTTGTAAAAGCGGTAAAAAATATAAAAACTGCCACGGAAGTAACGTTTAATAAGCAGTTCATTCATCTTAAAAAAGCGTTCAAACAGTTCTGTTTGAACGCTTTTTTTGTTTTGTTCTTGACGAAACAGCTTAAATTAAGTATATTTGTTCTTCCTATAAAATCTTGTTATGAAGAAAATAAAAACTTATTTGGGACTCTTCTTGAGCATTGCTTTTTCCAGTTGTGGCTCAACTATGCAAATCATCTCCTTTGAGCAGCTAGAGGCTTCACAGATAAATTTCCCGGAATCAGTGATGCGGGTTGCAGTAATAAATACGGTAGAAAAGCCAAGCGAAGCTATTTATGGGAAAGAAATTCCCGTAAAATTAGTGGGAGATGGGGTGGTTGCTTCCTCCTTGTTGGCCGAAGCTTTAGCCGAAGCTAACTACTTTGACCAAGTCCTTTTATGTGATTCCGTGTTGAAAATCACAAATCCTGTCACAGGAATTATTCCGAAAGAAAAGATTCAGGCTTTAACTCAGGAGCTGGGAGTTGATTTACTCTTTTCAATCGACAGTCTGAATATAACCAATCGGGCTTTTTTAGGCTATTTGGGTCCTGAATTATCTGCTTCTATACGTCCTCATATTCGGATCTATATTCCCGATAGAGAACTTCCTTTGCTTTCGATAGTTAAATCAGATACACTTTATTGGAGCATCGTTCCTACTTTGAATAGTCAGGATATTGTGCAAGAGGCTTCAGCCTATGTGGCAAAACAAGTACTTCCTTTCTTAGTTCCTCATTGGAAAACAATAGATAGAAATTATTACGATGGGGGTAATTATCAAATGCGAGATGCTGCTTTGTTTTTGCGTGAAGGAGAGTGGGAGGAGGCTTTTGCCTTGTGGCAAGATCTATATGCAAATCAAAAAGGGGCCACACGTATGAGAGCTGCTTACAATATGGTTCTTTATTACGAAATGAAAGAGGATCTTGAGTCTGCGCGCAAGCTTTTGATTGAAGTGATTGATGGAGTGAATCCAAAGTCATTAGATGCCTCTTTCTTAAACTCTTATCTGAAAGAGCTAGATGAACGTCAAACTAGAGTTGCTAAATTGAGAATTCAGATGAAACGCTTTTCTGATAATTTGTGATATAAAAAGTTGTTTCCTTCTTTTTTATTTGTAATTTTGAGTGGAAAACCATAAATAAGCCAACGATGAAATTAAGTAGACAGTCGCATTCCTTTATAATACAGCTAATTGAAGAGGCATTAAGTAATTTTGCAAATAGCGGAGGTGATTTGCCTGTAACAGATATTCACTTGCAGCCCAATTCAGAAACAGGAGAATTTATTCTTTTTGATGATGATGATAAAGAACTTTCGCGTACCATTATAGCAGAGTGTGCAGGGTACAGTGATTCTGACTTCTATAACAAATTAGAGAAAATTGTACGTGGAGAGCTAAAGGTGCTTAGAGAATGTGGCCTATTGGATAAGGTTCATATCATGAAACCGTTCTCTTTTGTTCTCGTAGATGATGATAAAGAGACTGTGGCTGAACTGTTAATCGTTGGTGATGAAGATACTCTTTTTGTGAATGATGAGCTTTTAAAAGGATTGGATGATGAGTTGAACAATTTTTTAAAAGATTTACTTGAAAAATAAAGTTGTTTTATTTTTGATAAAACCTAAATAACTCTTTTCCTATTCAAAGGGATTGATGTATGATTTAACCCCAAATAGACTAAATTAAATGGTTTATTTGGGGTTTGTTTTTTTTTATTGCTGTCTGGTGAAAAGAAACGAATTATGGCTCACCCGATAAACAGATTATCCGATAACTTCTGGGGGCTACGCATATAATTTCTTTAGCCTAAAGAGGAAGAACTTTACATCAATTACGGCTCACCCGTAAAGGTTGTGGAATGGTATTCTTTTTGTTCATTTTGTCGTCTGTTTACCAATCCCTTTTTTAGTATGCTATTATCCTTTTTAGAGAGGCTGAAACTCTCTTCTACTTAAAATAAAAGAGTAAAAAAAGGTTCATTTCTTCACACACTCTAATTATCAATAGGTTATGGTGAAGAGGGTGGAAAATAGTCTTCACCAAATCTTCACTGAAGAATTTTTATTGACCCTGTTTCTCTTGGGGCCAACTTTCTCAGGTGATCCATGAAAACTTGCACTTCTTCAACAACCATGTGACTAATGCATCGGCAGATTGTTTCAACGCAAAGCTAAAAAAGTTTAGGGTAGATTTACGAGGGATGAATGATGTACCATTCTTTCTATATAGGGTGGTGAACATCTATGCTAATTAGGGTTTGCTGAAAAAGTCATTACATCACCATTAAGGTATTAATAATGAAAAGGATTCTATACCATATTTGTGCACTCTCCCACTATAAGCCTTTAGAAAGCATTCTAAGGCATATTATTTGCATTTACTAGAATAAACTATTCTTTCTAGGAAGTCTAAAATTCATCTATAGACAGCTGTGACTGTTTTCATATCTAGTCATGGTGCAAGATTTTAATCAA
>JBOFMR010000233.1:0-1190 GCA_051658485.1 Phocaeicola sp.
CACCACAACTCAAGATTGGATTGTAGGAAGTGCCAATGAAAAAAAAGAGACCTACATCCCTGTAGATATTGACTTTAGCATCAACAAGGCCTACAACTTCTCAGTAAACTTTGGTACAGGTAATGGTGGGTATGACGATAACGGTGGCCCTATTATTAACCAAGACGAAATGATTCAGTTTGAAGCGAGCATCACTGATTGGGACAATGAAACAACCATTCCACTGCCAGAACCAGAACCAGAGCCAGAAGAGGCTAGTATGAATTTTACAATTGCTGTAAACAACGAACTGGGACTAAACTATATGCCCCCATTTGATGTCACTGAAGAGAGTAGAGAATATACACTGACCATTGAATGGGGAGATGGTGAGACAACCGTTATAGATAAAAACACAGTTCTCACTACCCAATTGCTCACTCACACCTATAAGACTGAAGGTACCTATATCGTAACGATTAGCAGCTCCGAAGAAGATTTCACTAAGAATCAGATACCCGCTATATCACTCTACGATAGCGAGGAGCATAGAAAGAAGCTAATTTCTTTAAATACATATCTACTTTATAACGAATACACCGATTATCTTCGTTTTGAAAATTGTACTAATTTAACAACTGTTTGTAGAGAGTTATTTAAACACTACCCTAATAAAGATACCTTTAAACAAATATTTTACAATTGTACCAATCTAAGAGAAATACCTGCAGGGCTATTTGATAAAAATACAGAAGTGAAGAGTTTTTATTCGGCATTTAGGTATTGCACCAATCTAAGAGAAATACCTGCAGGGCTATTTGATAAAAATACAGAAGTGGAGAGTTTTGAGTTGACATTTGCTAATTGCACCAATCTAACAAAAATACCTACAGGCCTATTTGATAAAAATACAGAAGTGAGCAATTTTCGTTCGTCATTTTACAACTGCAAGAAACTAAGTATTGTACCAGAAAAACTATTTGATAAAAACAGGAAAGTTCCTCAGTTCTCATCCGTTTTTGAAAACTGCACCAACGCAATAATTCCAGCCAATCTATTTTGTGATGAAAGCAGTGACATGACTACACGATTCAACAATGGATTTTCTGTTTTTTTCAATAACGCATTTAGATATACAGGCACAGAACTATCACCTGAAAACATTAAAGAATCCAAACTCCCTGCACTGTGGAATTATACATTTAGTAATG
>JBOFMR010000234.1:0-27428 GCA_051658485.1 Phocaeicola sp.
GTCTTTTCATTGGCTAATGATTTTGTAAGAAACTCAACAGAATGGGCCTAAATTGAAGCGTATTTACTCTCTAATAGATTCGATTATAGGAAAATCAAGTGATTTTCTAAAGGCATTAAGTTTTATCGGACAGTAATATTTCAAAAAAGAGCTTTTCAGGTAGCCTGTTAAATTCAATAAGTGAGCTAGAGGTGCATGTTGCTTCTAGCTCATTCAATAATTAAAGAAAAGAATGAAGAAAAAAATAAACTGGACGGTACCTCAAGGAGTCGAACCTACCGAACTAGATAAGAAGGTGCTCTCTTTCCAAGCCAAAGGGTGCTTAGTCCCTACCAACGATTTGATTAAAACCGCTGCGGATATTGAAGCTATCCGCCGTAGTGGGCTTATCAATACAGCCATATTAAACATGGTTGAAAAGGAGATACGAGCAGGAATGAATACGGCTCAGATAGATAAAATGGTCTATGAATATACAGTATCACATGGAGCTACACCTGCAACATTGGGCTACGATGGTTTCCCTAAGAGCTGTTGTACTTCAGTCAACGAAGTGGTTTGTCACGGCATTCCGTCAGAGGATGAGGTGCTTGAAGAGGGAGATATTGTAAATGTGGATTGTACAACTATCTTAGATGGCTATTATGCCGATGCCTCGCGTACCTTTATTATAGGAAAGACAACTCCTGAAAAAGAGCGATTGGTACAAGTCGCTAAAGAGGCGCTTTACGTAGGAATGGAAGCTGCTAAACCGTATGGTTTCGTGGGAGACATAGGTCATGCCATTGAACAGTTTGTCAAAAAACAGGGTTACTCAGTCGTGCGTGATTTGTGTGGTCACGGCATTGGAACTCAATTTCATACGGAACCAGACGTAGAGCATTTTGGACGCAAGGGTACAGGTATGCTACTGGTTCCTGGAATGGTCTTTACTATTGAACCAATGGTGAATATGGGTAGCTACGAAGTCTTTGTGGACGATGAAGATGGATGGAGTGTTGTGACTGATGACGAACTGCCATCAGCTCAATGGGAGCACACCTTTGTTATGACTGAAAAGGGGTTGGAGATTATTACTCACTAACGAAAGAGGGTAAATTCTTAAGGATGCTGCCGTATATTTGACGAGTTTAATCTGCTCTCTCTCGAAAAGAAACAATCGAGAAAGAGAGATTTCCTCCAATTAACCTAAAATAAAAGAGTAAAAGAACTTCAAATATTTATGATGACTGGTAATTAACCAGTCGTAGAGAAGAAAAGAGTGGGTAAGGTTTTGCCCACTCTTTTCTGTTTTCCAAAATGGATAAAATAGTATTTGGTTATCTATTCTCAGTTTACCGCCAACTCCTCTTGTAGTCAAAGAAAATATGAACTCACGAATGTCCCGCTAAAGATTCATTGACAGATATTGCTGTCCAGCAAAAAAAGAGAACGAATCATCATATCATATACCCATCAATGGCTTGATGAGACTTTTCAAGTCAAATAGGCTCACTTAAAGATCGTATCTCTATTAATAAGGTATAGGAGCAGCTAATAATCAAATTTAATGGGGGAGGGCTCTTGATATGAACTATCAAGAGAGAGAAAATATCTAGATTTTTTTACCGTTTCACCTAGGTGATACAGCTGTCTCACCTAGGTGAAACACCATACAAGAGATTGGGAAAATAGTATCGTATATAAAGAATGAATGCTTTTTCCAATTAACCACTAGGAAAAGCAATTGCAGAGATGTTTACAGCAACATCTAATCAGTAGTTACGCTATAACTTTACGGCGTTTACTTTGCAGCTTCGTACCCATCTATACCCGCTATGGGAGTACGTGAAATCTGCCCTCTGTTCATCAATAGGATGATGAATGAATAAGAGGTGCTTTAGAAGCTCTTATTCTAAAGGAGGGCATCCTTGATACAGTTTGTCCACTTGGTGTGCTTTCGCGCCATACGCAGCCTCTATGAGTGCTTTCCCAGCCATTAATAACTATTTTGCAAGAGTTCTGAAAAAATATACTTCAGTTCTATCAGATGATGGATTCGATATGCTTTGATAGAATTAATTTTTATCAAGTCTATTTGGATAAAGCGATACATCTTTTTTCAGGGTCTCACCTCAGCCTTGAGTTTCATTCCTCATGCTACACTCTTTTTCTCCTTTAGAGGCTCTCCTCAACCTCATAACCTGGAAAGAGACCAAAGGATTCAAATTCCTTTCCTAATAATATATAAGGTATTCTACTTACATCAAGCTAGCTAAATAACTCAGCGTTTATAATTAAGCTAGACAGCATTTCTCTGTGATTGATCTGGAATCGACTACTACAACCATACAAAGAGACCTTTTAGCTCAATCAAGCCTCCCCGCATGAACTCATCAAGAAACTCGGAGAGGAAGATATTGGCTGAAAAATAGGAACAATGGAGGTGAATAAAAAGGACTTTGCAGGCATATAGTAAAGTTTCTTGGTGATTAAAGCAGCTAATACGTTTTGATTTTAGTTAATTTCAGTCGGTTTAAGTGTGAAATAAAATGTTCTAAAATCAGAGGATAAGCATTTGCGTGTTTGATATCATAAAAAGACAAATGATACTATTAGCTATGAGATTGTTGTGGTTGTAATTAATTATTAAACAGTTTGTTGTAAAATAAAAGTTACAAAACGAACTTTTTATTATCAGTAAATAATCGTGACATTTTTGAGTAAAATACAAGATATAAGCTGTAAAACATATATTGATTTAATTTGCGAAATTCGCAACTACCTTCTAGAAAACTCTTTTTAGTTTAATCGAGGTTAATCTGGTTAAATAACTTGACAGATGAGTAAACTATAATTAGTTTTGCATCAAGAAAAAAACTTCTTGTAGAAGAGAATCTAATCACTTAACAACCAATTTAAAATACAGACATAAGAATCTAATTAATAAAAATCACTCTTTATATAAACATCTTTTCAATGCATATTCAGTTTTAAGTTGCCTAGATGTTTTTACAATATACAATGAATAAAAAACCTAATGAATAAAAAACCTATCATACCTTACTATCTATACTTGTTATACACTTTTTTTCAGATGACCTTATAACAAATACTTGCAAGAATAACTAGAGAGATAAGTAGAACCTATAGAGATAAACTACAAAGGGAATAAGCCATCCTAGTAGCTAAGAAATAGTTTAAAATCTACGAAACAGTAAAAATCAAACACAAAAAACGACGGCTAATACACGGACATAAATTCTAAAACACGAGAAATTTTCTATACCTGTAACCATACCATTTGTATAAATGCGTAACTAATAAGAACGATAACGGACTTATAAATGGCTAGACAGATTCCAAGGGTAACTTTTAACCCGACAAAATGATTAATAATCAGTCAATTGTAATTGTTGACTCATGTGGATTCAAGATCCTCAACAGTCTATTTTTTCACATTAGCTAGAGAGATTAATCATCTGCAAATAATGAATAAAAATAATGAGCTATTTTAAATAGCACAGCTCATTCTGAATCCAATATACTCTATTGATTCATGAGTCAAAAGCTGTGTATGTCATTCATTTGCTCATAACGGAAGCTTCTAGACACTACTGGACAAGACAATAATCATTGTTGATTACTTATATAAAAATAATTTATGTAATAAATAGATAATCATGAAAGCTAATAATATATTCAAGACATTATTCTTACTTATCTGTGGCTTTGTTTCCTTCTCTTTATATTCATGTGAAAAGAATGATGATTTTATCGAAAAAGATAAGAAGGTAGCCCCTACTTATCAAGTAATCCCACTTACCTACTTTGATTTTATTTCTCCAAATGATGTTACTTCAAATAGTGAAAACACCTCTATTCGTGTAAATCGCCAGTACTTAAACAAGATGAATTACTCCATTGCTCCCGGCGATATCGCTGCAGTAATGACTTCAATCGAAGAAATGCCTTTCTATTTACGTGTAACACGTGTAGATGAGGTCGATGAAAATTGGATTGAAGTATCTGGAACTAAAGCTACTGTCGAAGAAGCAATTGGTAATTTCGATGCGGTATTAAATACCAATCCTTATTTTAATGATGCCCCAAGCTCTCGTAGCGTTAGCCTTGGAAATTCACTTAATGCTGACCCCCGTTTAATTAGTGATGATGGTGAGATTCACCCAACCATCATTAGACGTACTAGTAGAGATATCCCTAAAGAAGATTTACTCCAAATGAACTATACAAAAGTTTCTCCATCTGCTAATTTCCGGTCAGTTGATGACGGAGAAGAGTACTTAGCTTTTGATGTACGCCAACAAGGAAGAAATCTTACTGGTGAGGCTAAACTCGGTTTTAAGTTTATTCGTGACTTTGATCTCAAATTGTCAGAAGACTCAGTTCTTAACTATAAAGGTGCTTTATCAGCTGAAGTAGGAGCGAGAGTTGCTGTGAAAACAAGTTGGTTCTCTTTGAAGAAGTTCGAAGCAACCTTCTATGGTGGATACGACCTTAAATCAATGTTAAGCATGAAATTCGAAAAGAGTATTACATTCGGAGATAAAGATTATAAGCCCGTAACAAAAATCAGCTCTTACTATGCTACTTTCTTTATTACCTTTATCCCTGTAACTATTGAAATCTGTCCCGAGGTTGTTCGTAAAATGAATGCTAAAGTAAGTGGTTCATTAAAACTAGGCATTCCTTTAAACTTTCAACGTTCATTTGAACATGGAGTAAGATATGAAAACTCTAGATGGACTGAGATTTGCGAAGACAAAAGTTCTAGCAGTGGTTTTGATTTAACCAAAACACAAATACAAGCCGAAGTTTCTCTATCAGCTGAAGCAGGTATTTATATCCAAGTGGGTGCTTACCTATATGGAACCACTGGACCATACGTTCTAGTAGGTCCATCTGTTCAAGCCAAAGTGGACGCAAAGGCAACGGTTGACCATAAAGGAGTAGAACTCTCTGCATCTGCTGATCTTGCTCTTGTAGTATCAGGTGCTGTAGGTGCCAAAGTAAAAATCTGGAAATGGGATTTATTCGATTGCAAGCTGCCTTTCGAACTAGCTCGGGTAACACTACTCCATGAATCTTGGTCTGTATCTTCTTTTGAAAATGGTTCTCCAGTAATCAATGAGAATCTAGAAAATACTCCAAAAATATTACCACCAATGTTGAATTGATAAAATAACTAACTGCAAAAAACCCTCTTGATAGTATTGACTATCAAGAGGGTTTTTGAGTTATGTAGCTGTTTAGAGTCCCTTTTTAAGAAGTGCCAGCAAGCCATTGAGATCAGGTGACAGAATGATTTGTTCTCTTTTTTACCGGACAGTAATGATTTTATATAACGACTAACGACTTACTCGTTTTCCCAAGATAGTAAGGCTTCGTTCAACTCCATCTAACTCAGCTATGTCAGGTAGTTCTGCCCAACATTCAAAGCCAAATCGCTTGAATAGTTTTAAACTGGGTTCATTGTGAGAGAAGACAAAGCCTAATAGGGTCTTTATTCCATATCTAGGCGCCTCTTCTATGCTGTATTGGAGTAGTTGCTTGCCAACTCCTTTTCCACGCTGCTCAGGAGCTAAATAGATGCTTATTTCGGCAGTAGCATCATAGGCAGGTCGGCCATAAAAAGATTGAAAGCTCACCCAAGCAATAATCTCTTTCTCTTTATTTTCAATCACCCAAAGAGGTCTCTTCTCAGGAGTATGTTCATTAAACCACCCTTGCTTACTCTCTACCGATAGGGGCTCGGTATCAGCGGTAACCATTCTAGAAGAAATGGTAGAGTTGTAAATCTCCACAATTCGTGCTAAATCAGCCTGTGCGGCATCTCGTATACTCAATTTTTCCATTCGTGGTAAAGTACTATTTATTCTTTTCGAAGCCATCCTAGAATTCGGTCGCTTACTATGGTCCATCGTCCATCTTGTAGTTCGAGTGAGTAGCTTTTACGAGTTTCTCCGTAAATACCTGTGTTCTGGTGAATAATTTCGATTTTCCTTTTTTTTACTTTCGATACAATGGCCACGTGCCCATATTTACTAGAGGGTGTACTATCAAAAATCAATAAATCATTTACTTGTGGCTTACTTTTTCTACCATTGGTGTATTGCATCAGGTTGCGCTTCTTATTCTTCTTACCATCAGCTATTTTAGGGTCAAAGAAATCTTTGGCATGACCATAACTATCAGGCATCTTGTGGTTGAAGTGCTCATAGTAGTAACGTTTTACAAACTCTACGCATTGGTACTTCTGCCCTAGATTGTAACCATCTTTGGTTGTATTACGCTCGATTACGTTGGTTGTTCGTCCGTTGTGGTAGACTACGACACCATTCAGACTATCTAACTTTTCACCTACAGTGTATCGAGTCCTTAAGTAGTAACGATCAAAAACTTTATAGGAAAAGCCCAATAGGCAGAGTAGGAGGAGGGGATAGATCAATCGTTTGATTTTCATTGAGTTTGTGAAGTTCTTTTGAGATTGTTAAGCTCTTTAATCTAGTTAGTCAGTTCCCTAATATTAATGAACTCTTTAATAGATTCAGTTTGCAAATATAGGCTGTCCCGTAAAAAATGGTACGAGTCATTATATTATCTGTACATTGATAGAAATCAAATGTTATTGATTCTATTGTCATTCTTATCGGGCAGCAATAATATAAAATAAGAGTCTCCCCATAACATCTTTAGAGTAATGGGGAGACTCTTATCTCTACAACCATTTTGACCTGATTGTACTATTTGGCATTAGAACTATTTTTTGTTCTTATTAGCTCTTTCTTGTTGCAAACGTTCTTGCTCTTTTTGAAGAGCTTGAAGTTTATCCATCAATCCACCGCTTTTCGCTTTACCAGGCTTTTGACTTAGTTTTACTCTATTAGCCTCTAGCTTTGCTAGTAATTTAGTCTCATCGGTTGTTTTACGCAAGAACAGCATCGTAAGAACTCCAATCAATCCCGACAAGAAGTAGTAGTAGTTAAGCCCTGCTGAGTAACTGTTAAAGATAAAGATAAACATAACAGGCATTACATACATCATCATCTTCATCCCAGGCATTTGCTGTTGACCCATATCTTGTTGTTTCATGCTCAGTACAGTATTCAAGATATTTGTAACACTAAAGAGCAAACAGAAAAGGCTTAAGTGTGAACCAAGGAAAGGAATATTAAATCCAAAGCTAAAAATATCATCATAAGTCGATAAGTCAGGTGCCCACAAGAAGCTCTCTTGGCGTAACTCGATAGCGTTTGGCACAAAGAAGAAAAGAGCCATAAATACAGGCATCTGAATGAGCATAGGAAGACATCCACCCATAGGGCTTACACCATATTCTCGATAAAGTGCCATTGTCTCTTGTTGCTTTTTCAATGCATCTTCCTTCTTTGGGAACTTATCATTAATCTTTTGGATATAAGGCTTCAAAACACGCATCTTAGCAGATGAGATGAATGACTTGTAGGTTGCTGGATAGACCATCCCCTTTACAATAAGTGTCATAAGCAATAAAACAACACCCATATTAAGTCCCCAACCTGACAACCAGTCGAATAGATTGATAGTAAACCAACGGTTAATCCAACGTATAACAGGCCATCCTAAATAAACTAAGTCATCAAGTTCTAAATCATTGTTAGCACTGCTCAATTTATTACTTGCTTGGAGTGTTTTAAAATGATTTGGCCCAAAATAGAGCTGCATGCTAGTAGCTTCTTTTCCCGTGGGATCAAAGAAAGCATTCATACTTGCCTTGTAATTCTTTAGATAACCACTTCCTTCTTTTTGTTGCACAGAGGAAAGTGACACATCCGAAAAGTCTTGGTTAGCGATGAATACGCTTGAAAAGAATTGATTCTTGTAAGCAATCCAGTTTAAACGCTCTTGTACATTTTCAGTTACATCCTTCATCTCACTTAAGTAGTCTGAATGTTTTCCTAATGGTTTGTAAGTTAGTGATGTATAGCGTTGCTCAAAAGAATAACCCTTCTCTTGTTGGCGTGCACGTTGGCTCCAATCGACACCAACTGTTTTTAATGAAGGCGAGAAGAAATTCTGCATTCCATTTGCCTGCATCGTAAAGTTTACCATATAGGCTTTGGAAAGCAATTGATAGTTGAAATCAATATACCCTCCATTCGTTGTTTCCAATCGCATCGTTACGGTGCTATCAGTTACACGAATAGGATTGAAGTAAAGGTTCTCAGTTAGGATGTTTTCTGTTTTTCCTTCAAACGAAAAGTTCATTTGTACATCTTTCTCATCGAAAAGGGTAAGTGGATTACCATCTTGCCCATTGTACTCTTTGAGCAAAGCTGATGTTACTCGTCCTCCCTTGTTGCTGAGGGTAATTTTAACCAACTCATTTTCAAGAACAACTTGGTTTTCTGTACCAACAGCAGCGGCATGAAATAGTGAAGTAGAATCTAATGTACTTTGTACTTGTGCAGCAGCTACCTGTTCACGGATTTGTTTTTCAGCTTCTTGTTGAACCAATGTCTGTATGGAATCTTGGTGTCTTCTTGCACGTTCTAGTTCTGCCTCGCTAGGTCGGGTGTAGATACTAAAGCCTATGACTACTGCTCCAATAAGGCCAAAGCCTATAAGGGTGTTTTTGTCCATTCTATATTTTAATTTTTAATATTAAACCTATGACGTAGAATCATTACCACATCATTAGGATATAAGTTATTTACGATTTCTGGATCGCTGCTTTGATAAACGAAAGGAAGAGTGGGTGAGGGTTTAGTACAGTGCTGCTATACTCAGGATGGAACTGTGCTCCAATAAACCACTTCAATGTAGGTATCTCTACAATCTCGACCAAATTGGATTCGGGATTAACTCCAACACACTTCATCCCTGCCTTTTCATATTCAGCTTTGAATTCATTATTGAACTCATAACGGTGGCGGTGACGTTCTTGGATGTATTCCTGTTTGTATGCTTCAAATGTTTTAGAGTTTTGAGCCACAACACATTCATAAGAGCCTAAACGCATCGTTCCTCCCATATTTGTAACTGATTTTTGTTCCTCCATAATATCAATTACGTTGTGTGGAGTCTTCTCATTCATCTCACGGCTATTGGCATCTGCATAACCCAATACGTTGCGAGCAAACTCAATGGCAATACACTGCATACCTAGACAGATACCAAAAGTAGGTATATCGTTTGTACGTGTGTATTTGATAGCTACCATTTTTCCTTCAATGCCTCTTTGTCCAAATCCAGGACAGATAATAGCTCCATCCATATCAGCCAATTGTTCTGCCACATTGGCATCGGTCAAGTATTCGCTGTTGATGAAGTGAATATCCGCTTTGCGGTCGTTGTAGGTTGCTGCATGTGCCAATGATTCCAATATCGATTTATAAGCATCTTGTAAATCATACTTCCCAACTAAAGCTATTTTTACCTTTTCAGTAGCATTAGAACGTCTCTCTAGAAACTCTTTCCAAGGTCCTAAATTTGGTGTTTCACCTGTTGGAAGTCCCATTTTTTCTAAAATTGCAACATCTAATTTTTGGTCTTGCATACGCAAAGGAACCTCATAGATAGTAGGCATATCAATCGATTGAATGACAGATTTTTCATCTACATTACAGAATAGTGCAACTTTCTTTCTAAGACCTGCACTCAACTCGTGTTCTGAGCGAAGTACCAAGATATCAGGCTGAATACCTGCTGCTTGAAGTTCTTTTACTGAGTGCTGTGTAGGTTTCGTCTTTAACTCACCAGCTGCAGCAAGATAGGGCACATAAGTAAGGTGCAAGCAGAGTGCATTTCTACCCAATTCCCATTTTAGTTGACGGATACTCTCCAAGTAAGGAAGTGATTCGATATCACCTACCGTACCTCCAATCTCAGTAATAACAAAATCGAAGTTATTCTTTGTCCCAAGTAATTTCACATTACGCTTAATCTCGTCTGTAATGTGAGGGATGACTTGAATAGTCTTACCTAAATAATCTCCTCTACGTTCTTTATCAATAACGCTTTTGTAGATTCGGCCAGTAGTAATATTATTCGCTTTGGTTGTTTCAATACCTAGAAAGCGCTCATAGTGACCCAAATCTAAATCTGCTTCATGTCCATCTACCGTTACATAACACTCTCCATGCTCATAAGGATTCAGTGTTCCTGGATCGATATTGATATACGGATCAAACTTTTGAATTGTCACTTTGTAGCCTCTAGCCTGCAATAATTTACCTAATGATGATGAAATAATGCCCTTTCCCAATGAAGATGCAACACCACCTGTTACAAAGATATACCTAGTTTCTCCCACAGTTAAATGTATTTATTTTATGATTATTCTCTATTATTCTTTTCACTCATTGATAATTAAAATCAAAGTTGCAAAATTACAAAATCTTTTTTTGATTCCTGTTGTTTAATAGTATAAAAAAGAAGAGCTCTCTTTCTATAACAATTGAGTTCTATTTTAGTAAAAAAAGTTGAGTGTTGGGAAAATAAAAAAAATAGGTGTACTTTTGCACCCAAAAAACGATTTTATAGATTATGACAAAAATCATGAAAAAGGGACTAATTCTTCTGGTATTACTACCCTTATTTGCCGCAAATAGCTTAGCGCAAAAACAGTCTAGAATGAGCCAATCTGTAACTGCATTTTCTGATAGTTTGGCAAGGATGAGTGCTTCTTATTTTGCTGGCATTACACAGTGGGATGATTTTACAGCTCAGATTCCAGATCGTATCCCCAATCCATATTTATACAAACTAATCGCTCCTCCAACCTATTATGAAGGGGTTGTAGAGCAATTTTTCAAACTAAGTACAACCCCTCTTGATTACGAAAAAACATTGCGAAAGAAAACAACAATGTTCCAAACTGAAGGAGAGCAATATACCACTGAGTTTGACAGAATTCCCTGCTTAGAGGATCCTATAAAAATCGATCAATGGGTAAACACAATTCTATTGGATGTTTATGTAAATAATCCTACATTGATAAAAGGAAATGAACTTTCATACAAAGATTTGAAGGCACTAGAAGATGGACATATAGCCAAAATTCCCAAAAAAACGAAAGTTACAGGGTTCTTAAAATCAGAACTAGATGTACCAATATTGGATTCGGAGTCTGAATTAGTTGTTATAAAACCTAATTTTTGGAGCTATTCGGGGAATGGTTATGTGAATTATAGTCAAAATTTCATATCAAAAAACTGGCACAAGGGTGGAGAAAGTACAAATTCGCTGCTTTCAGGGCTTACTCTTCAGGCAAATTACAATGACCGTGAGAAGGTTCAAATAGAGAATAAGCTCGAAATGAAGCTTGGTTTTATTACAGCACCCTCTGATACGATGCATACTCATAAAACGAATGATGACCTTTTCCGTCTTTCTAGTAAGATAGGTATACGAGCTCGTAAACATTTTTATTACACCTTGGGAACGGAGTTACGCACTCAATTCTTTGGAAGTTTTAAAACCAACACGAATGAAATGATATCTAATTTCTTATCGCCAATGCAAATTGACGTAACACTCGGTTTGGACTACAAAAGAAGTGCTAAAAAATATTCATTATCTCTCTTATGTTCTCCTTTGGCTTATACCTTTGTATACATAAAGGATGCCGATAAAATAATTAATACAACGACCTTTAATGTGGAGAAGGGACATAGAACAGCGAATCTATTCGGTTCTAAAGTGGCATTTAATTCAAAGTGGACTATTATACCCAGTATTGTTTGGGAATCTAAACTAGAGTATTTTACGACCTATGAAAATGTTATTGTAAACTGGGAAAACAACATTAATTTCGTGCTAAATCGATATTTGTCAACCAAACTATTTGTTCATGCTAGGTATGATGATGGGGTTACTTTAGATGATACGAATAAAAGCTATTTCCAACTACAAGAGCTATTGAGCTTTGGAATAAATTATACTTGGTAATGAAAAGATAAGCTAGAGCAAGAGTTAATACTACTCTAACCATATGCTTCATGCTACTTGGAAGCTGATCTACTCGATAAGGTTAGTTCAAATACCATGTAGTAGATAATATTCACCGTCGTTTGCAGCAAACCACTTGTTGCAAACGACGGTGAATGATTATAAATGATTGCTCTCCGATAAAACTTAATGCCGTTAGAAAATTACTTGATCTCCTAGTATTCGAATTCAATAGATGGCAAATGAGATTCAATTTAGTTTTACCCCATTGAATTTATCAAAAAATCATTAGCTAACAAAAGCACAAGTTCCTTTTAAGAAGTCTAAGCAAACCATTGAGCACCAGGTGATAGAATAGTCCATTCTCTTTTTTCACCGGATAGCAATCATCATAAATAAGTTGGAACAACCTTGATTTCATCCCTTACGATTGGACACAACCATAAAGATAGCTCCTAAGCGTAGTTAGCAGCATACCAATTTCTCTTATTACTATTTCTAATTAGTCTAGACTAATTTTTTCAAACGATTATTCTATTGAGTCTTTAAATACCCTCTAATAGTGTTCGTATAATTCGTTCCGAAGCATGCCCATCCCATCGTTCAGGAATAGCAGACTCTTTCCACTCTTTTCTTTGTAACTTTATCAAAGCCTCTTCTAATAGTGGCCCCTCTTCGCCTACCAATACGTTAGATCCTTGGCTTACTGTTTCGGGGTGTTCCACGTAATCACTCAATGTAATACACGGTATGCTTAAGAAAGTAGCCTCTTCTGCTACATTTCCAGAATCGGTAACAATAGCGTATGAATGACTGCTCATATACGAGAAAGCTAGGTAAGATTGCGGAGGAATTATTTTAAATCGGTCCGAGTCAATCGCTAGCGCTTCTATTTTTTTTGCAGCATAAGAGTGAAGAGGTGCTATAATCATTTTATCGCTATTCTTTAGTAGCGTTGTGATAATCTTCTTTATTTTATCACTATTATTGATTAGGCTTCTTTTATTGAGCGTTAGTAAGATGTAATTATGCTCCTCTATATTCATAATAGAGAAGAGGATGGGGCGTTGCAGTTTTGACCGATTGTACCTAAGGTTATCAATCAATGTATTTCCCACAAAATGAATCTTAGTGTTAGAGACCCCTGTATTACTTAAATTCTTACTAGCATCCATTCCAGCTGTGAAAAGATAATCAGAAAGTCCATCACTAATAAAAGAATTTAACTCTTTAGGCATATCCATATCAAAGCTACGCGTACCAGCTACCAAGTGAGCCACCTTTACGCCTCTCTTTTTAGCGACAATGGAGCATGCCATAGTAGGAGTTAAATCATCTACTACAAAGACAATTTGCGCTGTATGTTTTTCTAACTCTCGTGAAAAACGAACCAAAATGTCCGACATACGTTGGAAAAACTCACTACTATCTACTCCCAAATAGCAATCGGGATGGGGCATACCTAAATCAGCAAATAGAGAAGGTTCCAAGGTTGGATCTTCTTTTACTCCCGTATATACCAAGCGAGCTGATATTGTTTTTCCTGCTCCCTTAGCTACTTCAATGGCACGCATTAGGGGAGCAATTTTCATAAAATTAGGGCGTGCACCTGCTACAATAGTTATTTTCATCTTTTTTTAGTAAAATTCAAGGGGTAAAAGTATACTTTTCTTCTTGAATAAATCGTTTCTTTGCATAAAAATAAAAGAATATGATTTCAGTCATACAAGTATTAGATTTTATTGGCACTTTTGCTTTTGCTATTAGTGGTATTCGTTTGGCTTCTGCCAAGCAGTTTGATTGGTTTGGTGCCTATGTCGTGGGTATGGCTACTGCAATTGGAGGAGGTACTATTCGTGATTTACTCCTTCATGTAACTCCAGCGTGGATGTTAAGCCCTATCTATCTTATTTTTACAGGCTTAGCTCTTCTTTTAGTGATCGTATTTGGTCGTTTTATAATTCGCCTAAACAGCACCTTTTTTATCTTTGATAGCATTGGATTGGCTTTTTTTACGGTTGTAGGGATTGAAAAGACATTAGACCTAGGCTACTCTTACTACGTAGCCATTATAATGGGAAGCATGACAGGTGCTGCTGGCGGTGTTTTACGTGATGTGTTCATTAATGAGATCCCTCTCATCTTTCGCAAAGAGATTTATGCTATGGCTTGCGTTTTAGGCGGATTAGTCTACTGGGTATGCAAGACCATTGGGTTAGAATCACATTATCCTCCACTAATAGGGGGAGGAGCTGTCTTTCTCATTCGTTTGTTAGCTGTCAAATACAGCATCTGTTTCCCTAGCCTAAAAGGAGAAGAACAGATAGATACAGATTAATAAATGGTCAATTTGTCTTCATCAGAAGCAAGTTAGATCAAAAAGGAGAGAAGTTAATTCTCTTTTTTGTATCCGAATCAGCTGAAAAACTCACCAAACTTCGGCTCACCTAATAAACCCTAGGGGCTACGCATATAGTTTCGTTAGCCTAAAGAGGAAGAACTTTACATTAATTACGGCTCACCCGTAAAAGTTGTGGGATGGTATTCTTTTTGTTCATTTTGTCGTCTGTTTACCAATCCCTTTTTTGGTATGCTTATTACTCTTTTAGAGAGCCTAAAACCGGCACGTCTAACTAGATCTTTGTAGCATGCACGTAAATGTACAATTCCGTTTCAATCCTGCTCCCAGAAAAGAGGTTCTATATATACTGCATCAAGACTAAAAGATGAACCATTTGTAGGATAGAGAACAGCATCTACCCAGCTAATCCATTACAGGGTGTGACAGAGCGAAATAGGAGTTGTTGAAAGTGAAAGTTGGGTAAGGAAGATGTTAAGTTTTATCGAATAGCTATTATAAAAAAAAGGATGCAAGTGAGTTGCATCCTTTTTTTATAATACATAGATTAATTAGTTCAATCCTCTTCCTTTTAATAAACCTTCAATACTAGGCTTTTTACCACGGAAGTTTACATACATATCCATAGCGTCATCTATTCCACCTGGAGTTAATACATAATCTCTAAAGCGTTTTGCTACTTCTTTATTGAAAATGTCTCCCGTTTCAACAAAAGCTTGGTAGGCATCACTATCCAATACCTCTGCCCAAATGTAACTGTAGTAGCCAGCTGTATATCCACCAGCCATTGTATGATTGAAGTAAGTTGTGCGATAACGAGCTGGGATTTGTTGAAGTAATCCTCTTTTACTTAGAGTTTCAGATTCAAATTTTACAACGTCAATATTTTCTGGTATCTCTTTTAATACATGAAAATCCATATCCAATAATGAAGCTGCTAGGTATTCTGTTGTTGCAAATCCTTGACCATACTTGCCACTTGCCTCTAGCTTCTTAATTAAGTCAGTAGGAATAACTTCACCTGTTTCATAATGTTTTGCAAAATCATTCAACACAGCTGGCTCAAACACCCAATGTTCCATAATTTGAGAAGGAAGTTCTACGAAGTCACGTGGCACACCCGATACACCTGTGTAATTAACATCGCGGAACAGACCATGCAATGCGTGTCCGAATTCATGAAACATTGTGCTAGCTTCATCAGCGCTAAGTAGAGCAGGTTCACCTGGTGCAGGTTTTGAGAAATTACAAACAATAGTTACTACAGGTGCTACTTTTTTGCCATTCTTGTAAGTTTGAGGACGGTATGAGCTACACCAAGCACCGCCACGTTTGCTAGCACGTGGGAACCAGTCAAGATAGAGTACACCAAGATGCGTTCCATCAGCATCTTTACACTCAAAGACTTCAGCATCTTCGTGTGGGAGAGGCATATTTGCAAGTGGTGTAAAGGTTATGCCCCACAACTTAGTAGATAGGTTAAACATACCCTGACGCACATTTTCTAACTTTAGATAGGGGCGAATTTGATTTTCGTCTAAGTTGAACTTTGCTTTTTTAGCACGTTCAGCATAGTAACGCCAATCCCAACCTTCAGCACTAAATGTTTTACCATCTTTCTTTATCTCAGCATTAATATCTGCCAACTCTTCGTTTGCCTTCTTCAAGGCAGGTTTCCAAAGTTGGTTTAATAATTCATAGACAGCCGCGGGTGTTTTCGCCATACGCTCTTCAAGGATAAAAGAGGCATATTCGTCATATCCCATCAACTTTGCTTTTTCAAGGCGGGCTTTTATTAATTTAGCAACAACTTCTTTGTTGTCATTCTCATTTCCGTGATTACCACGTTCTGTATACCCCTTAAATATTTTTTCGCGAAGTTCGCGATTCTCAGCGTATTGCAAGAAAGGCATCACACTTGGATTTTGTAGTGTAAATATCCATTTACCCTCTTCTCCAGCAGCTGTTGCAGTTGCGGCAGCCGCAGCAACTAGGCTAGCAGGAAGTCCAGCAAGATCCTCCTCTTTATCGATAACCAATTTAAAATCATTGGTCTCTTTAAGCATATTTTGTCCAAAAGTTAATTGAAGCATTGAAATTTCAGTGTTCAATTCGCGTAAGATTTGTTGCTTCTCGTTGGATAAATTAGCGCCTCCACGTTCAAATGCTTTGTAGGTTTCCTCCAGCAGTTTAGCTTGCTCTTTTGTTAAGTTTAAATTTTCCTTGTTTGTATAAACCTCCTTTACTCGAACAAAGAGTGCAGGGTTTAGGCTAATATCATCGCTATGTTTTGAAAGCATTGGAGATAGTTCTCTGCTCAATGCTTGCATCTCGTCGTTTGTATTTGCACTATTTAAGCCAAAGAAAACAATAGAAACCTTTCTGAGTTGTATACCGGCAGCATCAAGAGCAGCAATTGTATTCTCAAAGGTAGCTGGCTCTGGATTATTGACAATTGCTTCAATTTCTTTAATATGTTCTTCCATACCCGCTAAAAAAGCAGGTTTGTAATGTTCTAATTTGATTTGATCAAATGGAGGAACTTGAAAAGGAGTGGTATACTCTACCAAAAATGGATTGTTGCTCGAATTTTTATTTTCTTGCGAGCCACAACTACTCATAAAAGCTGCTATAGTAGCAGTTAAAAGCATTTTCTTCATGTGCTATAGTCTAATTTTAAATGAATTATGCAGCAAAGATAAAAAAACAAAACGAGAGTAACTTTGATTGTTTCTATAAACCGTATAGCATCATTCGTCTTTTAAGATATATTTAGTTTTCACAATGAAAGTAAAATTAGTTTTTGAGTAACTTCTTCATATTTATACTCATTCACATAGTAATAATAGGTGTTTAGTGAATTTAAAAGAGAAAACATTAAGGAGTAGCACCTAATAAAAAGCGGAATGGGATTCTCATATATAGCCACTCTGATGAGAATTGAATGGTACCTGAAAAAAGTAAGAGGATTCAAAAAGAATCTTATAAAACGATTGGATAATCTGGCTTTACAGGTATTATCTTATTGTTTTTTCTAATAGGTGAAATATTAAAAAAACAATGTTTTTAAAGGTTGTTTTAACCTTTATTAATTGCTTGACTAAGATTAATGCTGTAATTTTGGCTCCTACAAAACAAACAAAACTTTTTTGTGGCTTTGTAATCTAAAAAACGAACGAAAAAAACTTAATTAATAGAATTATGGCTGAAGCAATTGACATTCGAGAGCTCAATGAGAGAATTGAAAGACAAAGTGCATTTATCACAAACTTAACCAAGGGTATGGACCAGGTGATTGTAGGACAAAAACACTTGGTAGAATCTTTATTAATTGGTCTTCTGTCAGACGGACACATCCTATTAGAGGGGGTTCCTGGTTTGGCAAAAACATTAGCTATTAAAACATTGGCGTCCCTAATTGATGCACAATATAGTCGTGTGCAATTTACGCCTGACTTACTTCCTGCCGACGTAATCGGTACGATGATTTATAGTCAAAAGGATGAGCAGTTTATTGCAAAGAAGGGTCCTATCTTTGCCAACTTCGTGCTTGCAGATGAGATAAACCGTGCACCAGCTAAAGTACAAAGTGCTTTGCTAGAGGCGATGCAAGAGCGTCAAGTTACCTTAAGTAAGGATACATTCAAACTGCCCGAACCTTTCTTGGTTATGGCTACACAAAATCCAATAGAGCAAGAGGGTACTTATCCACTACCTGAGGCCCAAGTAGACCGTTTTATGTTGAAAGTTATTATCGACTATCCGAAACTAGAAGAAGAGAAGAAGATTATTAGACAACATGTTAGTGGTGAAAAGATTGAGGTACGTCCTCTTTTGAAGGCTGAGGAGATTATGGAGGCACGTCAAGTAGTGAAACAAGTCTACTTAGACGAGAAAATTGAACAATACATAGCTGATATCGTTTTTGCTACACGCTATCCTGAGAAGTATGATTTGAAGGATTTGAAAAGTATGATTGGATTCGGTGGATCACCACGTGCTTCTATTAACTTGGCACTTGCTGCTCGTAGCTACGCATTTATTAAACGTCGTGGTTATGTTATTCCAGAAGATGTACGTGCAGTGGCTCATGATGTGCTACGTCACCGCATTGGATTGACTTACGAGGCGGAAGCTAGCAATCTTACTTCAGACGAAATCGTAAGTAAAATATTGAATAAAGTAGAGGTGCCTTAATGCACATTACTCCATCGACTTTTATAGAAAGATAAAATTAAAAAGCGGTGATAAAAGTAACAGGCTTTGTATAGCAACATTAAGTTGGAGCTATACAAAGCATCTCTTGTTATCTGAGAAATGGATATATAGTATGGCAATGTAAAAGCACTCTGTAATTAAAAGTGCTTGGTAACCAGAAATGGAACAATATGGAAACAAGTGAATTACTAAAACGGGTTCGTCGAATTGAAATAAAGACAAAAGGACTCTCGAATAATATCTTTGCAGGGCAATATCACTCTGCATTTAAAGGTAAAGGGATGGCCTTTTCGGAAGTTCGTGAATATCAGTATGGTGATGATGTGCGCGATATAGATTGGAATGTAACAGCTCGCTATAACAAACCTTTTATAAAGGTATTTGAAGAGGAGCGTGAGCTAACTGTTATGATGTTGGTCGATGTTTCGAACAGCTTGGATTTTGGTACGGTAAAGCAAACTAAAATGGAGATGGTAACCGAAATAGCAGCCACACTTGCTTTTTCGGCTATTCAAAACAACGATAAAATAGGAGTGATCTTCTTTTCGGATAAAATAGAAAAGTTTATCCCGCCACAAAAGGGTAGGAAGCACATCTTGTATATTATTCGTGAGCTACTTAACTTTCAGCCCGAAAGTAAAAAAACAGATATTAAAATGGCGGTACAGTATCTTACAAATGTTATTAAGAAACGATGTACCACCTTTATGTTAAGTGACTTTATAGACGAAGGTGATTTTCGTACCGCACTTACCATAGCCAATCGTAAACATGATTTAGTAGCTATTCAAGTATATGATCGTCGAATGATGGATCTACCTGATGTTGGGCTAATGAAAGTGAGGGATGCTGAGACAGGCCATGAAGAGTGGATTGACACCTCATCTCAAGCGCTAAGACATGCACACGCCAAGTGGTGGAGAGAGAAACAGAACCAACTGAGCGATACTTTCACTAAAAGTAATGTCGATTCAATATCAGTACGTACCGACGAAGATTATGTAAAAGCATTACTAAACTTATTTGCTAAACGAAATTAATAATTATGAAGCTATTTAATAGGAATAGAATGTTCCTAAAAGGGGCAGTGTGTGCTGCACTATTATGCACCGTACTTCCTGTACAAAGCCAACAGGTTACGGTAGATGCTAGTATAGATTCACTAACACTTTTAATAGGCGAACAAGCAAAAGTAAAATTAGAGATTAGTCTTGATGCCGATAAGACCCTACAACTTCCTTTTATCAAAGATACCTTAGTAAAAGGGGTAGAGGTGTTAGAGGTGTCACCAGCTGACACACAATACATCAACGAGCGAAAACGAATGCTCATCACACAAGAGTATACCATAACCTCTTTCGACTCGGCACTTTACTATCTACCACCTATGGAGGTGTTAGTGAACAATGAGCCATATCGTTCCAAAGCATTGGCGCTGAAAGTTTACTCCATCCCTGTAGATACTCTAAATGCCGAAGGCTTCTTTGGCCCCAAAGATATTCGTCAAATTTCAATTACATGGGCAGATGTATCGACTATGATACTCCTTTCTCTGCTTATGATAGCCTTGGGAGCGCTAGGTTATTATCTCTTTATGCGCTGGATAGATAACAAACCAATTATTCGCAAAATAAAGGTAGAACCTAAAATACCCCCTCACCAACTTGCTTTGAGCGAGATAGAGCGAATCAAAGAAGATAAAGCACTTCGTACAAATGATCCAAAAGCTTACTACACAATATTGACTGATGTTCTTCGCACCTATATGGAGGAACGCTTTGGATTCAATGCACTCGAAATGACCTCTTCAGAAATTATCGAACACCTAAAAAAGATTAAAGAGAAGGAGACAGTAAAAGAGTTGATGTACCTCTTCCAAACAGCCGACTTGGTGAAGTTTGCAAAGCATGCACCACTAATGAATGAGAATGATATGAACTTGGTGAATGCAGTAGAGTTTATCAACGAAACAAAAATAGAGGTAGACCCCGATGCTAAACCTGAACCTACGGAGATAACGGTAGTTGAGAAGCGTTCAAAGAGCGGTACGATGTGGCTCATCGCAACGATGACAACGGTTGCAGTAGTTCTTGTAGCGGTTCTCTACTTCTTGGCACGTGATATTTATCGCCTCTGGTTTTAACCCTTAAATGCTGAAACAATGACTTTTGCAAATATAGAATATCTATTCCTTTTAGTACTGTTGCTACCCTATATTGCGTGGTACCTACTTAAACGGAAGAGAACAGAGCCTACGCTGCAAGTAGCTACGACACGTATGTATATGCGTGCACCTAAAAGTTGGAAAATATACCTGCTTCATGCGCCTTTTGTTTTGCGCATCATAGCGCTTGTTATGCTTATCCTTGTATTAGCTAGGCCGCAGTCGACTAACAATTGGCAAAACACAGAAATAGAAGGTATTGATATTATGTTGGCGCTAGATGTCTCGACCAGTATGCTAGCCGAAGATTTAAAGCCCAACCGCATAGAAGCTGCAAAACAGGTTGCTTCTGAATTTATCAACGGCCGACCAAATGATAATATTGGTCTCACCATCTTTGCGGGAGAGAGTTTTACTCAATGTCCATTAACTGTAGACCATGCGGTATTAATGAATCTTTTTCAAAGTATCAAGTGCGACATTGCACAAAAAGGTTTGATAGAAGATGGTACAGCAATCGGTATGGGAATAGCCAATGCAGTAACTCGATTAAAGGATAGTAAGGCCAAATCAAAAGTTGTGATTTTACTTACAGATGGTAGTAACAACCGCGGGGATATTTCACCATTGACTGCTGCTGAAATAGCAAAACAGTTTGGAATAAGGGTTTATACAATTGGTGTAGGATCCAATGGAACAGCACCTTATCCTATGCAAACTTATTCAGGAATTCAATATGTCAATGTACCTGTAGAGATTGACGAAAAGACTTTAACTGAAATAGCACATACCACAAATGGGAACTATTTTCGGGCTACTAGCACTGACAAGCTCAAAGAAATCTATAGCGAGATTGATAAGTTAGAGAGAACGAAACTCAATGTGAAGGAATTTAGCAAACGGGAAGAAACGTACCAAATATGGGCGTTGATAGCCTTACTTTGCATCCTGCTAGACATGGTGATTCGTAACTCAGTATTAAAGAAAATACCTTAAAAAAACCAAGTGTTATGTTTCGATTTGAAGACCCACACTATTTATACCTCTTTTTATTGCTGCCTCTATTGGTAGCACTCTACTTCTATGCAAGCTACAGCTATCGTAAGAATGTACGCAAATTTGGTGATCCAACTTTAATGAAGCAACTTATGCCTACAGTATCCACTGCTAGAGTCAAGGCTAAATTTTGGTTACTTTTTGCTGCCTTTACACTGGCTGTGTTTGTTTTGGCTCGTCCGCAATTTGGCTCCAAAATGGAGACCGTTAAGCGAAAAGGGGTAGAAGTTGTTATTGCACTTGATATATCTAACTCAATGATGGCCGAGGATGTTACTCCTAGCCGATTGGATAAATCTAAAAAGCTTATTTCAAGACTGGTTGACACCTTTGACAATGACAAAGTTGGCCTAATTGTTTTTGCAGGAGAGGCCTTTACACAACTTCCTATTACAAGTGATTACATATCGACTAAAATGTTTTTAGATGCGATTAATCCTGGATTGATAGCTACACAAGGAACCGATATTGGATCTGCTATTCGTTTAGCTATGAAAAGCTTTACCCCACAAGAAGGAGTAGGACGTGCCATCGTGGTAATTACCGATGGAGAGAATCATGAAGGGGGAACGATTGAGGCAGCCAAGGAGGCAGCTGATAAAGGAATGCAGATCTTTGTTTTGGGCGTGGGATCGCCCGAAGGTGCACCAGTACCCCTGGGAGATGGCACGCGTAATTTCCATCGTGACAGCGAAGGAAATGTCGTTGTTACTCGTCTGAACGAAAAGATGTGTCAAGAGATAGCTATGGCAGGAAATGGCCTATATGTTCGGGTAGATAACACTAACGGAGCAGAAAAAAGATTGAATAGTGAAATAGCCAAACTTTCAAAAAGCGACGTGGAGAGTCAAGTCTATACTGAATTTGACGAACAATTTCAAGTGATAGCTTGGATGGTATTGCTGCTTTTAATCATTGAGATGCTATTATTAGAGCGTAAGAATCCGCTTTTTAAGAATGTAAGACTCTTTAAATAAACAAAGTATGTTTCAATATATATATACAACAACGATTCTTTTATTGATATCAGTTGCTACTTTCGCACAGAAAACAGAAAGAGATTACCTGCGAAGTGGAAATAAACAATACAACGATAGCCTCTTTATGAAGGCAGAAGTCGATTACAGAAAAGCGTTAGATGTTGATCCACAATCGGCTGATGCAATGTTCAACTTATCAAACTCACTCTTGATGCAAGAGAAGCCTAAAGAGGCTATGGAGATGCTTGAAACAGTAGCGAAGGTAGAAAAAGATAAAGAAAAATTGGCTGAGTGCTACCACAATATGGGAGTTATTATGCAGGCTTCAAAACAGTATGGGCCAGCAGTAGAGGCCTATAAAAAGGCGCTACGCAATAATCCAACGGATAATGAAACGCGTTACAACTTGGCATTGGCACAAAAGATGTTGAAAGACCAAGAGCAGCAAAAAGAGGATAAGAAAGAAGATAAACAAGATCAAAAAGAAGAGGAAAAAAAGGAACAAGAGAAACAAGAACAAAATAAAGAGCAGCAAAAAGAAGAGGAACAGAATCAAGATAAAAATCAACAAGACCAAAACAAGGAGGAGCAAAAAGAGAAAGAGGAGAAAGAGCAACAACAACAGCAGCAAAATCCAAATCAAATGTCGAAGGAAAATGCTGAACAGTTACTCAACTCAGTGATGCAAGATGAGAAAGAAGTGCAAGAGAAGATGAAAAAGCAACTTCAAATGCAAGGAAAAAAATTAGAAAAAGATTGGTAAAACAATTAATTGTATCGTTTTAAAGATGAATAAAATGAGAAAAATAGTTCTCTTATTAATAGCTACCCTAGGGGTTATGGGAGTTTGGGCAGCCGATCAGGTTACCTTTGTTGCTTCTGCACCCGATGCAGTAGCAGTTGGTGATCAGTTTCGATTGAGTTACACCATCAATACACAGAAGGTAAAAGATTTTAGAATACCTGATGTTAAAGGGTTTGAAGTACTTATGGGACCTAGTCGTTCGCAACAAAGTAGTATGCAGATAATAAATGGCTCGCGTACATCTACAAGTTCTATTACCTTTACATATGTCCTAAGAGGAACTGAGCCAGGCGAATATACCATTCCAGGAGCTTCTGCTCAAGCCAATGGTGAGTCAATTCTATCGAATTCGCTAAAGATAAAAGTACTTCCAGCCAATCAAAATGGTGGATCATCTTCAACACAATCGAGTGGTGGTGGATCCTCTGCTCAAACTCAAGTAGCAGGAAGTAAAATAGGAAATCAAGACTTATTTGTTACGGCTACAGCATCTAAAACAAAAGTCTATGAGCAAGAGGCCATTTTGGTTACATACAAAGTCTATACGTTGGTTGATTTGAGAGGTATTGAGCCCAAAATGGCTGATTGGAAAGGATTTCATAGCCAAGAGGTTGATTTACCGCAGCAAAAAACATTCTCATTGGAGCATTATAATGGAAAAAATTATAACACAATCACCTGGAGTCAACATGTACTTTTTCCGCAACACTCAGGCAAGTTAGAGATACCTGCTGCTACCTTTGAGGCTACAATAGCACAACGAGCAGCTTCTAGAGACCCTTTTGATGAATTATTCAATGGAAGAAGTAGTTATGTGGAAATGAAAAAAACATTGATGGCGCCTAAAATCGAAATTGATGTCAAGCCACTTCCTGCAGGAAAGCCTGCTAGCTATGCGGGAGCAGTGGGAAGTTTTACGATGAGTACGGACATCAGTAAGAAGGAGTTAATGACCAACGAGGCAGTAACCATTAAATTGGTTCTTTCTGGTACAGGCAACATGAAACTTATCGCTACACCAGAAGTGAAATTCCCACAAGACTTCGAAGTATACGATCCCAAGGTAGAAGATAAATTCAACTTGACTAACGAAGGATTGTCGGGTAATAAAGTGATAGAATATTTGGCTATCCCTAGACATGCTGGTAACTTTACAATACCACCTATTGAATTTACTTTTTTTGATTTAAAATCGGGTAGCTACAAAACGTTGAAGAGAGAAGCTTACACACTAAAAGTAGCCAAAGGGGCAGGAAACTCGGATCAAGTAGTAGCAGACTTCACAAGTAAAGAGGAGTTACGTCTATTAGGAAAAGATATTCGTTACATCAAAACTGGAGATAGTACACTGATAGAGAAGGGATACTTCTTATTCGGAAGCCTCACTTACTACTTATGGTATATACTACCTGCTTTGTTGTTTTTACTCTTTGTTTTGTTTAATCAAAAACAGGCTGCCGACAACGCCAACGTTACGCAAAGTCGTATCAAAAAGGCAAATAAAGTGGCTATTAAACGTATGAAGAGTGCCCAAGCACTATTGAAAGCCGATAAGAAAGATGCATTCTACGATGAAGTATTGAAAGCATTGTGGGGTTACATAGGTGATAAACTGAATATGCCTGTATCGCAACTGTCAAAAGAGAATATCGATGAGAAGATGACAAGTTATGGTGCGGATGCTGAATTGATTCAAGAGTTTATAGCTGCACTAAATGGCTGCGAATTTGCTCGCTATGCTCCTGGTGACCAACACGAAGCGATGGATAAAATCTATGCAGTTGCTATTGCAGCAATCAGCAAGATGGAGAATTCAAGAAAGAAATAAAAAGAGACGTAAAAAAGAAAGAGAAACAATGAAGACATTATCTATCATTTTATCTATATGGTTCAGTTGTGCAGTTGTGGCTGCACAACCAAATGACTCAAAAATCCAAGTTGATTCTATTGAATCGCACACAAGGATACAAAACAATACTTCACTGACATTGACGAAAGAGGCTGGAGATAATGCATTTGCTCAGAATGATTTTAAAGGGGCAATTGCGATCTATGAACAAATCCTAGAGACTCAAGGAGTATCTGCTGAAATCTATTACAACCTAGGAAATAGCTATTATAAAGACAATGAGATAGCAAAAGCAGTTCTCAATTACGAGCGAGCACATCTATTGGACCCAAGCGATAAAGATATCTTATTCAACTTGGAGTTGGCAAGAGCTAAAACAGTGGACAAAGTAACACCACAACCTGAACTATTCTTAGTTACTTGGTACAATGCAATCACCAATAGCCTGAGTGAAAAGTCTTGGAGCATACTTGGTATTACTCTTTTTCTCTCTTTTATTGCTTCTTTGGCTATTTATCTATTTGGAAGGTCACGCACTATTCGAAAAATAGCCTTTATCGGTGCATCTCTCTCTTTACCTATTTGTTTGCTTGCCAACCTATTTGCTTATCATCAAAAAGGTGAGTTGTTGAACCAAAAGAGTGCTATCATAATGGAGCCCAGCGTGACTGTAAGGAGCACACCCAATGGGAGTGGGACAGAGCTTTTCATCTTGCACGAAGGTCGAAAAGTAACCATCAAAGATAACTCTATGAAAGCGTGGAAAGAGATTGAGTTAGAGGATGGAAACGCAGGATGGATAGCTACTGAAACTCTCGAAATTATTTAAAACAGAATGGACATACAACCTTATTTAGAGCTGGACAAAAACATCTTACTAGCACTCAATGGAAGTGACTCGCTTTTTTTAGATGGTGTGATGTGGGGGGTAACCAAGGCTATTACTTGGATACCTGCTTGCCTAGCTCTCCTCTATCTTTTTATAAAAAACAATACCCTACAAAAGCTAGCTCTTTTGGTTGTTATGTTAGCCCTATTAATTACAATAGCTGATCAACTCTCTTCTGGCTTCTGTAAACCTTTTTTTCAACGCTTTCGACCTACTCAGGACCCCCAGATAATGTATTTGGTAGATGTCGTCAATAACTATCGAGGGGGACAATTTGGCTTTACCTCTAGCCATGCAGCCAATTCAGCAGCTATAGCACTCTTCTTCTCGCTATTAATGCGTAGAACAGGAGTCACGATAGCGCTGTTCAGCTGGTCTGGGCTATTCGCGTATTCGCGCATCTACTTGGGTGTTCACTATTTAGGCGATATATTAGCTGGATTTCTTATTGGCTGTATGGCAGGAGTTATCGTTTACACACTTTATAGATGGCTTGAGAAGCGCTTCTTCTACAGAAAAGAGTTTACTACCTTACAATACACTTCATCAGGATATCTGATTAAAGATTTTGATTGGCTTTATGCTGCACTTGCTGCCACTTATTTCGGCCTTATCATTGCTGGAATGGTGATCTCAAAATCACTGAATTTCTAAGTAAGAGCTTCAAATGGATAGAGGCCATTTTCAAGTGATAAGATTGACTATCCTCTTCTATTTAGGCTCTTGTTGCACTCCATCCTATTTGGAATAAGAATCAGGTTATCCACCCTTGTTTGAGTCTACTGTGGCTTAACCCAACTTTCAACAACTCCTATTTCACTCTTTCGCACTCTGTAGTCCATTAGCTTAGGTGGATACTATGCCCTACATTTTTTTATTTTCTTAAAAAGAGGAGGTCGTGGAAAATTACAAAAAGTAATTTTAGAGGAGGGAGCCGAAAATTGATTTAGGCTACCACAATCTATTTGTCATAACCCTTCAAATGGAATCACTTAAAGATTGTGTACATCTAATTATTAATCAGAAAGATATGCAACCAATCTTCGAATTTTACGGGATGTTGTTATTCTTTTTTTAATCCTCCGCCCTTTATTCTTTTCCAAGTTCACGCTTATTAGGGTGAAGAGTCAAATTGTTAGATCCAATTATCCTTTGCCTTCTCATTGAGCTATTTTGC
>JBOFMR010000235.1:0-5452 GCA_051658485.1 Phocaeicola sp.
ACTCAACTTTCGTAATCGTGAATCGTGTCAATATATCGGCAGGTAAAACAACCTGAGCTAAAAGTAGTAATCCGTGTGTATCCATGCAGCAAAGATAATAATTTTAAAAGGAATCCCCAGGGTTTATCGGGTGAGCCCAGACAATTGGATGTGGCCGCGTCATTGTGCTGATTTTGCACTCTTCCGAATTTATGCAACTCCCAATGGCAAACCAGCAGAATATGCAGCAGAGAATGTACCACTGCAGGTAAAGAAGCATCTCACCATCAATCTTAACGGTGTAAAAGAGGATGATTTTACCTTCGTTATGGGATTCCCAGGACGCAACTTCCGCTACATGATTTCGGATGAAGTAGAAGAACGCATGGAGACAGTCAACTTTATGCGCCACAAAGTACGAGATATACGCTTAAGTATGCTAAAAGAGGAGATGCTAAAAAGCGATGCTGTACGCATACAGTATGCTAATAAATATGCCTCAACGGCCAACTATTGGAAAAATGCCATAGGCATGAATCAAGGACTAATACGCTTAAACGTACTCGACAAAAAGCGAATAGAACAAGAACGGTTGCTAAACTATGGAGATGAGACGGCAAATAGTAGCTACCGAGAAGCCTTTGACAAAATTCGCCAAATTGTAGCCAGCAGAAGAGGTGCAACCTATCACCAACAAGCCATCTATGAAACAATGATATTGGGAACTGAATTTGTTCGTATTCCAGCAACAAACAAGCTGCTCGATGCATTAAAAGATAAGAATGAGAGCGAAATAAGTCTCGCTACCATAGAGATTCAAAAAGCTGCTGACCTCTTTTTCAACAAAGATTACAACAGAGAAATAGATAGAAAGATCTCTAAGAAGATGCTTCAATTTTATACGGAACTTATTCCAGCCGAAGAACGTATCTCTATCTTTGAAACCATTGCAAAAAAGTACAAAGGAGATGTAGACTCTTTTGTTGATGCCTGTTTTAACACCTCTATATTCAGAAGCCGTGAAGCACTAACTCTCTTTCTTCAAAAGCCTAATATAAAAACCATTGAAAAAGATTTAATGATATGCTATGCGCAATCGGTCAAAGAGGGATATCTCTCTACCGAAAAGGCAATGATGGAGGAGACAAAAGCCTACAACCTAGCACACAAAATTTGGGTAAAAGGGATGATGGAGCTCAAAGAGAAAGAGGGAACAGCGATCTATCCAGATGCTAATGCTACATTACGACTTACTTATGGTAAAATCGGCTCATACGAACCGGCCGATGGCGCTGAGTATCTCTACTACACCACACTGAAGGGTGTTATGGAGAAAGAAGACCCTAATAACCCTGAATTCATAGTACCCGCTAAATTAAAACAACTCTACGAGCAAAAAGACTTTGGACGCTATGCCCGTAAGGAGGATGGTGAAATGCCCGTCTGTTTTATCACAGGAACAGACAATACTGGCGGAAACTCTGGATCACCCATCTTCAATGCCAAGGGCGAGTTAATTGGAACAGGATTTGACCGCAACTGGGAAGGATTAGCTGGAGACATTGCATTCCAGCCTAAACTACAAAGAGCTGCTTGTGTTGACATTCGATACACACTTTTTATTATTGAAAAATTCGCAGGAGCCAAACATTTAATAGATGAGATGACTATTATAGAGGATAATCAATAACCAAAGTATATCAATAAAAAACAGTTCCGTTTAAACTCCAATGATGAGAGTTCAAACGGAACTGTTTTTATTACGGATAGAAGTCGATTCAAAAAAGGATATTCGCTGACTTTTATTCCAACTTTAGAAATTTTACTCCCTACTCACCACTTTCAGACAAGCAGAAGCTATGCTTTTATCCTCTCCCAGAAAAAACAATATGCATCAACTTCTTAAAACAAAGATTTGTACAAGTAGGACTCTATGCCCACAATCAAAACAAATCATCTGCTAGTATCGCAGTGGGCGATGAGAGCTTCTAAAAATTAAAACAGATCCATTCAAGCAGAGCCTATTTATCTTTTTTCCGCAACGCATACGGTATACGAAATGCAGTATACAATTGCAATATAGAGGAGACTGTCAAACAAAGTATCCACTCATTTTTACTCGTGGTAAGCATCAAGACCCCTGTCACTACTAGCAACAAAACCCCTATAAGCTGCTGTCTACGCAAACGACGGATAGTTAAGTCAGTACCTTCATAACCATTTGCCACTTGTACATAGGCAAATAGGATGGCACCCACTAGGTAGATGTAGGGGGAGTAATTCCATTGGGTTATTTGGAGCAATGCACCAGATAGAACTCCAACAGCCCCTATCCCGCTTAATAAGTCATGCAATTTCTTCATTATTATTCGAATATGTAAATATCTTCATTTGGTTTTTTCATCAAATACTTTTCACGAGCAATTTTCTCCAACCCATCAGGATTGGTTGTTAGCTCTTTTAAAGTCTGCGTATCCGCATCATAAAGACGCTTATAACGCTCTATCTCAGAAGTTAATTCCCTGATCTCCTTCTGCTGCCTTGCACGACGAATCAAGTTGTGATCATCCACAAAAACAATGATAAAAAGAAAGCTGAGCAGGGTCACCAAATATTTATGGCGCCTTGCATAGTTCCAATAAATGAGTATTTTACCTATCTTTTCTAAATCTTTTTTCATAGTTGCAAAGATAGAAATATTTCAAGTAAACAGCTTATAATACCCTATATTTTATGTACTTTTGCAAGACCCTCTATCAAGAAAATAAGCCTCATATGGAAAATTATATTGTATCCGCTCGCAAGTATCGCCCCGAAACCTTTGAGTCGGTTGTGGGTCAGCGAGCATTGACCACTACACTAAAAAATGCTATTGCCACTCAAAAGCTGGCACATGCCTATCTCTTTTGTGGTCCACGTGGTGTAGGAAAGACCACTTGTGCACGTATTTTCGCTAAAACAATCAATTGTTTAGAGCCTCACAGCAATGGGGAGGCGTGCAACATGTGTGAATCTTGCTTAGCCTTTAACGAACAACGTTCATACAACATTCATGAACTCGATGCTGCCTCTAACAACTCAGTAGATGACATTCGCCTATTGATAGAACAAGTGCGCATTCCCCCTCAGATTGGGAAATACAAAGTTTACATTATTGATGAGGTACATATGCTCTCAACTGCCGCTTTCAATGCTTTTTTAAAGACTTTGGAAGAGCCCCCTCACCATGCCATATTCATATTAGCTACTACAGAAAAGCACAAGATTCTACCCACGATTCTAAGCCGTTGTCAAATTTATGACTTCAGCCGCATTACGGTACAAGACACTGTGGAGCACTTGATACACGTAGCAAAAGAGGAGGAGATTACAGCCGAACCCGAGGCGCTTACTATCATTGCCCAAAAAGCAGATGGGGGAATGAGAGATGCACTCTCCATATTTGACCAAGTTGTTAGCTTTACAGGAGGAAAAATTACCTATCAAAGTGTCATAGAGAATCTAAATGTATTGGATTATGAGTACTACTTTAAGCTAACAGACTATTTACTAGGCAATAAAGTACCGGAGAGTATGCTACTCTTTAACGAGGTACTGAAAAAGGGATTTGATGGAAGTCACTTTATAACAGGACTCTCTTCGCACTTGCGCGACCTTTTAGTTAGCAAAGATGCGGTTACACTACAACTGCTAGAAGTAGGGACAAGTATAAGAGATCGTTACCAAGCACAAGCACAAACTTGTGACCCTAAATTTTTATATCGCGCCATGAAGTTGTGCAATGACTGTGATTTGAGCTACCGAACCAGCAAGAACAAACGCCTGCTAGTAGAGCTTACACTGATTCAATGTGCACAGCTCACCTTACCTGATGACGAGAGTGGTAGGGTTCGCCCTACTAAGATTAAACCCCTATTCAAGCAGCAAGCAACCGTAAGTGTTGCTATGCCCACACAGCCTCAGGCAGTGGTGGCCGCTGCATCTACAACACCAGCAACAGGAACAACCCCAGTAGGCCCGCAAGCTCTATCTTCACTGCCTACAGGGCACCAAGAGCAACGAAAGGCACCTCTACTGAAATCGGGTCAAATAGGAATTTCCATCCGTCGCCCACTGAGTGAGCAGAAAAAAGGAGCAGAATCAACTGAACAGCAAAAAAGGACAACCGTTGTCATAGAAAATAGAGCTGCGCACAATGAGCAAAAATTCAATGAAAAAGATTTAAGCTTCCATTGGCGCGACTATGCATCTACTCTACCCAAAGAGGAGAAAGCCAATGCAGCTCGTATGATGAACATTACGCCTAAATTGGTTGATGAAGTGACTTTTGAAATAGTAGTAGACAATGAAATGGTTGGAAAATACCTAAATCAAATGTCGGGCTCCATACTTGCTTATTTAAGAGAGAAGCTACAAAACAGAAAAGTAGAGATGAGAATTCGAGTGAGTGAGATGCAAGAGCAAACACGAGCATACAGCCATTTAGAACGCTATCAGCTGATGGCAAAAAAGAATCCAGCATTGCAAAAGCTGCGAGAGCATTTGGGGCTGGAGCTCTCTTAATGCCAATGAAGCTGTTCAAAAGCAAGGTTTATCCACCTACTATAAACTAGTAGAGCCTCTCGTAGATCAACTGCTAGATACTTTTTATTGCTATCTGAGGAAAAAGGGAGCGAGTCATTACATCATCTGATAATCAACAACTTGCTGAGCCCCCTTTAAAAGGGAGCTCTTTTTTTGTTGGCTAATGGTTTTTCAAGAAACTCAATAGAATAGACCTAAATGGAAACTCATTTGCCCTCTATCAGATTCGATTATAGGAAAATCAAGCGACTATGGCCTTAAGTTTTATCGGACAGCAATAATATTGGCTCACCCGTAAAAGTTGTGGGATGGTACTCTTTTTGTTCATTTTGTCATCTGCCTACCAATTTCTTTTTTAATATACTATTACCCTTTTAGAGAGCCTGAAACTCTCTTCTACTTAAAATAGAAGAGCAAAAAAAACTTCAAACCTTCACACACTCTGACTATCAATAGGTTATGATGAAGAGAGCCGATAATCGTCTTCACCAAATCTTCACTGAAGAATCTTTATTGGCCCCATTTTACTTGGAGCCAAATTTCTCAGGTGAGCCGAACTTCTTCAACAACCATGTGACTAATGCATCGTCAGAATGTTTTAGTGCAAAGCTAAAAAAGTTTAGGGTAGATTTAAGAGGGGTGAATGATGTACCATCCTTTCTATATAGAGTGGGGAATATGGCTAAGTAAAGATATAAACAATCATTGTCCACAAAGGAATCCCCAGAGTTTATCGGGTGAGCCATTATACTTTTTTATTGCTGTCCGGTTAAAAAAGGTACGAGCTATTATATTATCTGATAATCAATAAGTTGTTTAGATTCCTTGAAAAGGGGCTTGTCTTTTCATTGGCTAATGATTTTGTAAGAAACTCAACAGAATGGGCCTA
>JBOFMR010000236.1:0-1387 GCA_051658485.1 Phocaeicola sp.
CTTTAGATAGGGTCTACTCGAAAATAGGTTTGCTTACAGAGATCGATGGCAGAGAGAATAGATAACAGCACTAGGCTATAAAAGCGTGATAGAGGAAAAGAATACTGGAGGTAAAATGTGATAGAGCCAGAGTGTAAGGTGCTCGGGAGGGAGAATTGGGAAAAGATGGGCGGTAGCAAAGGTAAAACAAGATAGAGGCAGGGTGCAAAGGGGTAAAAGCCACATAAGTTCCACAAAAAAAAGAGAGCACCGCTTGGTCTGAACCAAACAGCACCCTCCTTTTAAAAGTATCTCCATAGAGTAGCTATTAAAGCTACTCTATGGAGATACTAAGAGAGATCCTCCTCTAATAAAAACAATCTAGTTCCTTCTATTGAAGGGGGATATTATTGTAAAATGATTTCTTTAGGGGACGGGAATTGGGTTTACGTCAGCATTTTCTACTTGCTGCTTACTCCATTGTTCATCCCATTGCACCCTTTGCGCTGCTGTAAGTGTTAAGTTCAAAGTTTGAGAGATACTCCCATCAGACGTTTGAGCACCACACTCTAAGAATGTAAGATTCGTAAAACGAGTAATATTCAATTCACTTAGTCGATTGCTATGAAAACTAAGAGTTTCTAGAGTAGAAGGTAACACGTCAAGATCAAACGAAGTTAATCCACTGGTAATATAAGTAAAACCCTTCAGTGTGCTAAGATTTGGTAAACTAATATTTGAACCAAGTAATGGAGCAGAACCAATCTGTATTGATTCAACAGTTGATCCTGAAAGATCCAAAGAACGGAGCTCATCAGCATTTTGAATCATCACACTTTCGTCTAGGCTGCCCAAATTGGTAGCCTTTATTGATTTCAAAAGTGGAGTATTCATAACAGCAAGCATCTTTAGCTTGCTATTCTTACTGAGATCTATTGAAGCAACTTTAGTACCCACCACCATAAAAGCCTCTAGCTCAGGGAAAAGTTCAATCCCTACAATGCTCTCAATTTTATCAACATCAACGCCTTCGTCTGGATCAGAAGCTATTGATAATTCCGTCAAAGCCAACCCCTTAGCCGTCACAACGTAGTTTCCAGGTTTTTCCGTATCTGCTTCTACATATCCCGCTGTTACTAAAAAATCAGCAAATGCTTTATCAGGCACATTAGAAGTTGGTGTGGGAGGAGTTGGAGGAGTTGGGTCGATAGGCGTTTCGTCAGCCCAGTCAGTAAAGTTAGTATCAAACTGAATCATGTCTTTCGAATTAATAATGGGGTTACCACCATCATCATAACCACCATTACCAGTACCGAAGTTGATAGCATAGTTAACCACTTGATTCATAATAAAAGTAACATCTACTGGAATATAAGCTGTAACTTGATTTTCAACTTCAGAACCTTTA
>JBOFMR010000237.1:0-1279 GCA_051658485.1 Phocaeicola sp.
CTGAACCAAACAGCACCCTCCTTTTAAAAGTATCTCCATAGAATAGCTATTAAAGCTACTCTATGGAGATACTAAGAGAGATCCTCCTCTAATAAAAACAATCTAGTTCCTTCTATTGAAGGGGGATACTATTGTAAAATGATTTCTTTAGGGGACGGGAATTAGGTTTACTCTACTATTATTGGAACCGTCCTTCCATCCACCATCATCTTCCCACTGGCCCTTTTGCACTGGTGTGAGCGTTAAGTTCAAATATGCTTCGGCTCCTTGGTGATTCACTTGTTCACCACAGCTTAAATTTTCAAGCCCCTTAAAACGAGTAATATCCAATTCGCTTAGTTGATTGCCATAACAAAAAAGAGTTGTTAGACCAGTAGGTAATTCGTCAAAATCAAACGAAGTTAAGCCACTCGTATTATATCCAAAAGTCTTCAATGCAGCAAGAATTGGTAAACTAATATTTGAACCAAGTAATGGAGCATTAAAAATCTCTATTACTTCAATAAACGATCCTGAGAGATCCAAAGAACAGAGCTCAGCAACATCATGAATCTGCATAGTGCAGGGTGTGCTAAGAAAACCGGTAGCCACTATTGATTTCAAAAATGGAGTAGTTGTAATCATAAGCATAGCTATCTTGCTATTCTTACTGAGATCTATTGAAGTAACGTTAATACCCGACAGCATAACAGACTCTAGATCAGGGAAAAGTTCTATCCCTACAACGCTCGTGATTCCACTATAATCAGGAGATTCATATACGGCTTCTATCATCAATTCATCAAATGGTTCCCCCGTTTTTTCATCGTTCAATGCAACATAGTTACCTGAACCCGCTGGATCTTCTTTGATCATTTTTTGCTCTAATAGATATTGAGCAAATAGCTTATCAGGTATATTAGAAGTCGGTGTTGGAGGTGTTGGAGTTGGAGTTGGGTCGATAGGCGTTTCGTCAGCCCAGTCAGTAAAGTTAGTATCAAACTGAATCATCTTTTCCGAATCAATAATGGGTTTACCACCATCATCATAACCACCATTACCAGTACCGAAGTTGATAACATAGTTTACCACTTGATTCATGTTAAAAGCAACATCTACTGGAATATAAGCAACACGTTGATTTTCTGCTTCAGGACCTTTACCCACAATCCAATCACTAGTTGTTGTATTTTGCAACGAGTAGACCATCTTGATGTAGCTATTTACTGTATTCTTTGAAAACAAGTGATCGTCTGGAGTAGAAACATCTACCTTTGTACGCTCTTGTGGAATAACCAAA
>JBOFMR010000238.1:0-1720 GCA_051658485.1 Phocaeicola sp.
GGCTCACCTGCAAAAGTTGTGGACAATAATTGTTAACGCCCTTTACTTAGCATAGATATTCGCCACTCTATACAAGAAGAATACTACATCATTCACCCCTCTTACATCTGCCCTAAACTTTTTTAGTTTTGCATTGAAGCATTCTGCCGATGCGTTCGTTGCTCGGTTGTTGAAAAAGTTTAAGATTTGATCTGAATAGGATTCAATTGAGTTTAGAATCGAGTGGAAAGGATTTGGCTTTGGCTTCTCTTTTTCATCGTTGCTTCTCTTTTTGCTTTTAGCTTCATCTTTAGTGGGCTTTGTGGTAGCGATAAATGCTTCTACCTCTTTGTACCAATGCGCTAACTTGGTTCGTGCTACATCTTTGAGAGAGTTTTGATTGAATATTATGCGTAGAGAGTGGGTTAGGTTATACGCTTGTTCTATTTCTGGGTAGAGTCGAAAAAGTATCTTACCTCTTTGTTTTTGCACATCATTCCACTTTTCTCTGGACTTAAATAGCAAATAGCGAGAACGCGCCAAGAGCTGTTTTAAAGTATCACCATTCTCAAACTCCTCAGGTTTATAGCTCTCTCCCTGCTCTTTAGCTTTGCTCATTCCTTGGTTCTCTAAGTCAAGAGCTTCCCAACGCTTGTCAATTCTAATTTTCTGCACTCCCTCTAACGCTAGCTTTTGTACATGAAAACGATCCACAGTAATATCAGCCTTAGGGAAACATCTTTTTATGGCATGGTGCATATTAGCAGCCATATCAACCGTTATTTCACGCACTTTGCGACGCGAAACCTCGGGTATCTTCAGTAACACCTCTCTTATTTTATCACTCTTTGTTCCATTTATCATGGCTATTAAGCACTTATCGCCTGTTCTTCTATCACGATTTGTGAGTACTGTATAAAGCTCACCATTGGAAAGAGAGGTTTCGTCAATGCTTAAATTAGGTCCCATATTGGGCTTATACAGAATGTAATCAGCGGCATGACTCTTTTGCTTCCACTCATTGAAATTACTTAAATGCTCTTTGTATTGTCGCTGTAGCTGTTCTGCATCTAGCTTGTACTGTTTAGCAACAACGGCACAGCTAATGGGGTTGGTATCAAGATATACCTTTTAAAAAAGACGCAAACTCTTGCGTCATACGGGTGCCATCAGCGGCTAAAGAGAAGTCACGCTTCACCTCAGAGTTGGTAGAAGTGTCAATCCACCTGCGACGACGCACATGCAGAAAAACAGAACGGTCGCGAAGAGGAAAATCTTTTAATGTAATTGATTTATGAAAGCCATTGGAATAAAGCTTAGCATTACCCTCAAACCAGGAGGTATCGTGCTTCTCTTCCAAATAAATCTCTAAGAAGGTAGAGCCTTTTTGAACATCAGTTACTTTAAAATCGGACAATATACCTTCGGGAAGAAGGCTTTATAAAAGGGTAATGAGCATGCTAAAAACGCAGTTAATTTATAGGGAGCAAAATTAATAAAAAGAACGTCATTCCACAACTTTTGCAGGTGAGCCAGTGCTTCTTGCTTTTGTTTTCCAGCACGTAGGGAATCTCGGCAAAGAAGGTTTGCATGCGTTGTAAACACCCCTCCATATCTGTAAGCGTCTCGCTGTTTTTAATATAGGATATGGTATAGAATCGTGCAATAGACGGGTAGCGCTCAATCGTACGTCCCACTCTTTCCACAACCTTTTCATAGCGTTTAATTCCGGCTCACCTGC
>JBOFMR010000239.1:0-1808 GCA_051658485.1 Phocaeicola sp.
CCACGCGTTGACGAAGGTTAAGTTTTCTGCTAAAGTTCAGCCCAACCAAGCGTTGTATCTTAGTGAACTCTCTCTACACAACTTGGGTAGTGAAGGTAGTTTTGCTTATACTACTGGAGATTCGAAAGTGGGGGCTTGGGACAAAACGGTAGATGAAAACGTCGGCTTTGCGATTGCACTTTCTGATGAGACAAAAAGCCCTATCGTGAGTACGGACGCTATAAATGTTACTGCGACGGATGGTGCTACTTTGGTTATTCCACAAGAGCGTGATAAGGTGGATGTTTCTGATCCAGCACCGGGATTGTTTACAGGGAATACAGTAAATAGCTACATCAAGATGGTCTACTCGTTGCAAAACACAACAATTGGTGATTGGATTGTGGGTAAAGGTTCTGAAGTTAAAGATCAAGTTACAGCTTATATTCCAGTAGATGTTGCTTTTAATATGAATCAAGTGGTTAACTATATTATCAACTTCGGTACTGGTAATGGTGGTTATGATGATGGTGGTGACCCCATTATTGACCAAAAAGAGATGATTCAGTTTGATACTAAGTTTGATGACTGGGATGCAGAGACAGATGTCGACCCAACTCCAACTCCTCCAGCTCCTCCAACTTCTAATATACCTGATGCTGTTCTTGCTGAATACTTGGTAGGTGCAGGATATGTAGAAAAAGACAAAGATGGAATTAACTATGTTGCAACGTCGGAAGGATTGGCGTTGAAAATGTTAATGCTTACAACGGATCCAGTAGATGGGGATCCTAAACTTGCGGGCGTTAAAAACGTTGCAGGATTAGATCTTTTTACAGGTCTTGTAGGGATCGCTCTAAGTGGATTCACTATTGAATCATTAGATATTAGTGTACCTAATTCTGTTGGAAATCTTTATCTTATGGATTCTCCAGGATTGAAATCAGTAACGGTGACTGGGGGCGTTGAGTTTCTTTCTATTAATATTGGTGATTTTTTCCTAGAATTGACATCGATTGCCCGTGTGGATAATAAGCCTATAAAACTCTTAGTAGGGGACTACGCAAAGCTAGCGCCAACTTTTGATTTTTTTTCTGTGAAAAACATGGTTGAGTTGTCTTTTAAGTCTGACGAAGAAGTAGCTACGCTTGATTTAACGGGTTGTGCTTCATTGGCCACTCTTGACTGCTCTAATATTAAAATGAGTAGTTTGATTCTTTATGGTTGTACCAATTTGACCACTCTTGACTGCTCTAATAATAAGCTAACAGTACTAGATTTAAGTGAGAACACAGCGTTGAACAACCTAGCATGTTGCTATAATCAACTAGACGCATTGGATATTAATACGATTGCTAATCTTTCCGAGCTAGCATGTGGCGGTCAAAAGGATGCTGGTGGGACAGGTAAAGAAATGATTCTAACGCTTACAGCTGCCCAAATGACTACGTGGACAAGTAAATGGGGACAGGATCAAACCGCGAATAAGGATGTAACTCCATATGTGCCGACTAAGTAATAACCTTCTCTTCCTTCAAGACAGGTTTTTATCTTACTTTTTGTTGAGGGAGGGGGCATTACTATCTGCATAGAGTTTTTTATACATGTTATATCGCTCTATATGAATTAAAGGAGAGCGCTGTTATGAATTCATAGCAGCGCTCTCTTGTTGTTTATTTATTCAGGAGTAAAAAAGGGCTCACCCGATAAACCCTGGGGATTCCTTTTAAAATTATTATCTTTGCTGCATGGATACACACGGATTACTACTTTTAGCTCAGGTTGTTTTACCTGCCGATATATTGACACGATTCACGATTACGAAAGTT